>CAWEHT010000268.1:0-8192 GCA_963808455.1 uncultured Chloroflexia bacterium | reverse complement strand
TTATGTTATGTCTGACTTCATCATTTTGATTATACTTCGGACGGACGTACAGCCTTCTCATAAAGCCAGCTCCTTGAACCTCGTTGTCTGGAGACACCGTCCCGAAGTGTAGGCGAGCTTCCATAAAAAGTCAATACGTTTCGTGCACAGCCCGGCCGGCGATGAGGATGGCCGCAAACTGCGCCAGGATGATGGCCAGAGCATCCAACGCCGCCTCCACTTGACCTGTGCGCTCCCGCCAAGATATCGCGGCGGCGCGGGCGTGGAAAGTGAGCCGGCTACCCATGGTGGCCTGAAATGCGCAGGGGCCGCCCAGCTCGGGCGGCCCCTCTATTGACACAAACCTCTGGCCTGCTTGCCGGGTCAGTTCCTCGAAGGCGGCTCGATCGGGCTGTACGGTCGCATGCCCTGGATGCGCACGGCCCCCTCGCGGCCCCGCGCGGCGAGGCTTTCGGCGTGTTCGGGCCTCCGTTCCCCTGGCTGCACCGCGGCGCCGCCGTCGGCGAGCCCCGCGCTCGCCTGCCCCTGGCCTTCGCCATCGAGGCAAAAGGCGCTTACGGCAGCCCGCAATCCGTCGGCCAGAGCCGACAACCCCTGCGCCGACTGCGACACCTCCGCCCCTTGCGCCGTCAACTCCTCGGCCGTCGCCGTCACCTCCTGCACAGTTGCCGAGTTCTCCTGCGCCGTCGAAGCCACCGTCTCCACTGCCTGTGCCGCCTGCTCGATGACGCCGGTCATCTCGTGCGTGGCGCTCAGGTTCTTCTCCCCTACGCTCTGCACCTGCTGGAGTGCCGTGGCCATCTCCTCCGCCAGCTCCTGCACCCGCCGTGAGGTGGTCTGGATGCTCGTCGTCGCCTGGCTGTTCTGCTGGGCGGCCGCCTGTATTTCCTCCAGGACCCGGCCTGCGCCGCCGCGCGCCCTCGACCCCCCGTGCCACGCTGGCTGCGCCCTCCTGGGTCGCCCGCACCGCCTCTTCGGTGCCCCGCTGCACCGCCCGCACCAGCTCGGCGATCTCCCTGGAAGAGGAAGAGGCCTTCTCGGCCAGCTTGCGCACTTCGTCGGCCACCACCGCAAAACCGCGCCCCTGCTCCCCTGCCCGCGCCGCCTCGATCGCCGCGTTCAGCGCCAGCAAGTTGGTCTGGTCGGCAATGTCCTGGATGGCGCTCACGATCTTGCCGATCTCCGCGGATACTCTCGCCCATCTCCCGCACGCGTTGGGCCACCAGCAGCGTGCTCTGGTTGATCGCCTCCATGCCCGACACGGTGTTCTTGACCGTCGTCGTGCCCTCGCGGGCTGCCGTCACCACCTGCTGAGCGGTAGCCGCCGTGATATCGGTGGCCTGGCTCGCCTCCTTGACCGTGGCATGCAGCCGCTCGACCACGTCGCGCGCCCTGCCAACCGAATCCGCCTGCACCTGGGCATCGCGAGCCACCTCGGCCACACGGCGCGCCGATCTGATCCATGGAGGCGGTCACCTCGCTGGCACTGTTGGCCTGGTTGCTCGCGCCGATGGCGACTTGCTGGATGGCGCTCGTTACTTGCGCCGTGGCATCGCCCGATTGCTGGGCAGCTGACGCCAATTGCTCGCTGGCATTGCCGACTTGCGACGCGCTGTCCGCAATCTGCCCGACAAGGTTGCGCAGGTTCGCCAGTCATCTCCGTGAAAGCGCGACCGGTCTCCTGCAAGCGCATGATCATCTGGTTGAACACCCACGCGAGATCACCCATCTCGTCATTCGACCGCACGGCCAGCGTTTGTGCCCGCACGGACACCGTCTGTGTGAGGTCGCCGCCGGCGAGGGCAGCTGCGGTCGCAGCGAGGGCGGCCAGGTCCACTTCGCCGATCTGCTCGGCGGCCTGCACCATCTTGCCGGCCGCCCCCGCAATCGAGCGGGCCAGGAACAGGCCGAGGGCAACTGCCAGCAGCACCACAATGACCAAAGCGCCGAGGGTCAGGCTGCGCGCCAGGGTGTAACTGTTCTGACCGTTCTGGCGGGCCTGGTCTGCCAGCTTGTTGTTCAGCGTCAGCCAGTCTTGTGCGGTGCTCATCGCCACGTTGAATGCCTGCTCGCCATCGGCCGCCAGGTAGACCATGGCCTGCTCGCGGTTGTTGGCCCGGCTGAACTGCAGGAAGGGCTGGCTGGCGTCCAGGTAGGCCTGCCATCCCGTCTGTGTCTTCTGCCACAGCGCCTTGGCATCGTTGCTCATGGCCGTAGCCTGATAATCCTGGAACCCTTTCGTGATAGAAGCCTGGTCGTCGGCCATGGTCTTCTCGAGGCTATCCCGATCCCGCATTGGTGCTGGCCAGCACGTGGCGGAGCTGCGTCTGGCGATAATGGTTCATGTCGGCCATGAGGCTGGAGATCAGGCCAACACTAGGAAGAGTGTTCGTGGCCAGGTAAACGGTGCTGCCGTTGATCGTGTTCATCTGCGCCAGAGCGAAGATACCCAGCCCGGTGGTGAGCAAGGCCACGATCAGGAAGGCAGCCAACAGCTTGACGCGGATCGAGAGTTTCATGCTTGCATCTCCTACCTGCTTCTGCGATGAACGTACCAGGGTGTGCTAGCGCGCCGACCTCCCACGCAGGCAACAGCGTGGAGGGCTACTCCGGGCGACGTGCGACGTCGGCTGGCGGCGGAAATGCACCGACCGCTTTTCATCTCGGTTGCACAACGCGGATGCAGTATAGGAAAGAGGTACTCTCGACAGGCGTCAGGGCAAGCGGCTGAACCACAGTAATGACAGAACACCGCCCGCCAGGGCAAATAGCGCGGCCAGCCCGGTGGCATAGGCAGTCAGCTCCGTGCGCTCGGTGCGCAAGCCAAACTGCCGCACCAGATTCTGATAGATCGAGCGCAAGTCACTGGTGCTTTGGGCGTTGTAATACTGCCCCCCGGTAACGTCGGCGATCGATCGCAGGGTCTGCTCATCGAGGCCAACGCGCATACCGCGCCCGCCCAGGTGCAGGATCGTCCCGTTGGAAGTGCCGATGCCCACGGTATAGACGCGAATGCCGAGGGCTTTGGCCTGATTGGCCGCGGTGAGCGGATCGACACCCGTATTGCTCTGGCCGTCGCTCAGCAGGACGATGATACCGGGGTTCAGGGCGCCCGATGGCGTGCTGGATGGCGCCGGAGGCTGCGGCGTCGGGGTGGCGAACGGGTCCGGCGCCTGGCCAAATCGGCCATAACCGTTCCGCCCATAGCCGTACCCGTTGTAGCGCGCCGACGGCACATCGATGGCGACCGAGGGATCGATCGCCTGCATGGCCGTCAAGAGGCCTTCGCCTATGGCCGTGCTGCGCTGAGGCTGCAACAGGTTGATGGCCGAGCTGATCATGCCGCGGTCGGTGGTTGGTGCCTGAACCAGCGCGGCAAAGCCGCTGAAGGCTACCACGCCGATCCGCACGCCGGCCGGCTGCCCGTTGACGAAGTCGAGCGCCGCCATTTTCGCCGCCTCCAGGCGTGTAGGGGTCAGATCCGTCGCCGACATGCTGCCTGACACGTCGATCGCCAGGACAACGGTGCCGTCATAGGAAGGCACCTGGACCTCAGCCACCGGGCGTGCCAGGGCGAAAATCATCACGGTTAGGCTTGCCAGGAAGAGCGCAGCCGGGATGTGGCGCCGGACGCCTGGGCCGGGCCCGACGGCCTCCTTGAGCATAGCCAGGCTCGAATAGCGCAAGGCAAAGCGCCTGCGCCTCCGCTGCATCCAGACATACGCAAGGATCAGCAGCGGGATGAGAACCAGAAGAGCCAACATGAAAGGCCATTGGAGTGTCATGCTACATATCCCTTGCCGTGTACTCTGTACTGCCGCTGCATGGCAAAGCGCAGTATGGCTTGAACCAGATCGTCCGTAGTGGCGACCGCCAGCACGTTGACCCCGGCGTGGCGGAAAGCCGCCTGAAGCGCTGCTTCACGCCGCAGCCCGGCCTCCCGAAAACGCTGCCGGAAGCCCCGATCGTGCGTATCCACATAGATCTGCTCGCCGGTCTCGGCATCTTCCATAAATACCGGGCCCACGTCCGGCAATTCCACCTCACGCGGGTCCCACAGCCGGACGGCCAGGACCTCGTGGCGCCGGCTCAGCACCCCCAGGGCAGGTTCCCATCCTGGCGCGCGTCGAAGAAGTCGGATAGGATGAATACCAAAGACCGCCGGTGCAGCGCCAGGGATGCCGTCCGCAGAAGCGGGGCCAGGTCGGTAGGCAGGCTCTTCTTAGGCTTGGGGCGGGCACGCACTTCATTGATCAGGCGCAGCACCTGCAGGCGGCCACCGCGCGCCGGGATCATGCGGCTGGAGTTGTCCTCGTACAGCAGTGCGCCCACGCGATTGCCGTGACGCGTGAGGAGGCGCGCCATGATCGCCACGAAGTCGATCAGCAGCTCGCGCTTCGGTGCCCCTGCCGTCGCGAAGTCCACCGAAGGGCTCAGGTCCAGCAGGAAATAGGCCGTCACCTCGCGATCCTCGAAGTACTGGCGCATGTAAGGGGAATTGAGCCGGGCCGTAACGTTCCAGTCGATGTAGCGCACATCATCGCCAGGCTGGTACTCGCGGAGGTCGGCGAGGTCGAGGCCAAACCCGTAATAGAGGCTGCGGTAGTCACCCTGAAGCAGCCCATCCAGGCGGCGGATCACGTGCCAATCGATGCGCAGCAAGATCTGTTCAGGCGTTGGCTCGGGCATGCTCTTGTAACACCTTGGCCGGGGCCGGCACCCGGGACATGACCTTTTGCAGGATGTTGTCACTGGTGACGTTCTCAGACAACGCTTCGTACGACAACACCAGCCGGTGGCGCATAACGTCTAACGCCATATCCTGCACGTCCTGGGGCAAGGCATAGCTGCGGCCACGCACATATGCCAGGGCGCGGGCGGTCAGGATCAGGTTGATCGAAGCCCGGGGGCTGGCACCGTACA
Source organism: uncultured Chloroflexia bacterium (assembly GCA_963808455.1). GTDB lineage: Bacteria > Chloroflexota > Anaerolineae > CG2-30-64-16 > CG2-30-64-16 > CAWEHT01. Next base: position 3,269 of record CAWEHT010000268.1, on the reverse strand, counting down.
TGATGTACCTGTCCAGGTCCTTCAGCCCATAATCCGCTGGTCGCCGTGTGGCAGCCGTCAGCTGGACGGCATACTCCATCAGCACCGGGTTGACGTAGACCTGATCGACAGATCTCTGCAGCTCCGCCAGCTGCGAGGTATTGAGCAGCGTCTGCACGGGCAGGATAGACCCGGTCATGCGCTCGACGATCACGTACTCCTCACGCGCAGTCGGGTAGCCCACCAGCACCTTGAGCATGAAGCGATCGACCTGCGCTTCGGGCAGCGGATAGGTGCCCTCCGTCTCGATGGGGTTCTGTGTCGCCATGACCAGGAACGGCTCAGGCACAGGATAAGATTCGCGGCCGATGGTCACCTGCCTTTCCTGCATGACCTCCAGCAAGGCGCTCTGCACCTTCGCCGGAGCCCGATTGATTTCGTCGGCGAGCAGCAGATTGGTAAAGACCGGGCCGAAAGAAGTGGTGAAGTCGCCCGTCTTCTGATTGTAGATGCGCGTGCCGATCAAGTCGGCGGGCACCAGGTCCGGCGTAAACTGGATGCGCTTGAATTCCCCGTCGATGGCCGAAGCCAGAGTCTTGACGGCCAGGGTCTTGGCCAGCCCGGGCACACCCTCCACCAACACATGCCCGCGCGCCAGCAAAGCCACCAGGAGGCGCTCCAGCAAGTGATCCTGCCCGACGATGACCTTCTTGACCTCGAACAGCACGCGCTCCATGATCGGTGCCCCTTCATGGTCCGAGCCCAGATGATCGTTATTCATCAAAGGGTATCAACTCCTTCATCGCCAGGCCGGCGTGTCGTCTCACCGTGGCCAAAGGCCCGGCCCTCGACCAGCGGCCCCGAGCGCGCATCAGAACGGCGACTCTCCCAAACCGCTGCTGGCCGTCGTAATGGGCACGGCAAAACCGATCCCGATAAAGACGTTGTCTTTGGTTGGGTTCAAAAGGCTGGTCACGATGCCGACCACTTCACCATCGCGGTTGAGCAACGGGCCGCCCGAGTTCCCGGGATTGACAGGCGCATCGAACTGGATCAGGTTGTCGAGCGTACGGCCGGTATCCGATATGACAAACGTGCGGTCAAGGCCGGAGATGGCCCCCGCGGTCAACGATCCCACGAGCCCGAACGGGTTGCCGATGACGATCGCCTCGTCGCCGACCTGGAGCGAGTTCGGATCGCCCATGACGGCCGGCGGGACCGTAGCCGGCAACTGGGCCACTTGCAGCACGGCGATGTCGTTCTGTGGCTCCTGCGACATGATGCTCGCCGAGGTTGTGCTGCCGTCGAAGAAAGTCACTTCGAGCCGGCTGGCGTCTGCGACGACGTGCAGCGCCGTGAGGATCAGGCCGCTCTGATCGACGACCACACCGGAGCCCTCACCGTCAGGGTCCTCACCCGACTTATCGGTGAAACGCTGGATCAGCACCACCGAAGGACGCACCTGTTGGTAGACCTGGCTGGCAAAAGAGGGCGGTGGCGTGGCAGAAGCGAGCGCCTGGGCAACCTCCGTGGCCACGCCACCACGCGTGAGCGGCGCCTGTCCGGCCCGGAAAGTATCGAAAGCCAGGAGAAGCAGGAGCGCAGCCGCGCCGAGCAGGCCCAGAGTCCGCCACAAGCGGCGCCGGCGAGAAGGCCCGCGGGCCGGTCGCACGTCGTTTGCCGGCTGGTCGGGTGAACTCATCTGCTCTTCCTCACCCCAATGTCCCATGTCTGGGACCATACATCAGCCCTGCCGCGATTTCAGTAGGATGAGCCCCCGATGGGGTGCTTGTCAAACAGCGTTCGTACCTCATGCGTCGCTGGCTTGTATGCAATTCAGGGTAGTCAGCCGCTGTAAAGATTTGATGATGTTCAAGTTGGGTTCGAGTTGGGGCAGGTGCAGGAGCCTGGAATTTGACCTGCGGTCGCTCCTGCGCCATAATAGGCAGGCATTCCTTCTGCCCGATCGTGGAGCAGCACGGCTTGGAAGCCATCCGGTTGCGTGGGCCCGTGGCCTAGCGGGAAGGCGCCTCCCTTGCACGGAGGAGATCGCCGGTTCGAATCCGGCCGGGTCCACTTTTTGACAACAGGCACGACATACGGTAAGATCAGCTTATTGCAGCGGGAACGCGTCGTGCGGGTGTAGTTCAGCGGTAGAACGCCTCCTTGCCAAGGAGGAGGTCGTGGGTTCGAATCCCATCGCCCGCTCCTTTTTTTTGCCTTGCTGTTTTGTGTCGCAAGCCGAGGTAGCTCAGTTGGTAGAGCACGCGACTGAAAATTGCGGTGTCCCCAGTTCAAGTCTGGGCCTCGGCACCATAGTTATCCGGGCAATCCGGGGTCGTTCAATGGCAGGACAGGAGCCTTTGGAGCTCCCTATCGGGGTTCGAATCCCTGCCCCGGAGTCGTTGAGCACCCCCCGGGTGTGGCACGCATTCGGAACGTGATACGTAACCCGAATCTGCATGGTGGCCATAGCTCAATTGGCAGAGCATCTGGTTGTGGCCCAGAAGGTTGTGGGTTCAAGCCCCTCTGGCCACCCTTGCGGTGCACAGTGCCCGGTCTTGCGTGAAGGCCGGGCACTTTTGTTGTCAGGTTATGTCGTGTAGGTAGGTGAGAGCTCCAAGTGCCCCCTGTGGGGACTGTGCAAACAGCGAAGCTGCTCTGCGGGGGGCAAGACTCCGGCGGAAGCGAATGTCACAAGCAAACCGCGTTCTTGTGCTGAATGCAACCTACGAGCCGCTCAGCGTCGTTTCGGTGCAGCGGGCTGTGGTTCTGTTGCTCAAGGCCAAGGCCGAGTTGGTCGAAGCAACCGAAGAGCGCTTGCACGCCAGCCGCATGACCCTGCCGGTCCCGCTCGTCATCCGCCTGGTTTACTTTGTGCGCATCCCTCGCCCGGTGATGCTGGCCCCCTCGCGGCGCACGATCCTGGCCCGCGACAATTACACGTGCCAGTACTGCGGCGCGACGCCCGGCCGGGCCAACCTGACCCTGGATCACGTCGTCCCGCGCAGCCGCGGTGGCCCGACAAATTGGGATAATGTGGTCGCGGCTTGCAAACCCTGCAACATGCGTAAAGGCAGCCGCACGCCGGAGGAAGCCGGACTGACATTGCACCGCCGGCCGGGGCGCCCCAATTACCTGGCCTTCCTGCTGCTCGCGGAAGCCGGGCGCCAGCAGACGTGGGGAAAATACGCTTTCGCGGAATGAAATCCTGAAGCATGCCGCCCAAAAGATAAGGGACGGGGATTGCTCCCCGTCCCTTACCTTTGACATGGCGCGCTGCTGATCTC
>CAWEHT010000267.1:0-11862 GCA_963808455.1 uncultured Chloroflexia bacterium | reverse complement strand
CGAGACACGCCGCAACTTACGCATCGATTTATCGCTTTGACGACAGTGTAACTCCTGGGAACGGACTGGTGTGGGCAGAGATGGCATGATCGCCACCCCGCCCGGCTGCACCGTCGGCGGGCACGGCGCTCGGGTCGCTCCGCAGCGTTACCTATCCTCCGGCCCGCGGACGTCAGTGTAGCGTAAGGTGGTTGAAGTTGCAAGCGAATTCGTCCTGGACGCCCATGGGCGCGACGGGCTGAGAACCGGTACGAGTGGCACCTGGAATCCCCATCGACCAGATCATCGGTTCCGCGATGGAGCAGAATTTCATCATTGCACCGACCACCCATGGCCGCACGCCCAGTGATCATCAGCGGATGGCGTGCCAGGTTATCCCCCAGGCGCTGAGCATCACCCTGTCAATTCGGGACTGATTCGACAAGGCTATCTGTTCGGTGCACACGTCCTTGTGAGGGCAATAGTGGAGCGTGCGGCTATTCTGCTTTACCTCCACCTGTACCCGGAGCAGATCGACTGCTGGAATCGGGGTTGGCATCAGCAAGACGCGCCTACACTTGCGAAGATGTTCGACGCTATCCAAGTCAGACAAGGGCGTACCCCGTCCGTGCGCGGACAGCGATTTGACAGCATCCTGGAACAGCCTGCTGCACGCCAAGCCTGACTCTGCTCCCTGGAACTTGGTTTCGATGGGCGAGAGCGGAGTTGGCCATGCTGTGTCGAAGATCCTGAATCGCCCTGAGCTATGTGACGACCTCTGTGCAGACGTGATTCCGTGGGTCGGGGTCGTTCAGGGAACGATGGCAGCATACTTTCCGCATGAGCCGGATGGGTGAGAATCGAATGCAGTGGGCGGTGCTCCGCGCTGCATCCCTATCAGGTCGGGCTACCTTGTTGCGCACGGCGTTGCTACAGGCTTCGGGCAGTCCTGCGCTTTGCGCTTAGTTCAATTGGGGGTTATATCTGGTAACCGGCTATCCGGCGCGTGCGCCCTGCCTGCGCATGCAGGGTGTGTTTCAGTTTCGGGCGCGGCCGGCCGCGAATTCTGGCACGAGTGGGCGAATCAGCGCGGCCAAGCGGGCAATTCGTGCATTCGTGGACGCCATTCGTGGTCGGCGGCCACACCCTACCCCCAACCTGAAGCGCGCCTGCGCACGCAAGTCGTGTTGACAAATGGCGCAACCTGCATGAGACTAGGGGTGTATAAAAAGCATAAAGAGAGCACACCTCATACGCCGTGACAGGGGCCGGCGGATAAGTTAAACCCTGTCAATTGGATCGTGGACCGGACCCGACAGGCGCTGTTTGAAAACCTCAGCGCCCAGCGCGGGATACGCCTGAGGAGGATGTAAGCCATGACGGCCACTCTACGCGAGCCCAAGACACTGCTCCCCCAGCACACCCGTCCCATCTTGCAAGGCCTGCTACCGATCGACGTCAAACAGATCCCGCTCGACGTCGTCGCCGGCATCACCCTCGCGGCCCTGGCGATCCCGGAGGTCATGGGGTATACGAAGATCGCCGGGATGCCGGTGGTCACCGGGCTATATACCATCCTGGTCCCGATGGCCCTGTTTGCGCTCTTCGGATCATCCCGCCACCTTGTGGTGGGCGCCGACTCGGCCACGGCGGCCATCCTGGCCGCAGGGGTCGCCGGCCTGGCGCCCCTGGCGTCGCCTCAATATGTGGCCTACGCCGGCATGCTCGCCCTGATGGCGGCCGTTCTGTTGATCCTGGCGCGGCTCGCCCGGCTGGGCTTCGTCGCCAACTTCCTCTCGCGCACCGTCCTGATCGGGTTTCTGACAGGCGTCGGGGTCCACGTCGCCATCGGCGAGATCGCCGGGTTGTTGGGCATCCCGGGGGGCGGCTCCGACCCGGTCCGGCAGCTCGCCAACGATTTTCGTCAGCTCCCGCAGCTCAGCATGCCTACCCTGATCGTCGCGCTCGCGGTGCTGGCCGTGATCGTGGCCGCCCGAAGGATCAACAAGAAGATCCCCGGCGCCCTGATCGCCGTGATCGGCGCGGTCGTCGCCAGCTACCTGCTCAACCTGCGCTCGTCCGGCGTGGCCCTGCTCGGCACGGTGCCGGGTGGGTTGCCCACGATCGCCCTGCCCACCGCCGGCCTCAACTGGACCGTTGCCGGCCAGTTGCTCCCGATTGCCATCTCCATGGTCATCGTCATCCTGGCCCAGAGCGCGGCGACCTCGCGTGCCTACGCGGCTCGCTACTCCGAGCCCTTCAGCGAGAATGTGGACCTGGTTGGCCTCGGCCTCGCCAACCTCGGGGCCGGCCTGACCGGCACCTTCGTGGTCAACGGCAGCCCCACCAAGACCCAGATGGTCGACAGCGCCGGCGGGCGCACCCAGGTCGCCCAGCTCACGACTTTCGTGCTCGTCCTCCTGGTATTGCTCTTCCTGACCGGCCCGCTGGCCTACATGCCCGAGGCCGTGCTCGCCGCCGTCGTCTTCCTGATCGGCGTAGAGCTCATCGACGTGAAGGGCATGCACACGATCCGGGTCGAGCGGCCGGTGGAGTTCTGGGTGGCGCTGTTCACTGCGGGCGTCGTGGTGTTCGTGGGCGTCGAACAGGGCATCCTTCTGGCAATCCTCATCTCGCTGCTAGCGCACACGCGCCACGGCTATAAGGCCCACAACACTGTCCTGGTAGACCAGGGGGGGCGATTGCGGACCGTGCCGATCGTCAAGGCTGCTCACGTCCGTCCGGGGCTGTTACTGTACCGCTTCAACCACAGCATGTACTACGCCAACTCCGAACAGCTGTCCACGCAGGTCACGGGGCTGCTCGAGGTCGGGGCTAGCCCCTGACCTGGTTCTGCATCGACATGATTGCCGTCAACGACGTGGACTTCACGGCGGCTGCCACCTTGCGACAGCTGCACCAGCTGCTGGTGGCTCAGGGCTGCCGGCTGCTGTTCGCCGAGGTGGACGACGACGTGCGCGCCGAGCTGGATCGCTCGGGGATCACGGCCCTCGTCCACGAGGACGCCTACTTCGAAGCGTTGGCCGACGTGGTGGCCGCCTTCGAGCAACAGGCCGCGAAGAGCTAGTGCGATCGCAACGTAAAAGTGCCTGGCGCCTCGCCCGGGAGCGCCGGCATCTTGCCGGCCGCATCTCCCGCTGGGGCCGGCAAGGATGCCGGCGTTCCCAGGAAGAGACTCGGTCACAGCAGCGGCGCGCCACAGCGAAGAATCCGTCATCTGCCCGCTTGTCGTGGGAGCCTCTTCGCCGTGAGTCAATACTACGTTTACCTCATGGCCAACAGTGCCCGAACGCTCTACACCGGCTTCACGAGCGACCTGAAGCGCCGCGTCTTCGAGCACAAGCAGCGATTGACGCCAGGCTTTACACAGCGTTACAACGTGACGCGGCTGGTCTACTACGAGGCCACGTCCGACGTGCGCAGCGCCATCGAGCGTGAGAAGCAGATCAAGGGCTGGCTGCGCTCGAAAAAGGTGGCGCTGATCGAGTCCGTCAATCCGTCCTGGGACGATCTGAGCAACGGATGGTTCGAGGGCTAAGGGCTCGCAAGGGGAATAGCTTCCCGAACCTGTCATCCTGAGTATTTCTTCCGGCCCAGGCGGAACGCCGCTACCCAAGAACCCCCCCCAATGTCATGCTGAGACGTTTATGACCGCGGGCGGTCATGTGGCACACAAGAAACCTTTGGACTGTCATTCTGAGCGGCCGTGCCAACAAGTCCTGTCAACGACGCGCCACAGCGAAGAATCCGTACCAGGAGTTTCTTAGAAGGCCGGCTCCCTGACTGCGCTTGACGAGTCCGCCTGGCAGGCCGAAGCATCCGTTCCGTGGGTTCCGAGACGGATTCTTCGCTGTGACTCGTCGCGACGTGGGTCTTCCTGCGTACCCGCTTTTAAGAAACTCCCTGACGACAGATTCTTCGCTGTGGCTCGCCGGCGACAGTGAGTCGTGGACAGCCCCGCTCAGAATGACAGGACAGGCGGTTTCTTGCCATGCCACATGACCAGCCCGGGGTCATGAACGTCTCAGAATGACAGCGGCCCCGCCCACACGGGCCCCCCGCCGTCCCCAGCCGCCGTGCAGCTCCGCGTCGGCATAGCCGGCTTCCTTGCCCTCGCGCCCCCAATCATTACTTCGGCACGTTCTCCTTCAGGATGGCGTTGGCCTTCGTCACGGCGTCGTCCAGTAGCTGTTTGACGTCAACCTGCGGGTCCGTCATCACCCGGGTGACGACCTCCGTATCGATCAGCGTTCGCACCGGGTCATAACCCGCCACGGGCGATTCGATCATGGAGTATTGCGCCCAGTCGAAGAGCTTGGCGTAGGAATCTGCCACGGGGCCCCATTGCTTGTTCGCCTTGAACACCACGATGACGTCGTCCTCCGCGCTTCGGCGGACGGGCAAATATCCGGTAGCCGAGGCCCACCTGGTGGTCTGCGCCTTTTCGCCCAGGAACTTGATCACCAGCCAGGCCGCCAGCTCTTTCTGCGGTGTGGTCTTGTAGATGCTGATGCTGGCCCCGTAAAGATTGATCACCGGCTTCCCGGTTGTGGGAGGCATGGCGATATCCCACTTGAACTTGCCGCCCTTGCTGACGGCATCGGCATAGAAGGGCAGGCCCGACGAGGAACCCATGGCGAACAGGGCCCGGCTATTGGCGAAGCGCGACTGCTGGCCGTTGGCCTCACTTACCGGCACCTCCACGGCGCAGCCCTTGGCGAAAAGGCGCTGCAGCATCGCGGCGGCCTGCACCCCGGCATCGCTGTTGAAAACGTAAGACTGCCCGTCCTCAGACAGGACTCGTCCACCGTACCCAAAGATCACTGCGGCGAAGTTGGACGCATCGTGCTGGTAAGCCCAGCCGCTCTTCTTGGTGGCTTTGTCCGTGGCCTTGCAGGCCATCTCCTCGAACTGCTTCCAGTCTGTGGGTGGCCCCGCGTAGCCAAGTTGCTTCAGCCAGTTGACGTTGTAGTACAGCACATCCATGGAGCGTTGCGTCGGGAAGCCGAGCCGCTCGCCCTTGTACTGCGGGTTCTGGTCGCTGTCCAGAAAGGCCTGGAAGTAATCCTTCAGATCGGCATCGCTCAGCCCGTAGGTCTTGCTCTGGATGAACGGGTTGAGGTCGATGACGGCGCCCTGGGCGCGATAGAAGGCCGCCTGGTTCTGGTAGGCCAGCGACATTTCAGGCGGCTGGTTGGCCTGGATCGCAGCGTTGACTTTGTTGTACACATCGTTGTAGCTGGCGCCGGCTATCTCTGCCGTCGCCTTGATGCCGTACGGGTTCGTCTTGTTGAACTCGTCCAACATCGACTGGAGCAAGTCCTGGTCTTGTTGTGGGCGGTTGTGCCAGAAGGTCACCTGGATTTGCCTGCCCGCCAACGCAATGGCATCCACTTCGCTTGCGGTCCGGGGTGGGTTGTCGGCGCTTGCGGGGGCCGCCGAGCTCGCCGCAGGGGCGGAGGCCGGCTGCGCGCTGCAGCCCGCGAGGGCCGTCGTCGCAAGGACGAACAGGGTCAACACGACCACATACTTTTGCAACTTCATGCCATTTTCTCCTCGCTACCCTTTGATACCGCTCGTCGCGATGCCTTCGGTAAAGTACCTTTGTGTGAAGAAGTAGAACACGATCATCGGCACGATGACCATGGCGGAGAAGGCCATCATAAGCTGCGTATTCGTGCCGCCTTCGCCGACCATGAACTGCTGCAGCCCGACCGCCAGAACGCGCATGCTGTTATCGCGTGTGACCAACAGCGGCCACTTGAAGCTGTCCCACGACCACAGGAAGTTCAACATCGCAACGGAGACGATGGCAGGCCGGGCCATGGGCACCACGATGCCGAACAGGTAACGTAAATGGCCGCAGCCGTCGATCAGCGCGGCGTCGAACAGCTCTCTCGGGATCTGCAGGAAAAACTGCCTCAGCAGAAAGATCCCGAAGACGCTCGCCAGGAACGGCACCGTGAGCGCCAGGTAGGTGTTGTACCAGGAGCCGGGGCCGAACGGGTTCTTCAGCTCGTACATCATGACCGCCTTGGGAACTATGGTCAGATCGGAGGGGATCATGACCGTGGCGAGCAGGAGCACGAACAACACGTTCTTGCCCGGAACGCGCATCTGAGCGAACGCGTAGGCCGCCAGGATCGAGGTGACCAGTGTGCCCATCACGATCACGCCGGCGACGATGATGCTGTTGAGCGCGTACCGGTAGAACAGGAACATGTGCCAGTCTTTGTCCCACCCGATCGCCCGGATCGCGTCGGGGTAGTTTTGCCATTGCAGGGTCTCGCTGCCGAAGGGCGGCCACGGCCAAAAGGTGCCGGTGATGAGGCTCCCGTAGCTCTTCACGGACGTCATCAGCATGTAGGCAAACGGGATCAGAGACAGTGCCGCCCCCAGCGTCAGCACGACGTAGATGGCGGCCCGGACCGATGAGCGCTGCCGGGCCCCGGCGTGCCCGGGTAGGTCGAGGGGCGCAGCGTGCGCCGCCTCGCCTCGGGCACCCTGAAGCTCCCTCCATTCGTTCACGCGTAGACCACACGCTCGCCGCCCACCCGGTTCTGGACCGCGGTGAGCGCCAGGATCACGGCGAACAGGACGAAGGAAAGCGCCGCGCTGTAGCCGTAGCGATTGAACTGGTACATCTGGTTGAAGATCAGGATGCTGCTCACCGTCGTGGCGTTTCCTGGTCCACCCAGCGTCATCACGTAGATGTGGTTGAAGGCCTTGAGGCTGCCGATGGTCGAGAGAATGACGAGAAAGAACGTGGTAGGGGAGAGCAGCGGGATCGTAATCCGCCGTAGGAGCTGCCACCCGCCCGCCCCATCGATCCGGGCGGCATCGTAGAGCTCGGCGGGGATATTCCCCAGGCCGGCCAGGAATATGGTCGTGTCAAGCCCCACAAACACCCAGGTGGTGAAGATGATGAGGGAGACCAGGGCCAGGCTCGGCCCTGCCGCCCAGCCGGGCAGGTGCCCGCCGGCCGGCCCCGCCATCAACTGGAAGATCCCGCGCGGCTCTCCGAGCCATCTCGGCCCATCGATGCCGAGAGCGCCCAGGGCCTGGTTGATCAGCCCATTGTCGGGGCTATACAGAAACGCCCAAACGGCTGCCGAAGCCACCGTCGGCGTGATGTAGGGCATGAAGAAGAGCACGCGATACAGTGATCTGGCCCGGATCTTTTGGAACAGCGAGTAGGCCAGCAACAGGGCCAGGCCAAGCTGCAACGGCACGCAGAGGATCGTATACGTGGCGGTGACCCCCAGCGAATGCCACATCTCGGGGTCATTGAACGCCCTGGCATAGTTGGCGAGCCCGATGAACTGCGCGCAACCCGTCACGCGCCAGTCGCACATGCTGATGCGGAGGCCGAAAAAGATCGGGAAGAACTCAAAGATGCCGAGAACGGCAAAGGCCGGCAGAAGGAAGAGATATCCGAGCGCAGCCTCTTGTAGCTCGCGAACACGACGACCGGTGACCCGGCTGCGAGGCGGGGCCGGATCGATTGTCCTGGCAGCCATCGATGCGCTCTCCGATCTTCACGCCAACGGAATGCTCCCGGTTTTCTGAGGGACGAGAGTGCTCAGATTATAGCAAACGGCGCGCGGCACGGTCAATGCAAGGGATCTTAACACTGGGCAGCCAGAACAGGCGCCATCCATCACAGGGTGTGCTGGGCCACCGACGCAGGGCAACTTTTATCACATAATCGCGCGTGGTTCTCGGGAACCGGCGGGCTACTTTCCCCTCGCCTGCACCCATCACAAACGCGCACAAGGCAGCAGGCCAACCATTCCAAGTGCCGGCTGCCAGGCCATGTCCCTTCCCATGCCGGGATAGCACAGGAGCGAGCACAATGAAGCCCAGACCAAACTCAACCCAACTCCGCGGGCGGCTCGGCGGTCCCGCCGGTGGCGAAGTCCCCGCAGGGGGCGAATCCGTCTCGGTATCACCGAAAGGGCTCCCTGTTTCTGCACCAGAGGCTCGGTGCCAGTGGCGGCGACCTTCGGCGACGCTGTTCGGCGCCGCCGTCCTTTTGGCGCTGGCCGCGCTGCCGGGCTCATCCTACGCCGCGGTAGGCCGGCCGTTGGCCGCGCTGCCGGGCGCGCAGCGGGCCGCCGCCGTGGCGCCGGCCGCGATCGATTTAGGCACGCTGCCGGGCGGGAGTTATAGCTATGCCTGGAGTGTCAACGACCGGGGCCAGGTGGTCGGCATGAGCTCCGCGGCCTCCGGCTCCGAGCACGCGTTCCTGTGGACGGCGCAGGCCGGCATGGAGGACCTGGGCGCGGCGGCGGGCGGGTCCTACACGCTGGCGCGGGGCATCAACAACCTCGGCCAGGTGGTGGGCGATCGCAACACCCCTCTTGTCGGGCCGGCGCAGGCCGTGCTCTGGTCCCGCCAGGGGAATCTGCAGGCGTCGGGAACCCTGCCGGGGCAGAAGAACAGCGTTGCCTACAGCATCAACGATGCCGGCCTGGCCGTCGGCGGCAGCGACAGCCCGGCGGGGCCGGAGCGCGCCGCCCTGTGGACGGCGCAGGGGACGATGCGAAACCTGGGCACGCTGTCGGGCGACTCCGGAAGCTGGGCCATGGGCGTCAACAGCCACGGCCAGGTGGTGGGCCTCAGCTTTGCGGACTCGGGGTCGGACCACGCGTTCCTGTGGACGGCGCAGGCCGGGATGCGCGATCTGGGTGCGCTGTCCGGCGGTGGCGCTGCCTACGCCTATGCGATCAATGATCTCGGCCAGGTCGTAGGCATGAGTGCGTATGGCGCCTCGATAGACCACGCCTTCCTATGGGCGCCGGGAAGCGGCATGCGGGACCTCGGCACCCTGCCGGGCGACATCGACAGCGTCGCCAATGGTATCAACAGCCTGGGCCAGGTGGTAGGTGTCAGCCAGGGCCCCACGGGGGCAAATCACGCCTTCTTGTGGACGGCGCAGCGCGGCATGCAGGCGCTGGGCGTGCTGCCAGGCGCGGCCGGGGGCGCTGCCTTCAGCATCGATAGCGCGGGCCTGATCGCCGGCCGGTGCGCCACCGCATCCGGGGCCATGCACGCCTGCCTGTGGATGCCTTCGGGGGCATCGGGGTCACTGCGGCACGCAACTTACCTGGGCGCGGCTGCCCGGTAGCGCCGGGGGCGGCGGCGGGAGCCTGACCGCACGTGTGCCTTGGGGCGTTTCAACGCGCTAAGTGGTTCATCCGCTAAATTCCTCGCGGGGCCGCCGAGGGTTGCGCAGTCCCCGCAGGGGGAAACCCGTCGGCTGATACATCAAGCCTGTTCAAACAGGCTGAGATGCCGGTCGTCAGTGCACCTCGGTGCACTTCGTGTGCCAGCCTGGCACTTGCAGTGCCAGGCGCCAGTGTGCAGCCAACTTGCCGGATGAACCGCTAAGGGGCCACGCGGCCCCCACAACGAAGCACCATGGTTCGCGTGCCTGGCGTGCACGCCGGGCACGCGCCCTGCCCCTTTAGCGGGCCTGCGCCAGAAGGCTGGCGACGGCCGTGTAGACCAACAGCGCCGCCATGACCCGATTGAACCAGCGCTCGTACCTGCTCAGAAAGCTGCGGAAAAGGTTGCCGCCCAACGCCCAGCTGTTGACGGACACGAAACCCACGCAGGCCAGCAAGGCAGCAAACAGACCGACGACGAGGGGATCCCTGATAGATGGGCGTGATGAACATGGCAAAGACGGTCACCCCATAGAGGATGCCTTTGAGGTTCACGAACTGAAGCGCGAAGCCCGCCCCGAAAGTGTTCAGCCTCGGGTCGGCCGGCGCTCCGTCGCGCGGCTTCGAGAACGCGAGGTGCGCGGCAAGGTAAACCAGGTAGGCCGCGCCGAGGAGCTCCAGCCAGATATGCACCCGGGGCATGACCCGCTCGATCAACACGTTGAGCAACCCGGCAATGAGCAGCATGACCACGAACCCGGTCCCCACGCCGGCCAGAAACCTCAGGGTGCGCCGATACCCGTAGCGCATCGCATTGGACATGGAAAGGATATTGTTAGGCCCCGGCGTAAAGGTCGTCACCAGCACGTAGGTCAGGAAGGGGTAGAGGTTTGGCATTCGGCTTCGTTTCCTCCGGCCTCGATTATAATTTGGAGCTGCTGCGTGCGTCAGGCACGATTCGCTTGATGCGCGCGCCTGCTGTAGAATTACCCGGCATGGCACTTCACATTTTCGGAAGGTAGGAAAGCGCATCATGCTATCCATCGGACGCGCGATCATCTTCGGGCTGCTGCAGGGCTTCACCGAGCTCTTCCCAATCTCAAGCCTCGGGCACAGCGTGATCCTGCCCAGGCTGCTGGCGTGGCAGGTCGATCAGGCCAACCCTTACTTCTTGACCTTCCTGGTGGCCACCCACGCGGCGACCGCGCTCGTGCTGTTACTCTTCTTCTGGCGCGATTGGGTGAAGATCGTGCAAGGGATCTTCCGCTCGCTGGCCCGGCGGGCCATCAGCGCCGACGACCCCTATGCCCGGTTGGGCTGGTTGCTGGTCGTCGGCACCATCCCTGCCGGGCCGCTGGGGGTGCTCTTCGAGCAGCAGGTCAGCAACTCGCTGGCCACCCCAGGCTCGTCGCCGTGGTCCTGGTACTGAACGGCATCCTCCTGCTGGGCGCTGAGAAGCTGGCGCCGGGACGCGGGGAGGACGCGCGGCTGCAGACTCCCGGCCTACGCCGCTCCGGCGAAGCGCGCCGCGGCGGGCCCGTCAGCGAGGCACCGGCGCAGGGCGGGCAAGCTCGTCTGCGAGGGAAGCTCGATCCGGCAGCGCTCGGGGCGCAGCCGGACGATGCCCAACCGGTGCCGGGGCCAACGGATGGCCTGGCGGCCCTGGCAAGACCCACCAATGGCCAGAGGACCCTGGCTAAGTTCGCCAATGACGGCAAGGCCGTGGCGGAGCTCAAGGATGATGGAAAGGCGGGCGCTGGCCCCGCCCGCCGGATGGCAAAAGCCGGGCCGGCGAACGATCAAGGGGCACCAGCTGAACCCACGCATGATGCGAAGACTTTTGCGGAGCTGAGGTCGAGCCCCGAGAGCGATGCCCGCATCGCCCGCCTGTCGTGGGCCAATGCGCTGAAAGTGGGCGTGCTGCAGAGCATCGCTCTCATCCCGGGCTTTTCACGCACCGGTTCCACCATGACCGGCGCGCTGCTCGTCGGCCTTTCCCATGAGGACGCCGCCCGCTTTTCGTTCCTGCTGGCGACACCGGTCATCGGCGGGCCGCCCTGCTCAAGCTTCCGGAGCTGACGCTCAGTTCGGCCCAGGGCGTCCTGATCCCGACCATCGCCGGCACGCTGGCGGCCGGCATCGCCGCCTATCTCTCGGTCCGCTTCCTCGTACGCTACTTCCAGACCGAGACCCTGACCCCCTTCGGGGTCTACTGCATCGTGGCGGGCCTGGCCATCTCGGTGCTATTCCTGTTTCGCTGAACTCGGCCCACTGTTGAACCAGGCGAAGACAAAGCAGATCACGCCCAGCAGGCCGGCCGCGATCGCGTGCTTGTAGTGGACGGTCGTGGTCGCGACGGCAGAGTGGCCTGGGAAGAAGGCGGGCAGGCTGCTGGCGGGCTGCATGAGGTAAACCGCTGCTATGATCAGCAGCACGATGCCGGCGGCGATCCCGGCGAACGTCAGCAGGCGCCGGCTCGAGGCTGCCTGCCCGGGTGCACCGCTCGTCGAATTAGCCATAAGTGCGAACTCCTTGTGGATGATCCCGGGCGGCCCGCTTGCAGGGCTTCTCCCCGCTGCCCTGGCACGTACCCTGCCTGCCTTCGGAACAGCACGCCGGCAGTCCCACTGGGCCCCGCCGGGAGATTCGATTGTGCCGCCAGCATACACCAATAGCCCCGCGGACAAGTGAG
>CAWEHT010000266.1:0-4351 GCA_963808455.1 uncultured Chloroflexia bacterium | reverse complement strand
GCTCTCCGGGCCAACTGGTTCGGTTCGGTCTTGCTATCTACGGGCAGCAGGCCTATCAGCCGTCCACCGGGCGCGATGCGGTGGCCGCCTACGTGTACCAGGCCGCGACCGACGAGATCATCGCGGCCGTGAACATCTCGCCCGACGTCGATTACGCCGGCAGCCTGGCGCTCCGCGCCGGCGAGAGCAACACGAGCTGGGCAGACCTGCTGAACGAGGGTACCTTCGCGACCGTGAGCGGCTCGCAGCTGCCCCTCACGGTGCCAAAGGCCGGGCTGCGTGTGCTGCTCAGGCAGGGCCCACTCCCGGCCACGCCGACACCCACGCCCACGCCGGGAGTTTCGGCGCCCGGGCCGCAGCAGCAGCTTCCGCTGATCGTCAGGTAGGAGTCTAGAGATGCGTTTCTTCCGTATCGAGCTATCTTCCATCTCGTGCCGCGCTTGATCGTGCTCTGCCTGGCGTTGGCCCTGCTGCCCGCAGAGCTGTCTCCGCCCGGCCGGCCCTTGGAGGGCCCGGGCCTGGAGGCGGGCCGGCCGCGGCCGGCCCCCGGCATAGTGCCCTGCCCGACCCCGCCGGTGGTGCCCCGCCGCACATCACAGCCCTGGGGCCCCGCCGCGGCCGGGCGCTTTTCGCTGCCGGCCCCCGCGCCGGCACCTGCCAGTGGACCTACTACCCGATCAAGGCCGGCAAGCTCCAGCCCGAGCAGCCGCTCTTCGACGACCCCGACAACACCCCCATCGTGGATTTGAGCGTGGGCAACCCGTTCAAAGGCAAGTCCGCCCACCTGGCCGCGACCGGCTCGGCGGACTTCGACGGCGACAACAAGACCGACGTCTTCCGCACCGTCCTGCGGAGCGATGGGAACCTCCAATGGCAGTACTCCAGCGGCGGGGCGGCTCCCTGGAAAGACCTAGCCTATGCCACCAGCCTGCTGCCCACCTCGCAGCTGCAGTTCGGCGACTTCAACGGCGACTCCAAGACCGACGTTTTCGCCGACCTGTACAGCAGCACCCTGACGGCATACCAGATGATGTATTCCCCAGGCGGGTCCGGCAACTTCGCCGACCTGGGCACTTTCAGCTTCTACCCGGAGCGCCTGGCCCTGGGCGACTTCGACGGCGACGGCGTCGCCGACGTATTCGTCGCCAACAAGAGCGCCAACGGCTATCAATGGGCTTACTACCCCGGCGGGACGGGCAGCCCGATCGACCTGGCCTATGCCGGCACCGACCCGTCCCTGCTGCGCTTCGGCGACTTCAACGGCGACGGGCTGACCGACGTTTTCGCCGCGGCCCAGCAGGCGGACGGCTCGACGCAGTGGCTCTATTCCAGTGGAGGGGCGGCGAGCTACGCCAACCTGGCTGCGACGACAGTCCCCTACTCGGAGCTGCAATTCGGCGACTTCGACGGCGACGGGGTGACCGGCGTGCTCGCCGCCGAGCCTCAGGCGGACGGGGGCCTCCTGGTCGTCTACTGGCCGGGCGGGCTCGGCCCTGCCGTCACGCTGGGCAGGATCCCGGCTCCCGCCCCCGCCCTGCGAGTGGGCGACTTCAACGGCGACGGCGTCTCCGACCTGATGGCGCTCCGCTGCGGCATGGGTGGGCCGCTGGCCTTCGCCCCGCTCCAGACGTTGGCGTCGTCGGGTTACGGCACCTTTTATAACACCTTTTCCGGCGACGTCGACGGCGACGGCGTCCCCGACGTGATCCTCGTCTCCACCTGCCAGAACCCGGATCAATACGGGAACTGCGTCACCAACCATCTGCTGGTCGGCGCCGCGCTGGGCGCGCCCAACCACACTTTCACTCTGGTCGCCCCGCATCAACTGGGCGCGGAGGACGTTGACTTCAGCGATTTCAAGGTCCTGCCCGGCGATTTCTATGGCGACGGCAAGACCGACCTGGCTCTGGTCAACCCCGGCTCGACCACCCTCACGATTTATGTTGCCCACTCCAACGGCGACGGGACGTTCACGCTGGGTTCCCGGCAGACCTTCGACGGGGAGACCTGGAGCTACTTCGACCCAATCGTCGGGGATTTCAACGGCGACGGCCGCGCCGACCTGGCCTTCGCTACGGTCTGCAACCTCTCTTCGGGCAGTTGCTCCGTCGGGGACAAAAACAGCGTCTATGTGGCCAGCTTCGGATGGCTCCGGGGTCTTCACCATGAGCGCCCGCCAGGACCTGGGCTCGACGGGCTGGAGCGATTACTATGCCGTCCCCGGCGACTTCAACGGCGACGGGGTGACCGACCTGGCCTTCAACTCCACCTGCCAGAAGAAGGACTTCACCGATGCGACCTGCACGGTCGGCGACGCCAACTACGTCTACACCGCCCTGTCGAACGGCCGGGGCGGCTTCGCCATCGAGCGCGCGGCAGACCTACGGCGCTTCCGGTTGGGGGGATTACCCCAACACGAAGGACCTCGCCGGCGACGTGAACGGCGACGGCCGCGCCGACCTGGTCTGGTCTTCGTCCTATCAGGCTGCCGCCAGGAGCACGAACAACCTGGTGGTGGTCGGCCTGGCGGGGCCCGACGGGACGTTCCAGCTTGGCTCCCTGCAGAACTTCGGCAGCGCCTGGGCCGGGAGCCTTTCCCTGGCCGACCTGAACCGCGACGGCAAGGCCGACCTGCTCTGGAACGACGCCCCCTACGGCAACACCGATGTGGACACCTATGCGGCCGCCACGTCCAACGGCAACGGCACCTTCAATATCCTGGGACAGGGGTCCGTGTTCACCGGCCAGGGCTATTTCAGCCTTCCGGAAGGCAGCGTCAGCCGCAAGGAACCGGCCGGCTTGACCGTCGTGTCCACCAGCCAGGATTCGATCAGCAACGCGCTCTTCGTGGTCAGCGGCTCCTTGCCGGGCAGCGTGGTTTACGTGCCTTTCCTGCTAAAGTAGGCCCGGCCTCCGCCCCGCCGGGCGGGTGTACAAAAGTTTGGGGGCGCGGCCGGCCGCGAATTCTGGCACGAGTGCGCGAATCGGCGCGGCCAAGCGGGCAATTCGTGCATTCGGTGCGCCATTCGTGGTCGGCGGCCACACCCTGCACCCAACGTGAAACATATCCCCGCGGCAACCCTCTTGCAGGCACGTCGCAACTCGGGTACACTGGACAAAGGCATCAGCCGCTACGATGCTCCTCATCGGCTACGTCGAGCCGATGCCGATGGTGTCTTACGGCTTCGTGAGGGCTATGCCCCAAGCCTGGCTCCATACCCACCCTGGTGGGCCTTCCCATGAGGAGCTGAAGCCATGCAACTGCGTTCCCTGATCGCCGGCCTGGCCCTGGCGGCCCTCCTCCTGCTGCCGTCGCGGGGTGCGCCCCTCCGGCAGCCCGGGCCTGCCCCAGCCATGGCAAGCCTCACCACCTCGGGCCAGGTCGACCACGCGGCCGGCAGCGGCCTGGGCGGTGCCACGGTCGGTACGGGCGTCTACACTACGACCACAGGCTCCTCAGGTAGCTACACGCTGCAAGGGCTGCCGGCCGGCACCTACGCGCTGGCGCCGGCGGCACCCGGCCGGATCTTGTCCCCCGCGACCAGGACCGTCTCCGTGACTGCCGACCTAGTGCATGCGCAGGGAACATCTTCGGTAGCGGCGCCTGTCACTCTGAGTCCCCCATGCCGCCGCGCCGGCACATGGGCGGCCAAGAAACCCGCCAATGTCACCCTGAGGCCGGGTCCCGTGACGCACTTGACGAGCAGGGTCGCCCAGGCCGAAGGGTCCGTCGCCGGGGAGTTTCTTGGTAACGGGTATGCAAGCCAACCTGTGCCACGGCGAGCCGTCAGCGACGAAGTCCCCGCAGGGGGAGAATCCGTCGCGGTGTCACCGAAAGGGCCCCCTGTTTCTGCACTGGCCCCGCAGGATGTTCAGGCTTCCCGTGTTCCGCTCGTGTTCATCCCCGGCATCATGGGCTCGCGCCTGTTCGAGGAGGCCACCGGCGGAAGCGAGGTGGAGGAGCAATTGGTCATGTTATCTACCTGTACCCCTTCGTTCCAGTTGGTGTTGCTTCCCCATATTGCTTGCGACTTCCCATATCACCAGATCGTTTGTCCGCGGATCTTGCTCGCCTTTGCCCACAGGAGTCAAATAAGCGCTTAAAATAAGTATCATTTGCGTTGGATCAGCATAATTCAATTTTACAACTCGCGTGATTCTATCACCGGATGTGTTTTCATCGAGTTTTAAATCCTTTATGGCTCGCTTGTATTCTTCAATATCAGAAACCGTTCCATTTAAAACCAATACATTGCGGACTGAGTCAGGGCTGGTTTGGATTGCGTTGGTTGGCTTTAGAATGGATTTTACCAAGCTATCAAACTGCCCGAGATTCATCCCCCCGGAGGAC
>CAWEHT010000265.1:0-8621 GCA_963808455.1 uncultured Chloroflexia bacterium | reverse complement strand
CTGGGACTTTGCTCGCCTGAGCCAGCCGTTGACCATCGCCGAGATCGAGACCGGATTCGAGTACGTGGGCACGGACATCTTCGTGATCCGTCCCGACTGGTGGGAATCGCACAAGGCGCAATTCCCGGACATGATATTGGGCGCGGAAATCTGGGATCACATCCTACGTGGGATGATGAGGCTGGAGGGGGAGCAATACGTAACTGAACGAAAGGCGCGCACACAACGCATCGTCTTGGACCACCCTGGTCTTGAAGGACGCGGCGCCCACCACCATCGCGTCTGGCCGCAGCTCGACATCGTAGCTCTTGCAGTTGATGGTCAATTTCATCCGTGCCTCCACGGCGCTCCGGTCATCCAGTAGCGCCTGGCCATCTGCCACGACGCGCCGTCGCCGTCCCCCACGGTGCGGGCCGGGGCCGGCTGAGGCCCGGCGGCCGGCGCGGCCAGGGCCGCGGCTATCGCGGCGACCACTTCCTTTTCCAGCAGGTCGCCCGCCTCGCGTCGCTGCAAGAACTCACGCGCCACCGGCCCGAAGAGCGCGTAACTGATCACGTCCTCTTCGCTCCTGGCGAGTGCGCCGATCTCCTGCGCGGCCTTCCCCATCTCCGGGGCCAGCAGGTCCGCCGGCCGGCAGTCGATGGTTTCCTCGTCTCCGATCGCCAGCTTGCGGACACCCGGATCGATCGGCCCCGGAGACCTGCCGTACTGGCCCTTGACGTACGCCTTGATCTCCTTGGGGATCACCTTGTAGCGCTCGCCCACCAGCACGTTGAGCGCGGCCTGTGTGCCGACGAACTGGCTGGACGGTGTGACGAGGGGAGGATAGCCCAGCTCGGCGCGCACCCGCGGCACCTCAGCCAGCACCTGCGGCAGTTTGTCGAGGGCATTCTGGTCGCGAAGCTGGCTGGCCAGGTTCGAATACATGCCGCCCGGGATCTGGAACGTGAGCACATTGGTATCGACGCCCACGAAGGGGGACTCGAAGGCGTGATATTTCTTGCGCGCCTCGCCGAAGAAGCTCGCGATCGGGCCCAGTTTCTCCAGGTCCAGGCCCGTGTCGCGTGGCGTGCCCCTGAAGATGGCGACCATGGTCTCGGTCGGCGGGTGCGAGGTGCCCAGCGACAGGCTCGAGATCACGGTATCGATGATATCGACGCCCGCTTCGGCGGCCTTGACCATGGCCGCATCGGCCATGCCGCTCGTCGAGTGCGAGTGCAGGTGAATGGGCAACGGCAGCGCGGCCTTCAGCTTCGAGACGAGCTCGAAGGCAACGTAGGGCGATATCAGGCCCGCCATGTCCTTGATGCAGATGGAATCGGCGCCCAGGTCGGCCAGCCGCTTGCCCATCTCGACGAAAGTATCGATGGTGTGGACGGGGCTGATCGTGTAGCAGACCGCTGCCTGGACGTGGCCGCCCTCGCGCTTGGCGATGCGCATGGCCATTTCCATGTTGCGGATGTCGTTCAAGGCATCGAAGATGCGGAAGACGTCGATGCCGTTCTCGTGCGCCTTCACGATGAAGCGTTCGAGGACGTCGTCGGCGTAGTTGCGATAGCCGACCACATTCTGGCCCCGCAGGAGCATCTGCAGCGGGGTTTTCCTGATGAGCGCCTTGAGCTGGCGCAGCCGCTCCCAGGGGTCCTCGTTCAGGAACCGCATGCAAGTATCGAAGGTCGCGCCTCCCCAGACCTCGAGCGACCAGTAGCCCACCTCGTCGAGCTGTGTGGCAACAGGCAGCATATCTTCCGTCCGCCAGCGCGTCGCCAGCAGCGACTGGTGCCCGTCGCGCAGGACGAGATCGGTGATCTTGAGCGGGGCCATTCGGTTCTCGTTCATCATGGAATTCCTCACACCGGCATGAGGCCGTGCTTCTTGGGCGGATTGGCTTGCGCCTTGGTGCGCAGGATCTGGAGGGCGGCGATGAGGCGCGGGCGGGTCGTGGCGGGCTCGATCACCTCGTCGATGAAGCCCATCTCGGCGGCCGGATAAGGGCTGTGGAAGCGCGTCACATAGTCGTTCAGCAGTTCCTGGCGGCGCGCTTCGGGGTTTGCGGCCTTGGCAATCTCAGAGCGGTAAATGATGTTGATCGCGCCTTCGGGCCCCATGACGGTGATCTCCGTCGTGGGCCAGGCCAACGCCAGGTCCCCGCGCATCATCTTGCTGCTCATGGCGATGTAAGCTCCACCGACCGCCTTCCGCGTGATGACGCTGATCTTGGGAACCGTAGCCTCGCAGTAGGCGTAGATGACCTTCGCGCCGTGGCGGATGATCCCGCCGTGCTCCTGCTCCGACGCCCGGCAAGAAGCCGGGCAAGTCGACGAAGGTGACGATCGGGAAGTTGAAAGCGTCGCAGAAGCGCACGAAGCGCGAGATTTTGTCGCCGCTGTTGATGTCGAGCACGCCGGCCAGGTACGCCGGCTGGTTGGCGACCACGCCCACCGGGCGCCCGTCCAGGCGGGCAAATCCGACTATGGCGTTGGGCGCGTAGGCCGCCTGCACCTCCAGGAAACTGTCGTGGTCGAAAATGGCATGGATCGCATCGAGGATATCGTAGGCCTGTCTGCTGTCCTCAGGCACGAGGCTGTTCAACGAGGCCTCAGAGCGGCGGGATCATCGTATGGTGCGACCGCAGGCGGGTCTTCGCTGTTGTTCTGCGGCAGATAGCCCAGCAGCCGCTTCACCAGTTCCATGGCCTCGCGCTCGTCTTCAGCTGCAAAGTGCGCTACGCCGCTCCGGCTGTTGTGCACATCGGCGCCTCCCAGCGCCTCGAAGTCCACCTGCTCGCCGGTGACGGCCTTGATCACATCAAGGCCGGTGATGAACATGAAACCGGTCTTCTGCACCATGATGATGAAATCGGTCAAGGCCGGGGAGTACACCTGGCCGCCGGCGCAGGGTCCCATCTGGACCGAGATCTGCGGGACGACACCCGAGGCCAGCACGTTGTGCAGGAAGAGCTGGCCGTAGCCGGCCAGCGAGCGTACGCCTTCCTGGATGCGCGCCCCGCCGGAGTCCAACAGACCGATGACGGGGATCCCGTTCTCCTCGGCCAGCTCCATCAGCCGGCACACCTTCTGCGCCTGGATCTCGGAAAAGGAGCCGCCGTGCACGGTGAAATCCTGGGCGAAGAGGGCCATCCGCCGGCCATTGATCGTGCCGAAACCGGTTACGACGCCGTCACCCGGGTATCTCTTGCCGGCCATGTCGAAGTCCGCCATACGATGGACCATTAGCCGGCCAAGCTCCTGGAAACTTCCCGGATCGACGAGGTAGGAGAGCCTTTCGCGGGCCGTCATTTTGCCCTTGGCGTGCTGGTCGGCGATGCGTTCTTGCCCGCCGCCAAGCTCGGCTCTCTGGTATCTCTCACGCAACTCTGCTAAATGGTCTTTCATCAATTTCTCCCGCTGTATTGTGTTGGAATTAACGCAGGGGCCATCACATAGTTGCTGATCAATTCCCGCTCCAGGCCGCGGACCGGCGCCGTCGGCGCCCCACGTCACCTGGCTAGCGGCACGGTCCGCCGCGGCCATGGCCCGTCCGCGCGGCCTGTCTGCCGGGGGCCGCCGCCAGTGTAGCAGATATCACAGGGCGCCGCAAGGTTGAAACGCGTCGGCTGGACTGGGGCAGTAGGCTGGAAAATGAAGTAGCGCCTTCAACCATCGCCCGCCTGGGCTTCGCTCGTTCAGCCCGAGCCGTTCACGGTCGGGCGGCGCTCCGCCGCCACACGCGCGGCGCCGCGTCCCGGCTCAAGTGCGGCACTGCCGTAGCGCGCGCGGCACCTGCACGAGGCTGATGCCGTCGTGCTGAGAGAGCGAAGCCCGCTGAACCGGGCTGGCCACGCCAACGCCATTAAGCCCGCCTGGGCTTCGCTCGTTCAGCCCGAGCCGTTCACGGTCGGGCGGCGCTCCGCCGGACAACGCGCGCGGGGCCCGGCCGCTCGATGCGACTGGGCCCCGCGTCAGGTACCGGCACCCGCTGCCGGCTACGGCTGCGACGTGCTCAACGACTGCCGGAGAAAGTTCTTGGCAACGTGGACCGGTATGGCCACGCCCACATCCGGCCCCTGCATCATCACGTTGATGCCGACGAGCCGGCCCTCGGCATCGATCAGCGGCCCGCCGGAGTGGCCCGGCCGCAGGTGCAGGCTGACGGCGATCGCTTCGCGGCCCGGCCCCTCCGGAAAGGCCGAACCTGTACCGATCACGACCCCCACGGTGGCAGCGCCGACCACTCCCCAGGGATGGCCAATCGCCATCACCCACTGCCCGGCCCGGAGGGCTCGTGAGTCGCCAAGATCGATGGCCGGCAGCCCGGTGGCATCGACCTTGAGCGCAGCCAGGTCGCGCTCGTCGTCCCGGGCGAGCACGTGCGCCGGCAGGTCGCGGCCGTCCGGCAGCACCACTCCCACGGACCCGCGGTCAACTACATGCGCATTGGTCACGATCAGCCCCTCGGCGTGCCAGATCGTGCCGGCGCCGTGGCCGCGCCGCCCGTTATGAATTTCGACCAGGCTGGCCTGCGTTCTGGCAATCAGCTCAGCCAGGCCGGCATCGAGATCTTGTAGGAGGTTCATTTGTGCTCGCCGATGGTGACTGTGCGCTCGGCAAGGGCGCCGGCTCGCACGATCCTGACCGCCGTGGGCTGCCCGACCCGCTCGCCGCCCAGCGTGCCCATCAGCTCGTCGAGGCCGCGCACCTGTTGGCCCACGATAGACACGATCGTGTCGCCCAGCACCAGCCCGCCTCCCTCGGCCGGGCTCTCCGGCTCGACGGAGACGAGCAGGAGCCCGGTCTCCTGCCCCAGCTGCTGGGCCAGGTTGGCCGGCAGCCTGACGGGCTGTGCCCCGATGCCGAGGTAGCCGCGGCGCACGCGCCCGTGTGTCTGCAGGCTCTCGATCACCTGCCTGATGGTCGGCCCGGGGATGGCCACGCTGGCGCCGCGCAGGAGAGCCGAGCTGTTGAGCCCGATCACCTCACCGGTGGCGCTGACCAGCGGCCCGCCCGAGAAGCCGGGGTACATGACGATATCGGTCTGCAGATCGCGGTCCACCTGGCCGCCGGCAGGCGTGCGCCAGGGCTTGCCCAACGCGCTGATGATGCCGAATGTCGCCATCACCGTGTGCCCCGGGCGGCCCAGTGCCAGCACCACGTTGCCAACCCGCAGGGCGTCGGGGGAAGCCCACCGCGCCGCGGCCAGCCGCGCCGGCCGGCGCACCGCTCAACTGCAGAAGGGCGAGATCAGTGGTCGGGTCGCGCCCCACCAGCCTGGCCGAGGCCGTCTGGCCGTCCGGCAGGCCAACGCCGATATTCTCATCCTGCTCCACGACGTGGTGTGCGGTCAGGATGGTCCCATCGGCAGACCACACGATTCCAGTGGCCGGCAGCCGCTCGCGTCCCTCGACGCGCACCGTGCTCTTGTCGAGCGCCGCCACAGTCTCGGCCAGGGCATTGGAAAAATCAGCAAGAACTCCAGGCATGTCAACCTCCACGCTCTATGTCAATCAATTCCAGGCACGAGTATCGCGCCGTTCGCGAGCGCAATCTTCCGCCATTTGGGGAGGCAGCGACCTGATAAAAGGTACTATAGGAGGATGAGGCCCAGGCGGGTGGCCCGGACCACAGCTTCGGTGCGGCTTTCGACGCCGAGCTTGCCGAGGATGGCATTGACGTGGAACTTGACGGTGTGCTCGCTGATGCCCAGCCTGCGAGCGATAGCTTTGTTGGGCAGCCCCTCGGCGAGGATGCGCAGGACATCGATCTCTCTCGGCGTCAGCGCCTCGCCAGGGGAAGACGGCGGCTCCATGCGCGCGGCCACCAGTGCCCCGGCCAGGGCGGGGTCCAGCACGGCCAGGCCCTGGGACGTGGCAGCCAGGCCGGTCACCAGGCGATCCGTGGCCACATCGCGTGTGAGAAGCGTGCGCGCCCCGGAGGCCCAGGCTTCGCTCGCATATTGCGCGTCGGGGAGCAAGACGGCCAGTTGGGCACCGGCCGAGATCACGGCCTCCCGCACGTCGGCCAGGCGCCCCAAGAGCTTGGCCGGATCCCAGCCCAGGTCCCACAGCACGAGCTCAGGCTGGTACGCGGCCAGCGACCCGGCCAGGTCGGCGCTGCTGGCCACCTGACCGGTCACGGCAAAACCCGGCTGCCCGGCCAGCAGCACGGCCAGGCCGGCCCGGCTGAGAGCGTCATCTGCCAAGATCAAAATGCGGAGGGCAATCATCGCCTCATATTCTAGCACAGCCATCAAGGTCGCCGGCGGGGTGCGCGCCCTTGTACGATCCATCACTTGTCGTGAGCACGGAAGGGGTTTATAAGGCATAAGCTTATCTTGAAGCGCCGGGAGAGTACGCTTTCGTGAAAAACAACCGCCCGCTCTTCATCATCTTCCTGATCGTGTTCGTCAATCTGCTGGGCTTCGGCATCATCATCCCACTGCTGCCGTTTTACGCCGACCACACCGGCGCGACGCCGCTGGCCGTCGGCCTCTTGTTCGCCGCCTATTCCGCCTGCCAGCTCCTGGCCACGCCTGTGTTGGGCGCGCTGTCAGATCGTTACGGCAGGCGCCCGGTCCTGCTCTTCAGCTTGCTGGGGACGGTCATCAGCTTCAGCCTGCTGGCGCTGGCCAACGCGTTGTGGCTGCTCTTCCTCGCGCGCATCATCGATGGCCTCTCGGGGGGCAACATCTCGACTGCCCGGGCTTACATTGGCGATATCACACCTCCGCAGGGGCGCGCACGCGCCTATGGAATGATCGGCGCAGCCTTCGGCCTGGGCTTCATCTTTGGCCCCGCCCTGGGCGGCCTGCTTGGCCATTACAGCTTTGCCGCACCGGCCTGGGCCGCGGCCGGGCTGGCGTTGGCGGCGACGTTGTTGACCGGATTTCTCCTGCCTGAGCCGCCAAAGGGCGGGGATGCGCCTCGCAGCGATGCCTCTCGGTCGTCGCGGCCGGCCGCAGCGGCCGGGCTGGCGACGTGGCGCGCCGCCCCCGAGCTGCTCGGGCGCTCCGAGTTGGGGCGCCTGCTGCTGGTCAACCTGCTCTTTTGGGCTGCATTCGCCGTGTACGAGACGACTTTCGCGCTGTTCGCCAAGGCCCGCTTCGGGTGGGGCATGACGCAGGTCGGCTATCTGCTGGCCGTGGTCGGGCTGATCGGGGCTGCCGTCCAGGGTGGGATGATCCACCCGGTGGTGCGGCGGATCGGCGAGAAGAACACGCTGGTCAGCGGGCTGTTCCTGGCGGCAGCCGGGCTGGCCGCAGCCTCCCTCGCCCACACCGTGCCGATCTTTGTCATCGCGCTGGTGCCGGCTTCCGTCGGAGCGGGGCTGGCCTCGCCGGCCCTGGTCGCGCTATTCAGCCACATCGCTAGCCCTGCCGAACAGGGGCGCGTGCAGGGCGTCGCCAGTTCGTTCGAGAGCCTGGGCCGTATCGTTGGTCCGATCTGGGGCAACGGCCTGTTAGGTTGGTTTGGCGAAGGCGCGGCCTACTTCTCGGCTGCCGTCCTGCTCGCCGTCGTCGCCGTCATCGCCACCGGGCTGGCGCCGCGCACGGCCCCGGTCGAGCAACCGGCCCCCGGCCCTTGACGGGCCGGCTCCCCGGGGCCAGCCCCGGAATTCAGATCAGGAGTTCATCACCATGCAGGGCACAATCAAGCGGCCTGTGGAGGCCAGCGGCATTTTGGGCCTCGGCGGGGACTTGCAGGTTTACCGGCTGGGCTTCGGCGCCATGCGCATCACGGGGACGGGGATTCTGGGGACCGCCTGCCGACCGTGGCGAGGCCATCGCCACGCTGCGCCGGGCCGTAGAACTGGGCATCAACTTCATCGACACGGCCGACGCTTATGGCCCGCGTGTGAGCGAGGAGCTGATAGCGGAAGCCCTTTACCCCTATCCGAAGGGCCAGGTCATCGCCACCAAAGGGGGCCTGGAGCGCAGCGGGCCGGGCGCGTGGTCGCCCAACGGGCGGCCGGAGCACCTGCGCTCGGCCCTGGAGGGCAGCCTCAAGCGCCTGCGCCTG
Source organism: uncultured Chloroflexia bacterium (assembly GCA_963808455.1). Classification (GTDB taxonomy): domain Bacteria; phylum Chloroflexota; class Anaerolineae; order CG2-30-64-16; family CG2-30-64-16; genus CAWEHT01. The sequence continues at coordinate 607 of CAWEHT010000265.1, read as the reverse complement.
GACCGGATCGACGTCTATCAGTTCCACCGGCCCGACCCAAAGGTGCGCTTCGAGGATTCGGTCGGCGAGCTGGCCCGGCTTAGAGAGGGAGGCAAAATCCGCCACGTCGGGCTCTCGAATGTCACTGCCGATCAGCTCGCTCAGGCGCAGAAGATCGTGCCCATCGTGAGCGTGCAGAACCGTTACAACCTGGAATTGCGCCAGTCGGAAGCGATGGTCAACGAGTGCGCTCGCCAGGGGATCGCATTCCTGCCTTGGAACCCGTTGGCGGTTGGCAACCTGGCCGGGCCCGGCGGGCCCATCGCAGGCATCGCCCAACGCCACAACCTCGCGCCCCGGCAGATCGCGCTTGCCTGGCTGTTGCAGCGTTCGGGCACCATGCTGCCGATCCCGGGCACGGGATCGGTGCCACACCTGGAGGAGAACGCGATGGCGGCCACGATCAAGCTGGCGCACGAGGAATACGAAGACGATCGACCGCGCCAGCTCGCCGCATGGCACCGGCCAGTAAGCGCCATAATGCAGAAACAGGGGACCCCTTCGGCGACACAGAGACGGATTCTTCGCTGGCGGCTCGCCGCGGCGCAGGCCGGCTTGCATACCCGCT
>CAWEHT010000264.1:0-4565 GCA_963808455.1 uncultured Chloroflexia bacterium | reverse complement strand
CAAGTAACAGAGATCTTAACAAGATTTGTTCAGGAAATGGTGGCCCTTACGATCACCGTCCTCTGGCCGGCCTGCGGCAGCGGAACGATGTCGCCCGGCACGGGCCGGCCGTCTACGAGGAGTGAGACCTGGTTGCCGGCACCGTGACGTTCGACGGTGATCAGATAGGTGACGCCACGGAAGACCCGCGCCGCGTCGAAGCCCGGCCAGGCAACGGGCATGACCGGCGCCACGCGCAGGCCGCCGAAAGTCGGGCGAATACCCAGCAGCCACTGGGTGATGGCGACGAAATTCCAGGCAGCGGTGCCGGTCAGCCACGAATTCTTGGCTTCGCCGCACGTCGGCGCGTCCCGGCCCGCGATCATCTGGGCGTAAACGTAGGGCTCGCAGCGATGAACGTCGCTGACCGCCTCGCGCGCCGACGGATTGATGCGGGTATAGTAGTCGTGCGCGCGGTCGCCGTGCCCGACCATCGCTTCGGCGATCATGATCCAGGGGTTGGTGTGGCAGAAGACGCCGCCGTTTTCCTTATAGCCGGGAGGGTAAGACGTGATCTCGCCCCACTCCGGATGATACGTCGAGTAGGCCGGCTGGAGCAACAGGACGCCGTGCTGCGTCGCCAGGCGGTCGGCGACCGAACGCAGGGCCTGCGCCGCGTGGCCGTCATCCAGCCCGATGCCGGCCAGGCAGCATATGCCTTGTGGCTCGATGAAGATCTGCCCTTCGGCGCACTCGCTCGAGCCGAGCTTGTGGCCAAAGTCATCATAAGCGCGCAGGAACCAGGCGCCGTCCCAGCCATGTTGCAGGACTGTGCCCGCCATGCGCCCGGCCTCGTCGAGGTAAGCCGCCGCCTGCGTTTCCTCCCCGCGCCACCGTGCGATGCCCGCCATTTCCCTGGCCGCCAGCACGAACAAGCCGGCGATGAAGACGGATTCGGCCACCTTGCCGTCCTTGTTGGCCGTGGTCTGGAATGACTCGCCCGGTGTCGTCGAGAAACAGTTCAGGTTGAGGCAATCGTTCCAGTCGGCGCGGCCGATCAGCGGCAGCCCGTGCGGGCCGAGACGATCGAGCGTGTAGCGCAGGCTGCGCTGCAAGTGCTCGTAGAGTGGCCGCTCACTGCCGGGCTGGTTGTCATAGGGCAGCAGCTCACCGAGGATGGACGCGTCGCCGCTCTCCTTCAAATAGGCTGCGACGCTCAACACCAGCCAGAGGGGATCGTCGTTGAAGTTGCCCCCCACGGCATCGTTGCCGCGCCTGGTGAGCGGTTGGTATTGATGGTAGGCGCCGCCGCTGGGCATCTGGGTAGCCGCCAGATCCAGGATCCTCTCGCGCGCTCGCGCCGGCGCCATCTGGACGAAGCCCAGCAGGTCCTGGTTAGAGTCGCGAAACCCCATGCCGCGCCCGATCCCCGACTCGAAGAACGAGGCCGAGCGCGACAGGTTGAAGGTGATCATGACCTGGTAGGCATTCCAGATGTTCACCATGCGATCGGTGTGGGTATCCGGCGTATGGACCTGAAATTGCCCCAGGATGCCGTCCCAGTGCGCCTTCAGGGCCTCGAAGGCCGCGTCGACCTGACGTGAGTCCAGGAAGCGGGCGATGGCGGCCCGCGCGACGGCTTTGTTCAGGGCCCCGGACGGTGGCGGATCGAACTTCCGGTCAGGTGAGTTCTCCGCGTAACCCAACAGAAAGACGATCTCCCGGCTTTCCCCCGGGCCCAGGGTCACCTTGACCTGATGTGAGCCGATGGGCGCCCAGCCGTGGGCGACCGAGCCGAACGACCGCCCGCGTTCCACCGCCAACGGCGCATCCCAGCCCCGGTATGGGCCCAGGAATGCCTCGCGGTCCGTATCGGTGCCGAGAGGCGGCTCGGAGCAGGCGAAGAAGGCGAAATGATCGCGCCGCTCGCGATATTCCGTCGTGTGGTAAATGACCCCGTCGGCGATCTCCACCTCGGCCGTGGAAAAGTTGCGCTGAAAATTGGTGGAATCGTCCTGCGCGTCCCACAAGCAGAACTCGATGGCCGAGAAGACCGAGAGCTGCGCCGGCTCCGCGCGCCGGTTGGTCAGGGCCAGCCGCCAGATCTCCAGGCTTTCGCCCAACGGCACGAAGTAGGTGGTGCTGGCGGCGATGCCCTGGCGGCTCGAGCCGATGACCGTATAGCCCAGCCCGTGCCGGCAGCGATAGTCGTCGATGGGCGTGCGGGCCGGCTGCCACGACGGGGACCAGAAGGCGCCGGTCTCGTCGTCGCGGAGGTAGATGTAGCGGCCGCCGGTGTCGAGCGGCACGTTGTTGTAGCGGTAACGCGTGATGCGGCGCAGGCGCGCATCCCGGTAGAACGAGTAGCCCCCCGCCGTGTTGGAGATCAGGCCGAAATATGCTTCGCTGCCCAGGTAGTTGATCCAGGGCAGCGGCGTATCCGGCTGCGTGATGACGTACTCGCGAACCGCATCGTCGAAATACCCGTAACGCATGATCTTCCTCCCGAGCGTTTGCATGCAACGATGCCTTATTGTCGCGCTGCCGGCAGCGAAGGTGCAACTCTCGGACGGAGCCGGCCATGGGTCCAACGCCCTATTGTCATGGCGCCAGGGCATTTGTATGCTTCCCCACGGTGGGCGCCTGCGCGCAGTTCGGTCGCCGAAAGTACGTATAGCAGGGCGTTGGGCTGGGCCTAGCCATCACCCACCGCAGAAACAGGGAGCACTTTCGGTGACACCGAGACGGATTCTTCGCTGGTGGCTCGCCGTGGCGCAGGCCTTGTTGGCACACCCGCTTTCAAGAAACTGCCGTCCCTGCTCAGGCCGCGGCAGCCGGGACCAGTGCCATGCCCAGCTTCTTGGCGCGTTTTTGCAGGTTGCGCAGTTCGCGTTCGCGGGCCCGGCGTTCGTACTCTTCACCACCCAGGTCTTGGTAGGGCACATGATTCTTGAGCATGGCGTAAAAGGCCCGCGCCATCTTATGGGCGGTGGCCACAATGGCCTGCTTGGGTCCCAGCCGCCCGCGCAGGCGCCGGTAAAAGGCGCCAAAGGCCGTCTGCGGACTGCGACTCACCGACAGCGCCGCCAGGCGGAAGGCTTGGCCGGCTCGGTTGTGGGTCTTGAGCGTGCGACTGCGCAGCACCTTACCGCCCGAGATATCATTGTGGGGTGCCAGCCCCAGCCAGGAGCAAAAATGCTTGTCACTGGGCCAGGCGTTCATGTCGGTGCCGATCTCGGACAGGATCGTCTGCACCGTGCTGGCGTTCAAGCCGCTGATGGCCACCAGGTCGACGCCCACCCACTGGTACAGCAGGGTGCGGGCGTCATAGCTGGGCCCGTTCTTGCTGTTACTCTCCGGCTTGTCGCTGGTGTCCAGAGGCAGCAGCTCTTCCGGCGGCAGCGTCGGCTTGAGGTTGCTGAACTGGCGCTCGATCTCAGCGTCGCACTCCGCCAGCTTCTGGGTGTAGAAGTCGTACAATTCCAAGGCCTGCTTGAGGGCAAAGACATGCTCGGCTCGATAGTTGCCGGTCAAGGCCTTGGCAATGGCGGCCTCCGTCTTCTTGACCCCCGGCTGGCGCAGCGCCGCCAGCTTGTAGGGATCGCGCTCGCCGGCCACGATGGCCCGGATGATGCTCAAGCCGGTTACCCCGGTGATGTCCTTGACGGCCTGGGTCAGCTGCACGTTCATCTGCAGCAGGGCCTTCTGCATGTGCTGAATGTGCGCCGCCCGCTGCGTGATCAGCTCCGAACGGTGGCGCAGGTAGGCCCGCAAGGCCACGATCTCGGCCTCGGGACGGAAGGAGCCGCGCAGCAGGCCCACGCTGTGCAGCTCCTGCAGCCACTGGCAGTCCTGAATATCCGACTTGCGCCCGGGCGCGTTCTTGAAGTGGCGGGCATTGACCACAAAGACCTGGAAGCCGCGGGCTTCCAGCACCTCATAGGCCGGCACCCAGTACACCCCCGTCGCCTCCATGGCCACCGTGTCCACGCCCGATGCCTTGAGCCAATCCGCCAGGGCCTGCAAGTCCGGGGTGGTGGTGCCAAAGGGCCGCACCGGCTTGGCCGCGCTGGCCGGGGGCACCGCGGCCCAAATCTCGGCACTGCCGATATCCAGCCCGGCAGCGTGTGGGTGGATGACCTTCAACCCCTCCCAGGTCTTGGGGGGCGCCGCATGACGCTCAGCAGACATGGCTTCACTTCTCCCAGTGCGAAATCTGAGCCGCCAGACCCGGTCAGGTCCCCAATTGATAATCTTTCAAACGGGGTCAGCGCCCAACCCGCTGCGCTGCCACCAGTGTGCACATCACGCCTGACCAGGACCAAACTACCGAGCGGGTTGGATCACACCAGTGACGGTCCGGTCTTAGCTTGTCCGGCTACTACCCGAGCATTGTACCAGGCGCAGGCAAGTTTCTCTCGTGCATGCAGGCTGGCCCACGCCGGCGTGGGGGAACTACCAAGAAACTCCCCGGCGACGGACCCTTCGGCCTGGGCGACCCTGCTCGTCAAGTGCGTCACGGCACCCGGCCTCAGGGTGACATTGGCGGGTTTCTTGGCCGCCCATGTGCCGGCGCGGCGGCATGG
>CAWEHT010000263.1:0-4226 GCA_963808455.1 uncultured Chloroflexia bacterium | reverse complement strand
AGCGACCGTAACTAACGTGCCGGCCGTCGTCTAAACGCACCGGCGGACAACTGCAGCTTTGTTAAAGTGCGTTCTTGGTCAACGCGACGCTTCGTCCTGCCTGTCAACCATCGTCGCGCCGTTATGTAACTCTAAACTCAAGATTGGAGCAATATGCCCATATGCCATGGGGAGGCTGATGGTTGCGCTTCCTGCCATCGTAAGAGACGCTGAAACTCTGGATCCGGGCCAACAAGGCGCTTAGCCAGCCAGGCCGGCGAGTTGTTGGCCCCGCAGCCAGTCCTCGGGTGTATTGACGTTGAAGAATGAGGTCATTCCGGCTCCAAACGGGATGATTTCGGAAGCCAGCACGGCGCGGGTGCGCACGTCGGACAGAAAGCCATAGGCCCGCCGGTCGCATGCCTGGAGGTGGTGCTCGATGGCAGGCAGGCAGGTGCGCCGGTACAGAGCATGCAGCGGTTCCCAGGCCAGGAAGCCGGCAGGGTCCCTGGGCACTCGCGGCACGACCGCCTCGTGGGCCTGGGCAAGGGCCAGCATGTAGCGCAGCAGCGCCAGGTTCAACAAATGGCATGTCGGTCGCAAGGACCAGGAGGAGCTCGTGCCTGGCTGCCCGCAGGCCCGCATGTAAGCCGGCTAAGGGTCCCATCCCGAGGTATTCGTCGCCCACCACTCGCGCCGGTATACCAAGCGACGCTTGCAGGGCGGCGAAGGATTCCGGACGGTTGGTACTGAAAAGCACTTCACCGGCCAGCGGAAGCGCGCGGCGCACCACGCGCTCTACCAGCGGCTGGCCTTCGATGTGCAGCCAGGCCTTGTCCACGCCCATACGCCGGCTGTGCCCGCCGGCAAGGATCAGCACGGAAACCAGGTCGTCACCCATGGCAATCTCCTCGGCCGGCCTGCCGTGGCCCCTCGCTATTTCGGGGTGGGGGAAATGGCAGCGGCCTCGGCGTGCGCGGCAGCCGAAGGCGCCGAGCGCAGCCAGTTGACCAGGAAATCGGCTACGCCACTCGGGTTATCCAGAGAGAATTGGGGCACGCTGCTGGCGAACGGCTCATCCGTGACGAGAGCCAGCAATTCTTGCGGCTTGCACAAAAGCTCGGGATGGAGCGCCCGGCGATGGATCTCGATCTTGGGATAATTGCCCCGCTTGTACCCCTCAACCAACACCAGGTCCAGCCCGGCCAGGTGCCGTTCGATCACCGACTGAAGGTCGGCAGAGCCGTCTTCCTGGCGGAAGACAGCCACCTGCGCGCTGCAGGCCCCGACGACCACCTGGGCCCCGGCCTGGGAGAGCCGATAGGTGTCTTTGCCCGGCACATCAAACGGGCTGTTGTGCGCGTGATGCTTCAAGGCTCCGACGCGCAGGCCGCGAGCCGCCAACTCGGGGATCAGGCGCTCGAGAAAAGTGGTCTTCCCGGCCCCTGACAGGGCGACGAAGGCTACCACGGGCGGGGCTGCTGGCCGTGGGGCTGTGTCCGGGCGGGGTACGGGGCTAGCCGCCGTTCTCGTCGTCACAGGCTGCCAATCTGCCGCAAGGACGCCGGGCAGGAGCTGGACCGGCACAAAGGCCCCGCAGGGGATGAGGGCTGTGCCTTCAGGGATCATCGCCAATGCCTGGGCGCCGGCCATTGACTGCAGCCGGCTTGAGGTCTTGCGGGGTTGGAAGCTGATGCCCGTGGCGGTAGGCAATAGCAGCCCTTCCACAAACTGAGTCCAGTCGGCCTGCCCGGACAGGTCTTCTGCAAGTTCCGCAATCAACGTGGGCAGGCCGGGCTGGCGATGGCCGGCGAGTTTGAGCAAGGCCGGAAGGGCTAGCTGGAGGAAGGCCATCTGGTTGGAGGGCGGGCCGCCCGGCAAGCAGAACGCCGGTTTGCTTCGCCAGAGCCCGAACCCGGCCGCCTTGCCGGGCCCTAACCTGACGTGGTGGTACAGCTTGCGCCAGCCCAGCCGCTCGAGCGCGCCAACGACGAGGTCGTGTTCCCCGCGCCAGGCACCGCCACTGGTCAGGATCGCGTCGCAGGCCGGCCAGGCTTCCAGCAACTGCCGCTCGATGCCGGCGCGCTCGTCTCCGACGACAGCCGTGCGTGTCTGCAGGCCAAAGTGCGCGCACCAGGCCATGAGGGTGACCAGATTGCTGGCATAGACCTGGCCCTCGCGCAGTTCGCCTCCTGGCGCGACGACCTCATCGCCGGTAGCGATGAGCCCTACGATCGGACGCCGGACGACGTCGAGCCGGGTATAACCGGCCGCGGCGAGCAGGCCGATCTGGGCGGGCCGGAGCAGGCTGCCTGCCGTGATCACGCCGCAGCCCGCCGCGATATCCGTGCCTCTGGGCAAGATGTTCCGGCCCGGCGCGGCGCCAGCCTGCGCGAGCACGGCGTCGCCGTCGAGGAGGGCATATTCCTCAGCCAGGACTGCGTCGGCGCCCGGTGGGATGCAAGCGCCGCTCAGCACGCGAACCGTTGTGCCTGGGGCCATCTCGCCAGCGAATGGCTGGCCGGCCTCCGCGACGCCGAGCAGCTTTCAAGCCGCACGGGGCAGGGACGCGTCGCGGCCTGCACGTCCGGCGAACGCACGGCATACCCGTCCTTCAGCGAGACGTCAGCCGCCGGGACGTCCACCAGCGCGGGCGCGTCCGCGCCGGCAACCCGGCCTGCGAGCTCGCTCAAGGGCACCGGCTCGCAAGGCAAAGGCGCGACGGCCCCGAGGGTCAATGCCAGGGCCTGCGCGTAGCCGATCGGCCTTTCGTCCGGCATGTCCCCTAACATAGCTGCCACGCAGCGGGTTGCAGAGCGGCCAGGGCAGGAGCGGGCACATCGACCACCGGCTCGTAATAGGCGCCGCCGGCGCAGGCCCGGCAGAGCACCTCTTCGCCCGCCATCACCTCGCGGCAGTCGTTGATGCTCTCGCCGCAGCGAGCACAGACGACCCGACGCAAGGGGTGGCCCGGAAGATCGCACTGGGAGATGTGTACACGCACCTCCTGGAGCGCGTAGACTTCGTCCGCGGGCATCTCCTTGTAGGCGATCAGTTGGGCTTCGTCCTTGGGCAGCCCGGCGGGGGCGTGGGTGGCCGCAAGCTCGCGAGCCGACTCCAGCACGACCACACGCACAGCCCGCCCGGTCTGGAGGTCCACGAAGGTAGCTGCCATCTTGCCGTAGTCCACGTACTTCAGCGTGCGTTTGCCAAGCCGGCAGCCGGTCACGACGCCTATCGCATCGGCGGCGCAGCGATCGATTTCCACATAGACCAACAGCCGTTTCGGCTCACGCTCGGGGTCGATCCCCAGCCATGATAAGGCACCGAGCGCCATACGCACTCCCAACACCTGGCCTGCGCAAAGATGCCCGTGCGCTGCGGCCGCAGCTTTGAGAAGACCTTGAAGGTCACGCATTGGAGTTCCTTTCCCCTGACAAAAAATGCCGCCTCGGAAACGAGGCGGCACAGCGGCAGCTCAGCCTAAGCTGCCAATCACCGTCTCCTTTCCAAACACGCGGAGGCAAGGGCGTTTCCACCCTTACCCACGACGGCGCGACGACTCAGGCGCGCTGTCCCCCGAGATACGCTCGGGGTCCGGCCTGCGAGACCATGGCCTGGGCGGCGGTAGGTCTGCAGGCTTGGAGAACTATCCTGGCTATGCGGTTGTCGTTTCGCGGGCCGGCGTCTGCTTGCGGGCCCTGCCGATCAGCGATAGAGCGGCAGGGCACCGGCAGGCGCCAACCAGGTCACCCCCACTTGCAGCACCGGGAAGATCACTCCCATCGGGCAGATGTGCTGGCATCCTTGGCGCTTCATGCACTGTGCCACAAAGGCCGGGTTGAGCGCCGCACCCGGCGGACGCAAGAACCGATGCCCTCTCCAGAGCCATGTCACGCCACCCAGGCCGAAAAGCCACATTGCCTTGGCAGCGAGAACGAGAAATGTGTGGCGAGTCACGCCGACGCGTGGTCGCGTCATCGATCGGCCGCCATCCCTTCGTCGGATTTGCGCTGATGCTCCGACACAACTGCCGGCCGGGGACAGCCGCCATCGCTGTGTCGCGTATTATACCACCGGCGCGGCCGCTGCTGCCTGTGTTTCTTCTATCAGATCTTCGAGCAGGGCATGGTCCGTGCGCAAAAAGCCGCAGGTGATCTTCACCTGCCTCCTTGGGATGCGGTGCCAATGTGAGCCAAATTATGGTAGAATACGCACACACACAGCATCACTAACCTTTTTTTTTT
>CAWEHT010000262.1:0-9173 GCA_963808455.1 uncultured Chloroflexia bacterium | reverse complement strand
CGTGTCGCTGGACGGTGGAGGGCTACGTTCGCGCCCTGGCCCCTAAGCCGGTGGCGCACGCGCTGTTCGGGTTTATCCTGACGAGCCGCATGTTCACTACGTACCTGCCCAACACACTGCTGTACGCCACGGTCACATCGGCCCTGGTCGTGCTGTTGGCCGGCATGTCGGGCTACGCTTTCTCGCGCTATCGATTTCCTGGCCGCCAGGCCTTGATGGTCGGCATCCTCGTCATCATGGGCGTGCCGCTGCTCACGAACCTGGTGGCGCTCTACCAGGCGGGCGCGACGTTGCGCAAGTCGGGGCTTCCCATTTACAACGATCGCGTCTTCATCATCGTGGTCTACATGGGCTTTTTCCTGCCTTTGAGCGTGTGGATCGCCAAGGGTTTCATGGATGCCATCCCCCGCGAGCTGGAGGAAGCTGCGCTGATCGACGGTTGCAGCCCGGTGGGCACGTTGATGCGCATCACCATGCCGTTGGCTCTGCCAGGCCTGACATCAGTGTTCCTGCTGACCTTTGTCAACGTGTGGAACGAATTCATCGCCGGCTACCTGCTCATCTCCAAGATCGAGCTGAGGCCGCTCATGTATGGCCTCTACGCCTTCCTTGGCCAGAACATCGTCAACGTGCACGTGGTGGCGGCGGTGTGTGTCCTCATCGCTTTGCCTATGATCCTGCTTTTCTTGTTTGCCAGGCGCGTGTTCTTCAGGGCCATGGTCGAAGGCGCCGTCAAGGGGTAGGGCGCATGATATCCCCGCTGACCTCGAGTCCACTCGGCCAGGTGACGGAGTATATCGCAGGGCAGCCGCATGCCATGGCTGGGGCCACGATCACCGCCTCTGCGGCCCTGGCTTGCAGCCTCGGGGAGGCTTGCGTCCGCATCAGTTCCGCTCTGTTAGAAGGTGAGGAGCAGCAATTCGCGCGCCAGCGGGCCGCCCTCCTGGCCGAGATCCGCCGCCAGCTACAGGCGCTTGCAGACGAAGATGGTGCAACCATCAGGGCTCTCGCCCAGGCCAGGGAAAATCAAGACGATTTGGGAAAACAACAGGACCGGCTGTGCGAGATGCCCCTGGAGGTAGGGGAGCTGGCAGCCGAAGCAGCGTTGCTCTTGCAGGATTTCCGGACGTTGGCGCACGCGCCGCGCAGGATGACCTGGAGATGGCGATTCTGTTGCTTTACGGCACAGCGCGCGCCGCCGCCTTGCTGCTCGACTCCAATCTGCGCATCTGGCCTGAACCGCTCGTCCGGCTCATCAGATTCGAGCCGGAGCTGGAGACGTTGCGGAAGCATTTGCAGGGCATCCGGCCGGTGGAGCGAGTGCGTAGCTAAATCCCGATCCACAAGCCCTGTCGCCGCTATCGGCTGACCAGTAGCCACGGGCGCGTGCCGTCTCCCATGACGGGTCCGGCGGCATGTTCCCATCCCATTCTGTGCAAGCAGGCTTGCCTGGAGAGTGATGCAGACCTATGATGCGGTTGTAGCCGGGGCAGGCTACATCGGCTGTGCCGTGGCTTATGCCCTGACGGCGGCCGGCCTCCGCACAGTTCTGCTCGACCAGGGGCAGGTGATGGGGGGCGCTTCACGCGGGCGAATTTTGGCAACATCCAGGTGCAGGACGCAGAGTTGGCGCACAGCCTGCCGATGGTGACTGCCGGCTTCCGCAGGTCCGCGGAGCTGGAGCACGAATTGGGTTGCTCTGTCGGCTATCGCCGTCAGGGGAGCCTCTTGCTGATCGAGACCGAGATTCGCAATGGCAAGCCGTGGCGGCTCGCCTGCCCGCGCTGCGTGCGGCCGGGATCGGGGCCGAGCTCGTCCCGTCCTCTCGTCTTCCGGAACTGGAGCCGTTGATTGACCCGCACGTGGTGCTGGGCGCCGCCTATTATCCCGGCGAAGCGCAGGTCTCGCCGTTCGGGCTGATGTGGGCCTATCTGCAACAGGCGCGCAAGCGTGGGCTGACCGTCTGTGTAGACACCAGGATCACGGGATTTGACATCCGCGGCGGACGGGCCCGGGGAGTCCTGACGCAAGCCGGGCCGTTCAGCACGGGCCGCGGTCGTATTGGCAACCGGAGCCTGGACGCCGGCGCTGGGCCGGATGCTCGGGCGTGAGTGGGCGGTCCCGCACGTCCACGGCCAGGCGTTGGTCACCGAGGCTTGTGACCTGCGCCTCAATGCCCACGTCAGCTCGGCAGCGTTTTTCGAGGAGGCGCAGGCGGAGCCAGGCCATGGTGGGCCGGAGGCCGTGCTGGCGGTAGGCCAGAGCCGTGAAGGCCACTTTCTGCTGGGAGAGGCCGCGCAAGTGACGGAAGATCTGGGCAGGCGCGTCAGCCGGGAAGGAGGGCCGGCTATCGCCCGGCTAGTCAGCCGTTTCCTGCCGGTGCTCGCGCGCCTGAGGGTCCTGCGGGCGTGGGCGGCGCCCGTGGCGTTCACTGAGGATGGCCTGCCGTACCTGGGCCCGGTAGCCGGGCTGCCCGGCCTGATCCTCGCCACGGCCTTCAAGTCCACCGTCATCGTTACGCCGCTGATCGGGGACACGGTGGCGCAGCTGCTCGTCTCAGGGCGCTCGGACCTCGACCTGACACCGTTCTCGCCCGATCGCCCGGCTAACGTGGGTCACGACAAGACCATCCCGCCATCCACCTCGATGGCTTGCCCGGTGATGTAGCCGGCGTCGCAAGAGGCCAGGAACGCGGCCACGCCCGCGATCTCCTCCGGGCGAGCCAACCGGCCCATCGGGCAGTCGTGACGGCGCATGGCCAGCCAGGCGTCGCTGTCTATGTGGGCGCGGCCAGCCGCGACCACGGCCACGCTGCGGATCAGGTCGGTCTCCGTGTTGCCCGGGCAGATCGTGTTTGCCGTGCAGCCAAAGGGCGCCAGCTCCATGGCCACGCTGCGGGTCAGCCCAATCACGCCCGTCTTGGCCGCGCTGTACTGGGCGCTGGCTTCCCACGATGTCTTGCCGGCCATCGATGAGATATTGATGATCGCCCCGGACCGTTGGGCCATCATGATCGGGGCGACGGCCTGATTGCACAAGAAGACGCCGGTCAGGTTGACGTCGATGACCCGCTGCCATTCGCGGAGGGGCACATCCGGGAGGGGTTGGCTGGAATAGATGCCGGCGCTGGCTACCAGCGCGTCGATGCGCCCCCAGGCGTTCGCGATCGCGGCGAAGGCCGCGGCGACGCTGCCCTTGTCGGTCACGTCGCAGTGCAGGGCCAGGGCCGGGTTGCCGTCGAGCGCCTCGCAGCTGGCAGCCGTATCCCTGGCATCCTGCGAGCTCAGGTCCAGCACGGCCACCCGCGCTCCCTCCTCGGCAAAGCGCAGGCAGCAGGCCTTGCCGATGCCCTTGCCTCCGCCCGTCACAACGGCAACGGTGCCTTCGAAACGTCGCATCGTTGACCTTTCGGGCATAGACAGCCTCCTTTTTTCATCTTGCTCCAGGATCCATTTGCGCTTCCCCCGCCCGCAACCGGGGGCGGGGCGGGGGGCTCAAGAAAGGCTCAAGAGACTGACACCGGGCGCCGCGGGCCGGCCACAAGAGGGTCGGGCTGAGTGATCCAAGCCCCGAGAGCCACGGTGCAGCCCAGCAGCGCGGCAGGACCTCGTCATATTAGCCGGCGGCTTCAGCCCAAGGCGGGAGTGGCCCGCCCAAGTCCTCTTCGCAAACGGACCCTCAGGCTGGCGGTGGCGGGCCGCGCCGGCCGGCGAACTTTGCCTGGGCCGGTTTCGAAGCCCTTGCGCCACAGCGGCCCTCCGTCACCACGCGTAGTTGACCAGCTTGTGCGTCGCATCCACGATGTCGCCCACACCGGGCAGGACGAAGGCCTCCAGGTCAGGGCTGTAGGGCAGCGGCGTATTCCTGGCTGCCACACGGGCGATCGGCGAGTCAAGCCAGCCGATGGCCTCCTCGGCAATCATGGCCGCTATCTCGGCGCCCGGACCCAGCCGCTTGTGCGCTTCATGCACGATCACGACGCGGCCGGTCTTGCGCACGGATGCCAGTATCGTCCCCTTGTCCAGGGGCACCAGCGTGCGAGGATCGACGACCTCGACCTCGATGCCTTGCCCGGCGAGGATCTCCGCGGCCTCAAGGGCCTTCGGCAGCATCCCGCCAATCGCAACGATCGTTGCTTGATCGCCCTCACGAGAGATTGACGCTTTGCCGAAGGGTACCAGAAAGTCCTCGTCCTCCGGCACTTCGCCCTTCGTCGCGTACAGCATCTTGTGCTCGAAGAACAGCACGGAATCTTCCCGCGGATGGCGGTCTTCAGCAACCCCTTGGCGTCAGCCGGGGTGGCCGGCACGACGATTTTCAGGCCGGGGACATTCATGAACCAGCCCTCGGGTGACTGTGAGTGCTGGGCTGCCGCAGAGCCCGGGGCACCGGTGGCGACCCGGATCGTCAAAGCCACCCTGGCCTTGCCGCCGCTCATATAGCGAGCCTTGGCTACCTGGTTGACCAGCTGGTCGCCGGCGTCGGGCAGAAAGCTCGCCGAACATGATCTCGACGATGGGGCGCATGCCCATCATCGCGGCGCCCAGGCCCGCGCCGACGATCCCGGCTTCGCTGATGGGGGTATCGCGCACGCGATCGGCGCCAAATCTTTGCAACATATCGCCGCTGACGCCCCAAACCCCACCAAAGACGCCGACGTCTTCGCCGAGCAGGATCACGCTCGGATCGCGGGCCATCTCCTCGCACATGGCCTCATGAGAGAGCCTGGCTATAGGTGATCGTGCGCATCAACGCCTCTGTCAAGTTAGAATACCAGCCCTTCAACCGTGTCGCCGTAGACGCCCGACAGCGCCGTCAAGGCTTCCGGACGGGGGCTGGCGGCTGCGAAAGCGACCGCATCATCCAGGCAGGACTGCACCGCGGCCTCGATGGCTTTGATCCGATCTTCCGCCACCCCGGCCTCGGCCAGCAGCCGCTCGCGGAAGCCTTTCACCGGATCACGCCGTTGCCACGCTTCCATCTCCTCGCGCGAGCGATAGACCATGGGGTCGCCCTCGTAATGGCCGCGCTGCCGATAAGTCTTGCCTTCGACGAGGCTTGGGCCCAGGCCTGCCCGCGCCCGCTCCACGGCGGCGCGCGTGGCCTCGTAGACCGCCAGCACATCATTGCCGTCGATGGTCACGCCGGGCATGGCGTAGCTGGCGCCACGGGTGGCGAGGTCGGCGACCGGCGCTTGCTGCGCCTGGGGCGTCCCTTCGCCGTACAGGTTGTTCTCACAGAAAAAGATCACGGGCAGCTTCCAGAGCCCGGCGAGGTTGAGCGCCTCGTGAAAGGCGCCCTCGTTCGTCGCCCCATCGCCGAAGAACGAGAGCACGACCCTGGCCTCCTTGCGCTGCTGCATGGCGAGGCCGGCCCCGACCGCGATGGGGATGCCACCGGCCACGATCCCATTGGCGCCCAGGATGCCGAGGTCGAAATCGGTCATGTGGAGCGAGCCGCCCTTTCCACCGCAATAGCCGGTGGTCCGCGCCGCCAGTTCGGCCATCATGAACTTCGGGACACCGCCTTTGGCGACCAGGTGGCCATGCCCGCGGTGCGTGCTGGTGATCACATCTTCCGGCCGCAGCGCGGCGCACGCGCCGGCTGCGGTAGCTTCCTGCCCGACGCAGCTATGGATGAACCCCGGGATGAGCCCTTTCCGGCGCTCGTCGATGGCACGCAGCTCGAATTCCCGGATCGTCAGCATCTTCTCGTAGAGCTCAAGCAACCATCCCGAAGGGTAACTCGCGATTTCCATGGTCCCCTCTATCAGTCGTAACCGTTTGTGAACGACGTGCCGCGCCCGGCGTCTGCGGCCGGTCGCCGGCCAGGTGCTGGCGACGATCGACTTAGCGCAGCAGCGCGATCGGTCTCTCGATCAGCTGCTTGATCCGCGCCAGGAAGCGAGCCGCCGCGGCGCCATCCGCAATGCGGTGGTCGAAGCTCAGGCTGAGCGCCATCATGGCCCGCACCACTACCACACCCTCGCGCGCGACCGGCTTGTCAGCGATCTGCCCCACGCCCAGGATGGCTGCCTGCGGTGGGTTGATGATGGGCGTAAACCCATCGACCCCGAGATGCCCCAGGTTGGAGATGGTGAACGTGCCGCCGGCGAGGTCGCCGGGCAGGGAAGTGCCCGCCAACGCCCGCGCGATCAGGGCAGCGTATCCTCGTTGGACGGCCAGCAGCGTCAACCGGTCGGCGTGCTCCAGGACCGGCGTCATCAGCCCACGCTCGGTATCGACCGCCAGGGCGACGTTGACGGCCGGCAACAGGTGGATGCCGTCCGCCTCGATCCGCGAGTTGAAGGCCGGGTGCTCGCGCAGCGCGCGCGCCACGATGGCGGCCAGCAGCGCGTTGTACGAGATCTTGTCCTCCGGGGCCAGCTCACGAGGGCCCTCCGCCGGTGCCTGGTTCAACTGCACGCGGGCCGAGACCAGGTTCGTGGCTTCGGCTTCGGTGAACAGGGTCACGTGCGGCGCGGTGAACGCGCTCGCGGCCATCCGCTGCGCGATCACCTGGCGGGGCCCCATGAGCGGGATGATCACTTCGGAGGGGGCGGGGAGCGGGGCGTAGGGCGAAGGACCTGTACCCTGCTCTTGATTCTCGGGCCCGGGTTTCCTGTCCCCTGCTTCGGCCGCGCGCTCGACGTCGGCTCGCATGACCCGGCCGGCCGGCCCGCTGCCTTGCAGCCGGTTCAGGTTGACGCCTTCCGCTTCCGCCACCCGCCGCGCCACCGGTGTGGCCCTGGCTGCCTCCTCTTCTGCGTGGGCAGGCTGAGCCGCCAGGCGGGCCCCCTCGACGTCGGCCGCCTGGACTCGCCCTCCCGGGCCGCGCCCGGCTATCCCGGCCAGGTCGATTTGCCATCCGGCGGCCAGCCTTCTGGCTTTCGGTGTCGCCACCACACGGCCCGCGCCCGGAGCCCTGGGCGCCGCAGGCTGCACGTCGGCCGCCGTCCGGTATTCGCAGACGACGGCCCCTGCGGGCACCGTGATGCCTGCCGCGACGACGATCTCGATCAGGACCCCGTCGTCGGGGGCCTCGTAGTCGAGCGAAACTTTCTCCGTGTCGTAATTGAAGAGGATCTCCCCCTTCTTGACCGCGTCGCCCGGCGCCTTGAGCCACTCCTTGATCGTGGCCTCAGTCATCGTCAGCCCCAGCTTGGGCATGATGATCCGCATGTTGCTATAGGTCTCTTTCTCTCTCGTGCACCTGGATGCCGCGCAGCGCTAATTCAGCAAGGAATGGCTCGCCGGGCAAGAAAGCCTCTGGGGCATCGATGCCTGTCCCCTGGTAGTTGCCGCGAGCCAACAACAAGGCCCCTGCCACGAGAGGCAATGCCACGCACCGGGTCCACGCGCTGGGGCCCGACCAGCCGGCTTGATCGGAAGACGGGTGGGTGGTCCATAGCCTCCGCTCCAGCGGACGGCCCCCCGATCTGCCGGCGACCTGCACGTGCAACGCATAGCCCCAGGCCGGCTCCTCGTTGGCCTGCGGCGTTTGCACGAGGTATTGCTTGACGAGCTCGCGCCGCGCGATTGGGCTACCGTTGATCGTCACGGGCGCCGCGTCGAAGGCCGCATACTCGCACAGACTGCGCATCAACCGCATCGCCTTGGGCGTAAATGTGCCGCGCACCGTCACCGCCCTGGCGCCCAGCGTGCGAGGCAGGGTAAACGTTTCACTCTGCGGCACGATGTACACGGTCTGGCGGCCGATAGGCTCTGGAAAGTCCACCGTCTTAGCCCCATCCCAGAGCTGGACCTCGTGGTAAGCGCCATCTGAGTAATAACCACGCTTCACGTTGGGCCCAAACTCCCAGAAGACGCCGTCGATCGACGCCGGCGACAGGGCGATAGACCGAAACGAGGCAAAGTCGATCTCGATCGAACCGATCTCGTCCATACCGCGCGCGCCATGCTTGGCCAGCATGTTGGTCAGCCCGGAGCTGGAACCGCACCCGGCCACGTAGACGGCCCCCGCAGCCCGGGCCGCCTGGCTCAGCGCCAGCAGCTCAGGCGAGATGTCACTCAGGTCGATAGCGCGAGCGCCGGTGGCGATCACGGCTTCCGCCACGGGCAGCGCCAGGTCTTTCGGCAGTGCGTTGACCACGACTTCCGGGTTGCCGGCGAGCAGCTGCCTGAGCTTCGTCTGGTTTGAGGCATCCAGGCAGGCGACGGCTTCGTCGGGCAGGCCCCACGTGCCGGCCATCTGCCGGGCTTTCTTTACGTCGAGGTCTGCCACGATGATTTGGTCGAAAAGACCGGATGCGATCAGCTCGCTCGACGCATGCACTCCCATGGCGCCGACGCAGCCGAGAACAACAGCCTTCATCCCCCCTCCCGGCGGGTCAGTTCAGCGGGAAGATCGCCTTGATTCGTTCCAGCGCTTCCGCTTCTGTCGTCGATGGATAGAACTCGAGCCCGACCAGCCCATCATAGCCCAGTTGCCGCAGCTTCGCCCGCAAATTGGCGTAGTTGATCTCACCGGTGCCGGGCTCCTGGCGGGTCGGCACGTCGGCGATATGGAAGCTGGCGTAAAGGCCGGCGTACTGCTCGAGCCCCCAGATCAGGTTCCCCGAGTCGCGCTGCTGATGGTAGCAGTCGAAAACCATCTGAAGCTGCGGATGGGAGAAGCGCCGCACCCAATCGGCGGCCAGGTCGTGGCTGTGCACCAGGATGCCGCCCTTGATGTGAAACTCGTTCAGGGCCTCCACCCACACCCGCACCGGCGTCTGCTCGACCAGTTTCAGGATACGCTCCGTCTGGCGGAGGATGTTGGCATACTGCTCGGCCGGGGTGAAGTTGGACGAGAGGCGACGCGTCCATGACCGCCCATCGATGAGATCGACCTGGTTGGAGAACAGGTACAGGTGTTCGATGCCGTACCGGCAGGCCATCTCCAGGCTTTCGGACCAGGAGCGTATGACGAGCTCGTTGTCGCCCGGGTCGGCCAGCGAGCCCATCTCGTCATCGAAGACGGAATTGAAAATGGCCCCGCATCGGCGGCATTCGGCTGCAATCTCGGCCACGGGCTGGCTGCGCCACGACCAGGCGTCGACGCGGCGAATGCCCAGGTTGACAATCGGCTCGACCCGCTCCACGATCGGCCGTCCGGTGAACCAGAAGTCAAGATAGCCGGTATATTCCATGGTAGACCCTCCTTCTGAAAAG
>CAWEHT010000261.1:0-30986 GCA_963808455.1 uncultured Chloroflexia bacterium | reverse complement strand
AAATGCGATGGGGACCTCATGCGGAACCTCCCTTCCCAGGGTACGAAGGCGCACTGGCCAGCTATTAGCCTCCCTCGAATGGCTGGAGGGACGACGAACGCAACGATTCCTTGCACTGCTCATCCGGAAGCCGGATTGCTTATTCGACCAGGCCCCTAACGCATAATCTTACCATAGAATATTGTGAATTGGCGATGAAGTTGAGCGGGTATGCTTCGACGTGATTGGCGGCAGACTCTCGGCAATAGCTTCCTGGCCATAGGGCTGTTGTTGTTGGCAGGCGTAGGCGGCGCCTGGGGCTGGCAGCAGTGGCAAGGCCTGGCCTTCCGCGATCGGCTGCGTGCCGAGCGGGTTCCGCCGATGAGGGCGCTGCCGATCGCGGAGGCGGCGCCCGCCGCAACATCGCCCGCGGGGCCTTCCTCGGGCCCAACAGCGACGCCAGCTGTCCTGCGGCCGGGGGTGGTTGTGCCCTCCCGAGAGATGGCCGCCCCGCCCACCGCGGCGTCGCGGGCGCTTGCCAGACCCCTCGCCCCGCCGGCCGCGGCGCCGGCGCAGGTACGCGGCCCTGCCGGCCGGCTGACCGCGGGCTCGACCACCCAATTCGGTCTGGCATCCGGAGCGAAGGATCCGGAGCCAGTCGTTCCGGCCGCGACCGCGGCGCTCAAGCCGGCCCAGACCCCCGCCGTAGTGCCGCTCATGCCGACGCAAGCCCCCGCCGTAGTGCCGCTCATGCCGACGCAAGCCCCCACCGCAGTGCCGCTCACGCCGACGCAGGCACCGCCCGCGGTGCCCCTCAGCCGACGCAGGCACCAGTACCCGCGCCCGCCGCAGCGCCTCCCACGAAGCCGGTGCGCCTGGTGATCCCCGACCTCAACATCGATGTGCCGGTCACGGATATGGCGTGGTCGGTCGAAGATACGGCGACCGGCCCGCAATCGATGTGGCAGGTCCCTGAGTATTCGGCCGGCCATGCGGTCGACACCGCACTGCTTGGCCAGCAAGGCAACGTGGTCATTTCCGGCCATAACAACATCTATGGCCGGGTCTTCATGGCCATCAGCCAGGCCTGGCCTTACTCCGGGTACGAGAATGTGGATGCGAACGTCAACAAGTCAGATATCCTGGTGGGGCACGAAATCCAGGTCTACGGCGCCGACGGCCGGCGCTTCGACTATGTGATCACGGCGTTCTACCGGGTGCTCGATTCAGGCATCCCGCTAGGCGAGCGCCTGACCAACGCCAGGTTCATGGACCCGACCGACTACGCCCAGCTCACCCTCACGACGTGCTGGCCGCCCTGGTCAAACACGCATCGCCTGATCGTGGTGGCCCAACCGATCGGCCAAGCTCAGGTTGCGGGCCGGTGATCGCCAGGTGCAAGTGCAGCACCGGCAGGCTGTCGGCCGGCCTTCTGGCCGGGCCGCCGGACATGGCGAATGCTACTGCGAGCACGTGGGAAATTGCTGTCCCGGCGCGGCCTGGCTTGACGTTTTTGAGATTTTTGGTATTGTTCATCCTTGATGAGGAGGAGAGTTGCGCTGCGCGTTCTGTGCTGGGCAATGGTGGTGTTGGTTGCCGGTGTGGTCTGGCTCGAGGTGCAGGGTGTGCCAGGATTAGGTCTTCGCGCCCGCCTTCGCTGCCTCCGCCGGGCCGGCGGTCACCGAGCACATCGCCATCGCGGGCTGCCGCCGCGCCCAGCAGCACGCCGGTGCCTGCCAGCGCGACAACGCGCGCCAGCACGCCGGTGCCCGCCAGCGCGACAACGCGGGCCAGCACGCCGGTGCCAACCAGCACGCCAACGCGGCCAACCAGCACGCCGGTGCCAACCAGCACGCCGACGCGGCCAACCAGCACGCCGGTGCCCAGCAGCACGCCGGTGCCCAGCCTGACGCCGACGCCGATACCCTCAGACACAGAAGTGCCTACAGACACACCGTGGCCCACAGACACACAATGGCCGACGGACACGCCGTGGCCGACTGACACGCCATGGCCGACGCCTAGCAACACGCCGCCGCCACCGCCGACGGCGACGCGCGAGTTCACGAACACGCCGCTGCCAACGCAGACTCCCTGGCCCACGCCGGTCACCCTCACCCCGACCGATACTCTGGTCCCTACCGATACGGACACACCGCTGCCGCCGGCAGTCCTCGCCACCCCTACCGGCCCGGAGCCCCTGTCCACATTTGTCGCGCCCATGGCCAGCCCCATTCAGCCGACCCTCACGCTTACGCCGACGGAGACGGCAACCCCGACCGATACCCCGACCGCGACCGTGACGCTTACCCCGACGCCGCGCCCGACAGATACGCCGTCGCCCACCCCTGCCCCGGCCATCTTCGGGCCGGCACCCAACGGCAGCCCGACACGGGCTCGACCGACGGCCACGCCCACGCCCGCGCCCGCTGTCTTGGCGACCGAGCCGGTCGTCCTTGGTGTGGGCGGAGTCTTTCTGCTGGGAAGCATGCTCATCGTCGTGAGCATTTCCATGACGCGTTTACGGGCGCGCTGACCCATCGTGCCATACGTGCTTCTTGACTTTGGGCCTTGCCTGATTGACAATGCGCTCGCATCCTTCGATGGGGCAACCAACGCATGGTCATCAGTCTGAATCCGCTCGGGCACCTGAAGCGTTATCGCCAGATCGTCTCAACCTTTGTGCGTCATGGGTTCGGCTTCGCCTTCCAGCGACTGCAGCCCGCCATGCGCCGGCGGTTCGGCCGCACATCAGTCGAGCCTATCCGGTTTCCCGAGGACGAGCTGGCCAGGCATTTTCGCCTGGCGCTCGAGGAGCTCGGCCCTACCTTCGTCAAGCTCGGCCAGGTGCTAAGCACCCGCCCCGATTTGCTGCCGCCCCCTTACATTGAAGAGCTCTCGCTGTTGCAAGATTCCGTGCCCCCTGAGCCGTGGGCTGAGGTTTGCCAGGTCTTGGAGAAGGAGTTCGGCCGGCCTTTGGCGGAGGTATTTGCCAGCATCGACCAGCAGCCGCTCGCCGCTGCTTCGCTGGCCCAGGTGCACGCGGCGACTCTTCACGACGGCGCGGACGTCGTGGTCAAGGTCCAGCGTTCCAATATCCTCCGCGTGATCAATCTCGATCTTGCCATCCTTGCGGAGCTGGCTTCGGGCGCCCAATACACGCCTTTGTCCCAGATTCTACGACCTGCCGGCCATCGTCGATCAGTTCGCGGCCACCATGCGCGCCGAGCTCGACTACCGGCGTGAGGCCCGTAACGCCGATCGCTTCCGCGCGAGTTTCGCCGACGAGAAGATCGTCTACGTGCCTCGCGTCCACTGGGACCACAGCACGCGCCGCGTGCTCGTGATGGAGCGCATTCGTGGCATCAAGATCGATGACATCCTGGCGCTGGATGCTGCGGGGCTCGACCGGCATCAGATTGCGCTCAATGCTGCCACGATGGTGGTCAAGGAAGTGCTGGAAGACGGCTTCTTTCACGCTGATCCGCATCCCGGCAACTTCCTGGTGCTTCCCGAAGAAGTGATTGGGCTGATGGATTACGGCATGGTCGGTTTTGTGGACAATCGCATGCGGTTGGACCTCATCCGCCTCTACGTCTCTGCGATTGGCTTCGACACCGAAGGCGTGGTTGACCAGCTGGTGCGCATGGGGGCTGCCGAGGAGGACATCCACCGGCGCGCCCTGGCCAGCGATATCGGCCGCATGCTCAACAAGTACCGCGGTGTGCCGCTCAAAGACATCCGCGCCGGCGACGTCATCGCTGACTTGATGCCGATCGCCTTTCGCCACCAGTTGCATCTGCCCACCGACCTCTGGCTGCTTGCCAAGACGTTTCAGATGATGGAAGGCGTGGGCTTGCAGCTCGATCCCGGCTTTGACATCTTCGAGAATCTCCGAGCCTCTCGTCCGCCGGCTGTTCTGGCGTCTCATCCTGCCCGACCGCGGCACCTGGCGCCAGTCCGTCCTGCGCTGGGGCACGGAGTGGGGCGACGTCGCCGGCCTCTTGCCGCGCGGCCAGCCGCATGTTACAGCAGGCCGAACGTGGGGAATTCTTCACGTTCCATATCAAGGAGTCCGCCGAGTTCCTGGCAATCGTGGATCAGCTGGTGACCCGCCTATCCTTGTCCGTTCTGATTGCGGGCCTCACATTGGCCCTCGCCTTTCTCATCCCACACACCGGCGGCAACTTGTTGGCCCGTGTCCTGGTCGTCCTTGGCTTCCTCGTTTCGGCGGCTTTCTCCGTCTGGTTCGGCGCAGCCATCCTGCGTTCTTATCGCCGGCCCCGCCGGTAACGAGGGAGTAGGGAATAGGTTGCTGGAGGGTTATCTACTCCCTGCCCCTTAGTGGCTGCTCGCTCAACCGTCCTCCAACGCCTGGTCCAGGTCGGCGATGATGTCTTCCGGCGCCTCGATGCCCACCGACAGGCGCACCAATCCATCGCCGATGCCGATCTTGCGGCGCGTGTCGGCGTCGAGCGCCCGGTGCGACGTGCCGGCCGGATACAATGCCAGAGAATAGACGTCGCCCAGCGTCGTCGCAGCCAGCACCAATCGGAGCGCGTTCATGAAACGAAAGGCCTGGGCGCGATCCCCGTGTTGCAGGTCGAAGCTGATCATCGCTCCAAAGTATCCGCCGTCGAGCAGGCGTGCGGCCAGAGCGTGCTGCGGGTGCTGAGGTAGCCCCGGGAAGTTGACCCGGCTGATCCGCCCGTGGCCGTCCAGCCAGCCGGCAATGTGCCGGGCGTTGGCGCATTGCCGTTCCATGCGCAGGGGCAGCGTTTTCAGACCGCGCAGCACCAGCCAGGCCTCCTGCGGCCCCAGGTTGCCGCCGGTCATCTTGACCGTTTCGAAGAGTTGGGCGCGACGTGCGGCGCTGGTCGCCACGACCCCGCCCAGCACGTCGCCATGCCCACCCAGGTACTTGGTCGCGCTGTGCACGGCGTAGTCCGCGCCCATGGCGATGGGCCGGCACAAGAATGGGCTGGCGAAGGTGTTGTCCACGATCAAAGCCGCGCCGCTGGCATGGGACGCTTGCGCCAGACGCGGCAGGTCGGCCACTTTGAGCAGCGGGTTGGAAATGGTCTCGACGAGCACGGCCACCGGTTGTGTGCGGGCGATCGTCTCCTGGACGCCCTCGACGTCGGCGACGTTGACGAAGTGCGTGACGACCCCCTGCCGTGTGAAGAGATCTTTCAGGAGCGCATAGGTCGCGCCATAGACGTCATGGGCCGCCACAACCGTCTTGCCGGCCCCCACGCCTGCAGCGAGAAGCACGGCATGGATGGCCGCCATACCGGAGCTAAAGCTCATGGCCGCTTCGCTGCCCTCCAGCGTCGCGACGGCCTGCTCCAGCGCCTCATTGGTGGGGTTGCCGTACCGGCTATACACGGGGCCGCTCTCGGCACCGGCGAAGATGCCGTCAAGCGTTTCGACATCCTCATAAACATAACTGACACTGGGATGGATCGGAGTGGCGACGGGTGTGAACCGGGGACGGGGCGCGCGTTCGCCGGCGTGCACGGCCAGGGTGAAGATGGATGCCTTCATAGGTTGGGCCAGAGCCTTTCTACCGTTCGTGATGTCCCCTTGCGGGTCCCGCTACAAAATGAAAGGCCAGGCAAGGCGCCTGGCCGGCATGTGTATGAGCCCGGAGCGGATCGAACGCTCAACCCGCGGCTTAAAAGGCCGCTGCTCTGCCAATTGAGCTACGGGCCCCCAACCAGGCCAGTATAGCATACATTGCCGGGCCGGCCAAAATCGCAGCGAATTGTCAGGCCGATACGCCCGACCGGCGGCTCACTTGCGCCGATAGTGCCGCACGTGATCCGGCACCGGGATGCCCGGGTCCAGCTGCGGGTCGGCGACCGGCGGCAAGGGCTGTTCGTGCAGGGGCAGCACTCCGGCCCAAATCGGCAACTCGCGGTCTTGCTTGCCGTTCAACCGGCGGGCCGGAGCGGATCTTCGCCGACGCGCTCTCTATCGGGATGGCCACAACCGCCGTCGCCTTGAGCTCGCTCACCGTGGGGCGCCGGATCTCGGCCCACCGCCCTGGGACCAGGTGCTCGGTGATGGCTTCCAGCGCTTGTAGCTTCTCCTCGTCGGATGTGAGCGGATAGCCCCGCCCGAAGAGCACGACTGAGCGGTAATTGACGGAGTGGTTGAAAGCCGAACGCGCCAGGACCAGCCCATCGATGAGGGTGATGGCTACGCAAAGCGGCTCGCCGGCCTGGGCGCGCTGCATCAGCCGGCCGGACGGCGAGCCATGAAGCAGCAGCCTGTCGGCGATGCGCGGGTAGTTGATCGGGATGACGAAGGGCTGGCCGTCCTCTACGAAGGCGACATGGCAGGAGAGTGCCTCGTCGATGATCTCATAGATGACTTCCCGGTCATAGTTGCCACGGTCCGCGTGAAGGCGCACGCGGTTGCGCTGCAGCTATTTCAAACTCATCGGTCATATCATGCTCCCTCTTTGTACGACCAGTTGACAATAGGCACCGCCTATTATATCACTTGTGTACCGGGCCGTGCTGGCCAGGCGACTCGCGACTCGGTTCCGTCTTGTGTTGGCGAACCGAGGCAGCCAGGCGCTTCAAGGTTGAACGGCGCCGCCAGCAACGACAGGGACTTCGGGCGGATACCTGGCGTGACGAGGATCGAACCCTGAGCCGTTGCCGGGGGTCCCGCATCCGCCCCGTCCCGATTTTGACAAATCCAGGCGCTGGTGTATAGTTGTGCGATGACTCGCCGCAGACTGATGCTGGTCTGCATCGCCGAGCAGGTGCCGAGAGCCTATCCTTTGCGCTGAAGCGTAGGGGATAGGCTTTTTTGTTCGGCATGTGGGACGACGCGGCATTAGCCGGATCATCCCCACGCACGCTCCGGAGCAGAGGCACATCGTGAGAAGCTGTTGGCAAATCAGATTGATCGACCTGGGCAACGCCTCCGGCCCACCGAGGAGCGCCGGTGGTGCCGGGGGTGCAGGATGGCAATGGCGCAACGATTGCTCAGCATGCGCCGCTTACAGCGGCTCGGTATCCTGCTGGGAGATGCCGGCTCTCTGCTGTTGCGCTCCGATGCACGTGACTTGCGATTTTTGCTCGCTGTATATCGCGCACCGCCGCGAGATCGCCGGCCTACGGCCGGCCAGGCAAGGGCCGGCGAGGGACCAGGATGGTTGAGAGCCCGCGTGGGCCTTGCCCTGAAGGGGGTGACCACGCTGGTTTCAAGCCTGGTTATCTTGTGATGAATCACACCGCTGCCGGCCTCGATGAGGCCGGTGGATTGGATAGCTGCCAGCCGATACGAACACGAAACTGACAAGGAGCGGAGGCCGATGACCAAGGAAAAGATGCAATACAATGTTCCTGATATGTGGGCGGATCATCACGTCCTGAAAGTGCGTTCGGCGCTGGAGGCACTGGCCCCACATGTGAGCAACGTGGTGGCCAGCTCGGCTTTCCGGATCGTGGCCATGGAGTACGATCCGCAGGCCATCACGCCGGCAGCCATCCAGGCTGCGCTCGCCCAGGCAGGCTATGCTGTGGGCTCCGCGCCTGTGACCCTCAACCCCGTGCCGCAGCAAACCCGCCGGGCAGACCCGGCCTGGGAGCGCCTGGGTTTTCGCGCCAGCCAGACCGATGCCCGCGACGCCAAGACGGCCAGGTAGCTGGAGGGTTTTGGGACCCTGCAGCCTGGCGGCCGGGCGATCGTGAAGGCCTTGCGCCGGCCCGCACGAGCGCCGGATCGCCCGGATGCGAGGCTACTCGAACAGATGACTCCCGGCTTGCCGTATCGCACGCTAACCAGCTTATCGCTCCACCGGACTATCTGGCGGACTACGCGACTACTTGAGGAGCACCCGTATGCCGAAGCAAACTCATCAACCGAGCATAGATCCTGCTGCCTGTGAGATGCTGGAGGTCGCCGAGAGCATGGGCCTCACGACGGCTTTCACGCGTGCCGTTGCCAATAAACCTTGCCCGATCGGGGGTGGCGAGTCGGGCATCTGCTGCAAGAACTGCTACATGGGCCCTTGCCGCCTTACCAAGGGCGGCCAGGTGGGCATCTGCGGCGCCACGATCGATACTATCGCGGCCCGCAACCTGGCGCGCGCGGTTGCGGCCGGCACCGCGGCCCACTCTGACCATGGCCGCGACCTGGCTTTCACGCTCAAGGCTGTGGCCGAGGGCGAAGCGCAAGGCTATCAGATCCGCGACGTCGCCAAGCTGGTCGCCGTGGCTGCCAAGCATCACATCCCGACCAAGGGCCGTTCGAACAACGAGATCGCCAAAGACCTGGCCGACAAGGCCATCGCCGAGTTCGGCCAACAGCGCGGCGAGCTCTCCTATCTCTTCGACCGCGCCGCAGAAGCGGCAGAAGATTCTGGCGTGACACCAAGGTTGCCCCGCGCGGCATCGACCGCGAGGTCGTCGAGGTTATGCACCGCACGCACATGGGCGACGACCAGGACGCCGAGCACATCTTGCAGGGCGCCGTACGCGCCTCGCTGGCCGACGGTTGGGGCGGCTCGATGTGGGGCAGCGACTTCTCCGATATCCTCTTCGGCACCCCGTCGCCGAAAGTCGGGATGATCAACCTGGGCGTGCTCAAGGGCGATGAGGTGAACATCCTCGTCCATGGCCACGAGCCGACGCTTAGCGAGATGATCGTGGCCGCCATGCAGGACCCCGAGCTCCTGGCCTACGCCGAGAGCAAGGGCGCGAAGGGCCTGAACCTGGCCGGCATCTGCTGCACTTCGAACGAGGTGCTGATGCGCCAGGGCATCCCATCGGCGGGCAACTTCCTGCACCAGGAGCTAGCCATCCTCACGGGGGCCGTCGAAGCCATGGTGGTCGACGTGCAGTGCATCATGCAGGCGTTGCCCGACCTGGCCAAGCATTTTCACACCGAGATCATCACTACCAGCCCCAAGGTGAAGATGACGGGCGCCACGCACATCGAGTTCGACGAAGCCCATGCGATGGACATCGCGAAGCAGATCGTGCGCCGGGCCATCGACAACTACCCGAATCGAGGCGCGACCCACATCCCGGACTTCAAGTCCGACGCCGTGCCGGGCTTTAGCCACGAATACATCGCCTACATGCAGGGCGGCAACTACCGTGCTTCGTTCCGCCCGCTCAACGATGCCATCGCCACCGGCCGCCTGCGCGGGGTGGCAGCCGTGGTGGGGTGCAACAATCCCAACGGCACGCAGGACAAGGCTCACATGGACATCATCAGCGAGCTGCTCAAGAACGATGTCCTGGTGGTGACGACCGGCTGTGGCGCGATCGCGGCCGGCAAATACGGTTACCTGTTGGGAGAAGCGGGGCTGGACAAGGTCGGGCCAGGGCTGCGCGAGGTATGCGAGGCCATCGGTATCCCGCCAGTTCTGCACATGGGCTCCTGCGTTGACAACAGCCGCATCCTGACCGTGCTCACGCAGATGGCCACCGAAGGCGGCCTGGGCGAAGACATCAGCGACTTGCCGGCGGTCGGCCTGGCGCCCGAGTGGATGAGCGAAAAAGCGTTGGCGATCGCCACCTATTGCGCGGCCTCTGGTGCCTACGTCATCATGGGCGTCATCTCGCCGGTCGGTTTTTCTTCGGAGGTCACCAGGCTCCTTTCCGAAGGCTGGGAGGAGACCTTCGGCGGCAAGCTGGAGTTTGTGGCAGACTCGGCCGAGGTGGTCAGGCGTTCGCTCGAGCACATCGACAAGAAGCGCGAGGCGCTGAAGCTGCCGCCGTACGATCCCAGCCGCCATGGCGCCAGCGGCGATTCGCCCATCGCGGCGTTCCTTACCCGGTCGGCGGAAGAGCGGCCCCTCGAAGAAATGATGTCGGAACTTTACGGTTGATAGTCGCACAGGTTGAACCCGGAGGCTCTAGATGTCTCGATATATAGCTACCCGCGCCATTCGGGGCGCGAATCTGCTGGTCCAGGAAGCAGAGAGCATGCTCGCCAAGGCCCTTGCCCAATTCGGGCCGGACAAGGCCGTGGCCTTCCCGAACACAGCCTACTATTTGCCCGTGATCCTGGGCATGACCGGACGCGAGGTGACCAAGCTCGGAGAGCTGCAGCCGGTGGTGGCCCACGCGCGGGACCTGCTCCATCCAACCCCCGCTGCCAACTGCTGGACGCCCTATCTGGGCGAGACGCTGGACAGCGGCATGGCGACGCTCCTGGCGGCGGAGATCATCGAAGCGGTGCGCTTTGTCAATGGCGAGGAGCCCGGCCGCATCACCGGCTTCCGTGCCGGCGGGCAGCTTCACCAGCCCGGACGCTGCAGCAGCGCCGCAGGCGGCCGGCCCCGTTGCCAGCAACGGCTTCCTCAACGGCCCGATCGACGATATCCAGCTGCGATCGTGGGGCATCCAGCTGGTCGATGGCCGCATGCCCGGCTTCGCCGCCATCGTCGGCTGCGCCAAGAGCAACGAGGTTGCCGTCAAGCTGGTGCGCGAGCTGCAGAAGCGCAATATCCTGATCTTCCTTTCCGGTAACGTCAACGGCCGCTCCATCATCCACCAGCTGATGGAAGAGGGCGTGGAGATGGGCTACGACACGTACATCGTGCCGTTCGGCCTGGACACGATCTCCGCCATCTACGCGCTGGGTTTCGCGACCCGTTCGGCGCTGACCTTCGGCGGCCTCAAGGGTGGGCAGGGCAAAGACATCTTGCTGTATAACCGGGCGCGTGTGTTCGCGTTCGTGGTCGCGCTGCGGCGAAGTCGACGATCTGAAGTACGCGGCCGCGGCCGGGGCCATCAATTATGGGTTCCCGGTCATCGCCGACACGCGCATCCCGCAGATCCTACCGACCGGCATCACGTCCTATGAGCACGTCATCTCCATGCCGTTCAACGAGATCGAAGGCGCGGACGATCTGGAACGCGCCGAGAAGATCGTCCAGAAGTGCATCGAGGTGCGCGGGGTCAAGGTCAAGGTCACCGAAGTGCCGGTCCCTGTGCCGTATGGCTCTGCTTTCGAAGGCGAGGTCGTGCGCAAGAAAGACATGCGCGTCGAGTTCGGCGGCAAGTACAGCCGTGCCTTCGAGTACCTGCGCACGGTGGACATGAGCCAGGTCGAAGACGGGAAGGTGGAGGTTATCGGGCCAGGCTTTGACGATCTGCCGGCCGGCACGGCGATGGCCATGGGCATCCTCGTGGAAGTGGCCGGGCGCAAGATGCAAGCCGATTTCGAGCCGATGCTCGAGCGCCAGATCCACTACTTCGTCAACGCCGCCAGTGGCATCCAGCACATCGGCCAGCGCGATATCACGTGGATCCGCGTCAGCCAGAACGCCTACGGCAAGGGGTTCAACCTGCGGCATTTCGGCGACATCCTGGTACGCGCGCTATCATGCCGATTTCGGCACCATCGTCGACAAAGTGCAGGCGAAGATCGTCACCGATCCGGCCCTGTTCGCGCAATGGCTGGCGAAGGCGAGGGATGCCTACGATTTTCGCAATCGGCGGCATGGCCGACCTGACCGACGAGTCCGTCGACGACGTTCTACAGCTGCCTGCTGTGCCAGAGCTTCGCTCCGACACACGTTTGCGTGGTCAACCCTCAGCGCTTGGGGCTGTGCGGTGCCTATAACTGGCTGGACTGCAAGGCCAGCTACGAGATCAATCCAACCGGCCCCAACCAGCCGATCCGCAAGGGCGCACCGATCGACCGCGTGCAGCGGCGTGTACGACGGGCTCAACGAAATCGCCCGCCAGAAGTCAAACGGCACCGTCCAGGAAGTGAGCATGTACTCGATCATGAACGCGCCAATGACGGCTTGCGGCTGCTTCGAGTGCATCATGCCATGCTGGTCCCAGAAGCCAATGGTATCATGGTCGTCAGCCGGGAGGACACCAGCATGACGCCGGCCGGCATGACGTTCAGCACCCTGGCCGGCATGGCCGGCGGCGGGTTGCAGACACCCGGCGTGATGGGGGTCGGCAAGTTCTACCTGACCAGCCCGAAATTCATCTCGGCCGACGGCGGTTTCAAGCGGGTGGTTTGGATGTCCAGCGTCCTCAAGCAAACCATGGCCGCCGAGCTCCAGGCAGTAGTGGAGCGTGAGGGTGATGCCGACCTGCTGGCCAAGATCGCCGACGAGACCATCTGCACCGACGTCGACGGCCTCCTGGCTCATCTGGAAAGCGTGGGGCATCCGGCGCTCTTGATGGACCCGATCTTCTAGAGGACAGGTAACATCGGCGCAAGTTGGCGCCCGTGCGCGCGTTCAGCTTTCTAATAATCATCAGCGCAATGGAGGTCACAATGCCTGTAGGGGTTGAACTTGCAGCAGAGAAGTGGGCAGGTAGCGTGCGCCAGATCACGCTGGGTGCCACCGCTGCCGATGGTGGCACCCGCCATCACACCGTTGCCATTGGTGGCGGCACGACATTGCCGTTTCTCGGCTTCGAAGGGAAGATGCCGCATCGCCCGCAGATTGCCATCGAGGTGCGTCCTTGCAGCCCTGGCGAAGAATGGCCGGAGCCGCTCCTCAAGGCCTGGGGCGCTGTGGTCGACGACCTTGCCGCGTGGACCAGGGCTGCCGAGGCGGCCGGGGCGGACCTGGTCGTTCTGCAGCTGACGGTCGACCGATGGCGCGGGCCAGCGCATGACCGCGAAGACCGCGCGCCAGGCCCTGCGGACCGTGCTCAGTGCCACGGGGCTGCCGGTGATCGTCTTTGGCGTGGGCCAGGCCGAGCTGGATAACGAGCTACTGGTCGCCGTTGCCGAAGAGGGCGTCGGAGAGCGCCTGGCGCTCGGTCCCTGCGAAGACAAGAACTACCGGACCATCGTCGCGGCTGCCCTTGCGCACAATCAACTGGTCACCAGCAAGACGCCGATGGATGTCAATCTCGCCAAGCAGCTCATCATCCTCATTCACGACATGGGCCTGCCGCTGGAACGCATCGTGATGGACCCAACTACCGGCGCCCTCGGCTATGGCATGGAATACGGCTACAGCGTCATGGAGCGCCTGCGGCTGGCCGCCTTGCAAGGGGATGGCATGACGCAACAGCCGATGATCGTCACCCCCGGCGAAGAGGCGTGGCGCGCCAAGGAGGCGCGCGTCGGCGAGGGTGTGCCGGAAGCGTGGGGGCAGTGGGAGGAGCGCGCGATCAATTGGGAGGCTCTCACCGCGGCTTCCCTTCTCGAGACCGGCGCCGATATCCTGGTGATGCGCCATCCCGAGGCCGTGCGACGCCTCAGGCAGATGATCGCCGAGTTGATGCCCGCGTAAGGAGGACAAGATGGCACTTTCAGGCCTGGACATTTACAAACTGCTTCCCCGGACGAACTGCAAAGAATGCGGCTTCCCCACCTGCCTGGCTTTTGCCATGAAACTGGCGGCCAAGCAGGCGGAGCTGGCCGCCTGTCCCTACGTCAGCGCAGAATCGAAAGCCAAGCTTTCGGCGGCCGCCGCGCCCTCCGATCCGCCTGATCACCCTGAGCGCCGATGGCCAGAAGGTGGAAGTCGGCAACGAGACCGTGCTCTTCCGTCACGAGAAGACCTTCTTTCACCCTCCGGCAGTCGTGGTGCGCGTCCTCGACACGGCGGCCGAGGGCGAGATCGTGGCCACCGCCAAAGCGGTCGCGCGCTATAAGGTCGACTACGTGGGCATCGGCCTGGTCCTGAATGGCCTGGCGGTTGAGGCGGCGTCGGGTGATCCCGGCAAGTTCGCGGCGGCCGTCGCAACGGCCAAGCAGGCCGCGGCTTTGCCCCTCATCCTGGTCAGTGAGAACCCGGCCGTGATGGCCGCCGGCCTGGCCAAAGTGGGGGCCCTCGCCCCGCTGATCTGCGCGGCGACCGCGCAGAACTGGGAGGCGATGGCCAAGCTGGCAAAGGAGCACAAGGCCCCGCTCGTCGTCCGCGCGGCCACCCTGGCCGAGCTGGCCGAGCTGACGCAGAAACTCGTGGCCGCCGGTGTGGAAGACCTGGTGCTCGACCCGACCGAACGCAGCTTCGGGGGCTCGCTCACCATGCTGACCCAGCTCCGTCGCCTGGCGCTCAAGAAAGGCGCGGCGCGAGGTCGGCTATCCGATCATCGCTTTCCCGTACCTGGGCGTCTCCGACCCGTGTCTTGAAACGCTTCTGGCAGCACAGCAGATCGCCAAGTACGCCGGGTTTGTCGTGCTCAGCCATTTCGACCCTGCCACGGTTTATCCTCTGCTCGTGTTGCGCCAGAATATCTACACCGACCCGCAGAAGCCGATCCAGGTCGAGCCTGGCACCTATCCGATCAACAAGCCTGGCGCCGACGCGCCGGTCATGGTGACCACCAACTTCTCCATCACGTACTTCGCCGTCGCCAATGAGCTGGAGAGCAGCGGCCAGCCGGGATGGCTGCTGGTGGCGGATGCCGAGGGCATGAGCGTGCTGACGGCCTGGGCTGCGGGCAAATTTGACGCCGAGCGCATCGCCAAGACCGTCAAAGGCAGCGGTATCGCCGACAAGGTGAACCATCGCCGGGTCGTGATCCCGGGCCACGTGGCAGTGCTGATGGGAGAGCTGGAAGAGGAGCTGGCGGGCTGGGAGATCAAGGTCGGGCCACGCGAGGCGGTCAACCTGCCCGCGCTTCCTGAAGACAGCCCTTTGATACAGTGAACCGCGCAAGGGGAATAGGAGACTGGGTGCACAAGAGCGCCCTCTTCCCTGTTCCCTCTTCTCTAATCCCGACTGCTTCAGCATGATGACGCGCGTCATTGTGACGGACGGCCAAAATACATAACCTGTATGTCGGGGGCAAAAAGCATGTACAGAATTTTACAAAAAGAAGTGCTGAGTGAAACCATCAAGCTCATGGTGGTTGAGGCGCCTCAAGTCGCGCGAGCTGCCCACGCCGGCCAGTTCGTGATCGTGCGTGCCCACGACCGCAGTGAGCGCATCCCTTTGACCATCGCCGATTTCGATCGCAGCAACGGCACGATCACGCTGATTTTCCAGGAAGTGGGCAAATCCACCATGGAGATGGGCGCCCTCGAAGCAGGTGATGCCCTGACAACCGTCGCCGGGCCCCTGGGCCACCCGACTGAAATCGATAATTTCGGCACCGTGGTCGTCGTGGGGGGCGGCGTCGGCATCGCGCCGATCTACCCGATCGCCAAAGCCTTGCGTGAAGCCGGCAACAAGGTCATTGCCATCATCGGAGCGCGCAGCAAGGAGTTGCTCTTCTGGGAGGATCGCATGCGTGCCGTGGCGGACCAGCTGATTGTCTGCACGGATGATGGCTCCTATGCTCGCAAGGCGCTGGTCACGGAGCCGTTGAAGGAGATCCTGCAGTCTGATCAGGGGGTCACGCGTCTGGGCCATCGGGCCGGCCATTATGATGAAGTTCTGCAGCGCCACGACGCAGCCGTTTGGCATTCCCACCCTGGTGAGCCTGAACACGATCATGGTGGACGGCACAGGCATGTGCGGCGGTTGCCGCGTGATGCTCGACGACGGCGCAAAATTCGTATGTGTGGACGGGCCGGAGTTCGAGGGACATAAGGTGGACTGGAACCTCCTGTTCTCCCGCCTGGCCTTCTATCGTCCCGAGGAGAAACAGGCTGTGGAGCGCTGGCAGCACCAGTGCCATCTGGACCAGGTGGCTGTGTGAGGTGGTGAGCGATGGCGAAACTGACGAACAAAGAGCGCATGAAGATCCCGCGCCAGGCGATGCCGGCGCAAAACCCGGAAGTCCGCCGCGGCAATTTCGATGAGGTGGCACTGGGCCTGACGCTGGAGCTGGTCAAGCTGGAAGCCGAGCGTTGTTTGCAATGCCCGAAGCCGCACTGCGTGGACGGCTGCCCTGTCGGCGTGACGATCCCGGAATTCATCATGCAGCTGCGCGAAGGTGACCTGGTCGGCGCGGTCGAGGTTATGAAATCCAAGAACAACCTGCCGGCGATCTGTGGGCGCGTCTGCCCGCAGGAGTCGCAGTGTGAGTCCTATTGCCTGCTGGGCAAGAAGGGCGAGTCGGTGGCCATTGGCCGGCTGGAACGTTTTGTCGGCGACTGGGAGCTGGGCGAGCACTCTTGCCCGCCGGCACCCAAGGATTCGACGGGAAAGAAAGTCGCCGTGATCGGCTCCGGCCCGGCGGGCTTGACGTGCGCCGTTGACGTGGCGCGCGAGGGCCATCATGTGGCCATCTTCGAGTCGCTGCATGCGCCCGGCGGTGTGCTCATCTACGGTATCCCGGAGTTCCGGCTGCCCAAGCGCGTCATCGGCGCCGAGATCGACTTCGCTGTGGCATGCCTGGGTATCGAGATCCGCACGGACCATATCGTGGGCCGCACCATCACATTGCCGGAGCTATTGAGCGAGTATGATGCCGTGTTCATGGGCACCGGCGCGGGCCTGCCTTCGTTCATGAAGATACCCGGCATCAACTACAACGGTGTGATGTCGGCCAACGAATTCCTCACACGCGTCAACCTCATGAAAGGTTACCTTTTCCCGGAATATGACACGCCGGTCAAGGTGGGTAAGCGCGTGGCGGTGATAGGGGCTGGCAACGTTGCCATGGACTCGGCACGCTGCAGCATGCGCCTGCAGACCCAGGAGGCGCAACGCATGGGCGGCGCGCCTGGAGAGGTCCATATCGTTTATCGGCGCTCGGCTGCCGAGGTGCCGGCCCGCGCCGAAGAGGTAGAGCACGCCAAGGAAGAGGGCATCATCTTCGACTTCCTGACCAACCCGGTTGCCATCCTGGGCGACGAGAACAGCAGGGTCAGCACGCTCCGTTGCATCCGCATGGAGCTGGGCGAGCCGGATGCCTCCGGGCGGCGCAGCCCGGTGCCCATAGCCGGCTCCGAATTCGATATGCCCATGGACACCGTCATTTTCGCTCTCGGGACCAGCCCCAACCCGATCGTCTTCGAGAATGCACAGGAGATGCAACGCAGCCGGCACGGCACGGTCGTGTCGCACGGCGAGGATGGGCGCACCAGCATGCCGCGCGTGTGGGCCGGCGGTGACGTGGTCACCGGCGCCGCGACCGTCATCAGCGCGATGGGGGCGGGCAAGCGCGCTGCCGCCGACATCCATCGCTATCTGAGTGGCGGCGAACAGGGTGAATGGTAATTTCCGTTGAGAAACTATACTCTACACTTCCAGCCCGGTGACGTGGAGGTCCAGGTCCCCGGTGGGACCTTGCTGACGGAGGCTGCCAGCAAGGCCGGCTTGAGCCTGAACCAGCCGTGCGGCGGGCAGGGCCGCTGCGGGCGCTGCGCCGTCCGTGTCGGCGTGCCGAGTGCCGTGCGCCGTCGTTCCACCTTGCGCCTGACGGCAGAAGACCTGGCGGCCGGCTACGTGCTGGCTTGCCAGTCTGTTGTCGAGGACGACACCTGGGTCGAGGTGCCGCCGCAAGAAGCGATCGAACGCCGGCTGGCCACCCAGAAGATGGCTGCCCGTGTCGCAGTGCCCTTTGCATACGATGCGCGGCAGCACCAGTCCGTGCAACGCTTCTTTCTGCGCGTTCGACCCGCCGGACCTGTCCGACCAGGAGGACGATTGGTCGCGGCTCGGCGCGTGCCCTGGCGCGTGCCGGCGTGAGCGGCGTGGAGACCGGGCTGCCGCTGTTGCGCACGCTTGGCCGCACCTTGCGACGGGCCGATTGGGCGGTGACGGCCCTGGTGGCCCTCGACACGTGGGATCACCCGCATGGCCCGCCGCGCCTGCTGGGGCTTTTGCCCGGCGACCAGACGGCCACGCACTATGGCGCTGCGGTCGATATCGGGACCACCACCGTCAGCGTATGGTTGGTGGACCTTTTGAGCGGCGAGGTGGTAAGCCAGGTTGCCGACTACAACGGGCAGATTTCCCGCGGCGAGGATGTCATCTCCCGCATTATCTACGCGGGCAAGGCGAACAACCTCGCCGAGATGCAGTCGCTGGTGGTCGGCACGATCAACCGTCTGCTGGAGGCTGCCTGCCGCCAGGCGGCGACGGCGCCCGAACAAATTGCCAAGCTGACCATCGCCGGCAACACCACCATGATGCATCTCTTCCTGG
Source organism: uncultured Chloroflexia bacterium (assembly GCA_963808455.1). Taxonomy (GTDB): domain Bacteria; phylum Chloroflexota; class Anaerolineae; order CG2-30-64-16; family CG2-30-64-16; genus CAWEHT01. The sequence goes on along the minus strand of CAWEHT010000261.1, from coordinate 13,003 downwards.
CCATCCCACCGGAATCGATCCGGCTGTCGCCGTTTGTCCCCACGATCAACCAGGTGCCTGCGCTTTCGGCGGCCAAGCTGGGCTTGCTGGCCCACCCGGCGGCGGTGGTCAACTGTCTGCCCGGCGTGGCCAGCTATGTGGGCGCCGACATCAGCGCCGGCGTGCTGGCCGCGGGCCTGGACGAGTCCGACGAGCTGACCCTCTTCATCGACGTGGGCACGAACGGCGAGATCGTGCTGGGCACCCGCGATTTTCTGGTCACCTGTGCTTGCTCGGCAGGGCCGGCCTTCGAAGGCGCCGGAGTGGAGCACGGTATGCGGGCCACCTCCGGCGCGATCGAGGAAGTATGGGTGCACGACAGGACCTTCGAGCCCACTTGCCGCGTGATCGGGCCTGCCGGCACGCGCCCACGTGGCATTTGTGGCTCAGGTCTGCTGTCGCTGCTCGCCGAGCTGTTCGTCACGGGGGTCATGGACAAGCGTGGCAATCTCGACCCTGATCTGCCCCCGGGGCCGGACGGCCGCCGTCGCGTGCGCGAAGGGCAGCATGGGCCGGAGTACGTGGTGGCCTGGGGAGAGGAGACGGCCCACGGCCATGACATCGCCGTCAGCAAGGTGGATATCGATAACCTCTTGCGGGCCAAGGCGGCCATCTATGGCGGGTTCAACGTGCTGGCGCAGAGCGTCGGCGTCAACCTGGCTGACGTCAACCGCCTGCTGATCGGTGGGTCCTTTGGCCAATATATCAATGTCGAGAAGGCGGTGCAGATCGGGTTGTTGCCTGATTTGCCGGCTCCTCCGGGCAGCAGCTCGCCCTGGGATCGCTTTCAGTTCCTGGGGAACACTTCCGTGCGCGGTGCCTACATGGCGCTCTTGCGGCGCGACGTGCGGGCCCGCCTGACCGGCATTGCCGGCATGATGACTTACCTGGAGCTTTCGGCCGATAACAGCTTCTATGACGCCTTTACATCGGCCCTGTTTCTGCCACATACCGATGCCACCCTCTTTCCGAGCGTTCAGGCCACCCTGGCAGAACGGTCCGGGTTCGAGAATCAGGCTGCCTCAGGTTGATCTCGGCCGGAAGACGGATGGTTCACCTAGTCTGTGCTCGTTGTGGAGAGAGCATGCCTGTTACGATTGCTGTAGCCGGGAAAGGGGGCACCGGCAAGACCACCCTGTGCGGGTTGCTGACGCGCTACCTGGTGCAACACGAGGCGAAGCGCATCCTCGCCATCGATGCCGATCCGAGCAGCAACCTGAACCTGGTATTGGGCCTGCCTCAGGGCCAGACCGTGGGAGAGCTGCGAGAGGAGTCGCGCGCCGCTGCCCAGGCCGGCCAGACGGGACTGCCCCGCCAGGACTGGTTGGATTATGCCGTGCGTATGGCGGTCGAGGAGGGCGACGACTTCGACATGCTGACCATGGGCCGGCCGGAGGGGCAAGGCTGCTATTGCGCGGCCAATCATATGCTGCGATCGATCATCGATAGCATCGGCGCGGGCTATGATTACGTGATCATGGACAACGAGGCCGGCATGGAGCATCTGAGCCGGCGCACGACCCGTGACGTGGACCACCTGCTCCTGGTGAGCGATGCCAGCATCCGCGGCCTGGTGGCCGCCGAGAATATGCTGGCGCTCAGCAAGGAGATCGACGTCAATATCCGCCATACGTACCTGGTGATCAACCGCGTGGTCGGCGACCTGCCGGCTTCGCTGTCCGCGAAAGCTGGCCAGATGGCCGTGCCGCTGCTGGCGGTGATCCCATACGATCGACAGCTCGTGGAGTTTGACGGCGAGGGCCGGCCGTTGGTCGAGCTGCCGGCCGACGCGCCGATTCAACAGGCTGTGTCTGGCATTGCAGAACGGCTCCTGGCCAGGTAGGTCCGGCATCAGTTCGTCTATAAGCTCACTCATTTGCAAATGCAGGAGGCGTGTGTGAACATCATCGGTGAGAACATTCATATTCTGTCGCCCAGGGTGAAAGAGGCGCTGGCGGCCCGCGACCGGCGCTTTTTCCAGGATTCGGCGTTGCGGCAGGCTGAAGCAGGCGCTGCCGTGATCGATTTGAATATCGGGCCGCAGAAGAAGGCCGGCCAGGAGATCCTGCCCTGGCTGGTTCAGGCCGTGCAGGAAGTGACCGATTTGCCGCTGTGCCTTGACACGACCAATCTGGCCGCCATCGAAGAGGCCTGCAAGATTGTCAAGCATCAGCCGATCATCAACTCGACCTCGGCCGAGGAAGAGCGCCTGGAAAAGGTGCCGTTGGTCGCCAAGAAGTATAATACGCGCCTGATTGCCCTGACCATGGAAGCCAGCGGCATCCCCGTCAGCGCGGAAGCTCGCGTCAATATTGCCCTCGAGAAGCTGATCCCGCGCGCCGAGGAAGTGGGCTTGCCGGTGACCGACTTGCTGGTCAACCCGCTGGTGCTCACCGTGAGTGGGTGCCAGCAGTACGTGCCGGAATGCATCGAGGCCGTGCGTATCCTGCAAGTGGCCGGCGACCCGCCGCCCGGCGTGCAGGTCGGCCTGAGCAACGTGTCCAACGCCGTGCCCAGCGAGATGCGCCCATTGATCAACCGCGTGTATTGCGTCATGCTGATGGGCGCCGGCCTGAACACCATGATCGCCGATCCGCTGGACGCGAATCTGCGGGAGTTCATCCGCATCGTCGAGCAGCGTGATGACCGGACCGCCCTCTCTCGCTTGCTGGTAACGCTTCACGATTGCGTGGCTGCCGCCGAGGAGTTGAGCGTGGGCGCCGTGGACCTGAGCGATCCCGAACAAGAGGCGATCTGGAAGACCGTACAAATCCTGCTCAACAAGGTCATCTACGCGGATTCCTATCTGAGGGTGTGACGGGCAGCGAGTGATACGGGACAGGATATGGCGCCGGGATGCCGGCGATTTTTCGCAGCCCGGAGCGACGGCCGACAAACCTTTGCCCCGGCAAGCCACTTTCGGTTCCGGGCTGCGGCCTGCCGACATCCTGGCGGTAGGTCCAAACATAATGGCCGCCGGCCGCGCAAGGAGGCGCTTGATGGACAAAACTGAGGAGGGTTCGAACGTCAACGAGCTGCTGGCCAAGGCACAGCAGCCTTCGGTGGATGCGATGAGGCTGCATCCTTACTATCGAGGCAAGATGGAGACGGTGCCCAAAGCCTGTATCCGGTCCCTCGATGATTTTGCCATCTGGTATACGCCGGGGGTTGCCGCGCCCTGCCGCGCCATCCAAAAAGCCCCCGAACTCGTCTACGAGTACACCAATAAATGGAACACAGTCGCCGTCATCTCGGATGGGACCCGTGTCCTGGGCCTGGGCGATATCGGGCCCAAAGCCGGTTTGCCTGTCATGGAAGGCAAAGCTTTGCTGTTCAAGTACCTGGGCGGCGTGGATGCCGTGCCCATCATGCTGGACACCAAGGACCCTGACGAGATCATCCACACCGTGCTGCTCCTCCAGCCGTCCTTTGGCGGCGTCAACCTGGAAGACCTGTCGCAACCCAAATGTTTCCGCATCCTGGAGACTTTGCGCCAGCAGGCAGAGATCCCGATCTGGCACGATGACCAGCAAGGCACCGCCTGCGTCACGGTGGCGGGCCTGCTCAACGCGTTGAAGATCGTGGGCAAGCCCATCGGCGACGTGCACGTGGCCTTCATTGGGAGCGGCGCGGCGAACGTGGCCATCACCCGGCTGTGCTTCACGGCCGGCGTGGACCCGGCGAAATCCTGGATCGTCGACAGCAAGGGGATCCTGGGCCGCGATCGGGCCGACATCTACCAGCGCAGGGCCGAGTTCGCGGAGAAGTGGCGGCTGTGTGTGCAGACCAATGCCGAGAATCGCCAGGGCGGCGTCGCGGAGGCCCTGAGGGGCGCGGATGTCTGCATCGCCGTCAGCCAGCCGGGGCCTGGCACCATCAAGCCGGAATGGGTGCAGGCTATGGCGCACGACGCCATCGTTTTTGTCTGCGCCAACCCCGTGCCGGAAATCTGGCCCTGGGAAGCCAAGGCGGCGGGAGCCCGCATCGTGGCCACAGGGCGTTCTGACTTTGCCAACCAGGTCAACAACTCGCTGGGTTTCCCGGGCATCTTCCGCGGGACATTGGACGTGCGCGCCAGCACGATCACGGACGAGATGTGCATTGCGGCGGCCGAAGCCCTCGCAGGCGCGGCCCCTGACGGCGGCATGAACCCGGATTTCATCTTGCCAACCATGGTCGATTGGGAAGTCTTTGCGCGCGAGGCGGTGGCCGTCGGCATGAAAGCACAGGAGCAAGGCATCGCGCGCGTGGCATTTTCGGCCGAGGAGCTCTACCAACACGCTGCCCAGATGATCCTGCGTTCGCACAAGATCACGGCAACGATGATGGCCGAATCGCTCATCGCCGCGCCGCCTGCGGCCTGAGTCTGGTCATACGGCCGCGAAAGGAGTCATCACCATGTACGACCTGATCATCGTTGGCGGCGGACCGGCCGGGTTGGCAGCCGCCATCTATGCCGTTCGCAAACATCTGGACGTGATGCTGATCAGCCCCGACCTGGGCGGCAAGGCCGCCGCGCGTACGGCCGTCGAGGGCGAAGCCTATCGGGTGATCAACGGTGCCGACGTCGTGAGACGATTCCGTGATGAGATGGAATACCTCGACTTCGCGCGCCTCTTCGACAAAGTCGTCGAGCTGAGCAAGACAGGGTCTGGCTTCAGGGTCGCCACCGAGAACGGCCACGAGTTGGAGGCCCGCACCGTCATTTTGGCTACCGGCGCTGAGGGGGTGCGCCTGGCAGCGCCCGGCGCCGATCGCTACTTCCTGAAAGGGATCATGTACTCCACGGTGAGCTACGCCCCTCTGTTTGCGCAGAAGCAGGTTGCCATCGTCGGCGCCGATCGCATGGCGTTGCGCGGGGCCGCCGAGCTGGCGCAGATCGCCAGCGAGGTCTACCTGGTGGCGCCCGAGCATGGTGAGCTGGACTCGGCCATCGGCCGCCGCGTGCGGAACAGTGCCCGCGTCTCTCTGTTCGACGGCTGGCACGTCGCCGGCGTGGAGGGCGATACCATGGCGCGCCGTCTCATCGTCGAGTCGCCGGCGGGCGAGCGCCGCACGCTCTTGGTGGACGGCATTTTTGTCGAACTGGGCCTGAAGCCCCATGCCGAGTTAGTGCAGGGATGGGTCGAGCAGGACAACCTCGGCCGAGTTGTGGTAAACTGCCGCGCGGAAACAAGCGTGCCCGGCCTGTTTGCGGCCGGGGATGTCACCAACCTGCCTGCCGAACAGGTTCTGATTGCCATCGGTGAAGGCGCCAAGGCGACTCTCAACGCCTTCGAGCACGTTTTGCGCCTCGAGGAAGTTGGCTCAACGGCGGGTTGATAAACGCAGCCGGCATGCTCGCACAAGTCGTTTTGACACCCATCCGCGATCTGTAGTAAAATGTACACAACGTTGGGGCAGACACTGTGGTGGCCGGCGCCAGGCTGGCAGTTCGCCGTGCTTTCTCGGTATTGCCTCGTTCGTTGTGGCACGAAGGAGGATCTATGTTGGTTCGGGATCGCATGACGCCGCAGCCTCTGGTGGTCGTCACACCCGACACTCCCATTATCGAGGCGCAGCGGCTGATGCAGGAGCGCAACATCTGGCATCTGCCCGTAGTCGCTATCCCCCCCACGACAGATCCAGCTCGCTGCGACGAGTTGGTGGGCCTGCTGAGCCGCACTACCGTCCTGCAAGCTGTGCCCTGGTCGGCTACGTCTCTGAGTGCGCTCGAAACCCAGTATATCCTGGCCAGGGTCAAAGTAGGCAAGGTCATGATCCGCGAGGTGGTTACCATCACCGAAGACGTGCCGGTCGAGGAGGCTGCCCGCTCGATGCTGGACCATAAAATCGGCTGCCTGCCAATCATGCGAGACGGCCGGCTGGTAGGCATCATCAGCGGTACCGACCTGCTGGCCACGCTGACGGAGATGGTCGGCGGACGCCGACCTGGGCTGCGGCTCTCGGTGACCGTTCCCAACGTGGTGGGGTCCATGGCCCGGCTTTCCGCGAGCATTGCCGGCATCGGTGGCAACTTGACCGCGTTTACGAGTTGGATGGGCCAGTGGGGTCCCGACCGGCTGGGCGTCGTGCTCAAGGTGGATAATGTGACCCAGGAGCAGCTGGTCTCAGCCGTAACCCCCCTGCCCGGCGTTGAGGTGCTCGAGGTGCGCAAGGGCTGAGGCTCTCGATCTGGCAAGGGTTCTCTTGTCCACAAGCAACATGGGGGCCCTGCCCCGAGTTGAAAGCGTGGATTCTATTCCGTAGAGGAAGTGGTCGATGCCTGAACCGCAAGTGCAGGATGTTGTCAGCGCACCTGGCGTTAGGGACAGCAAGGGCAAGGTAATGGTTATCGGGGGCGGCGTGGGTGGCATGCGCGCTGCCATCGACCTCGCAGAGGCTGGCCTACAGGTCACGCTGGTAGAATCGTTGCCCGCCCTTGGCGGGCGGGTAGCTCAACTGGGCTTCATGTTCCCTACTCATGACTGCGTGCTGTGCCGCGGCAGCTCGGATCACGGATACGGCTGCACGCGCCCTGCCATCTCGCCGGCATTCCTCGATCACAACCTGCACCCTAACATCGAGCTGTTGACCAATACCGAGCTCATCGCCGTGGAGGGCCAGGCAGGGGATTTCACCGCTCATCTGCGATGCCACCCTCGTTACGTCAAACCAGACCGCTGTATCAACTGCGGGCTGTGCTCTGTCAGCTGTCCGGTAGAGCTGCCCAGCACTTTTCAGATGGGCTTCGCCCAGCGTAAGGCCATCTATAAGCCCGCCGTACGTTCGACTCCCGATGCCTACGTGGTTGACAAAGGTCCCTATTGCGATCACTGCGGCCGCTGCGTCAACGTTTGCCCGACCGGGGCAGTTGACTTGAACGAAAGCCCGCAGGACGAGACCGTCCGCGTTGGCGCAATTATCCTGGCGATTGGCTATAGCCTGACGGAACCGGAAGAGTACGCAGAGTATGGCTGGGGACGCTATCCGAACGTCATCCACAGCATGCAGTACGAGCGCTTGGCCAGCCGTTCGGGTCCCACTGAAGGCATGGTTGTCCGGCCTTCCGACGGTCAGAAACCCCGGCGCATCGCCTGGCTGCAGTGCGTCGGCTCGCGCGACCAGAAGTATCCCTACTGCTCGTCCATTTGCTGCATGTACGCGACCAAGGAAGCCATGCTGGCCAGGCAGCGCCTGCCCGACGTGGAATGCCGCATCTTCATGATGGATGAGCGGGCCTTCAACAAAGAATTCAATGCGTACCTCGAAAGCTCGAAGAAGGCGTTCGAGGTAGAATACGTGCGCTGCCGCATCTCAGCAATCAAGGAAGATCCGGCTACCTGCGACCTGATCTTGCACTACGTGCGTCCCGACGGAAGCCTTGCCGACGAGCGTTTCAGCATGGTGGTGCTCTCTGTCGGCACGCAGCCGCCGGCCCAGGCCAGGGCTGCCGCCCAGATGCTGGGCGTCGAGCTGAACCCCTACGGCTTCTGCCAGACCGACAAGTTCTCTCCGCTCCAAACGAGCCAGCCGGGGGTTTACGTTTGCGGCACGTTCCAATCGCCGAAGGAGATTGCCGAAACGCTGATCGACGCGTCGGGGGCTGCCGGTGAAGTCATGCGCTTGATGCGTGCCCACCTGGGCGAACAGGAGTCCAGCCGGGAGTGCCCGTTCGTCTCCGATGGCCACCTGGCCGAAGAGCGCGACGTGGCACAGGAGGCCCCACGCGTGGGTGTCTTCGTGTGCGACTGCCACCCCAGCATCGACAGCGTCGTAGATACGGCCAAACTGGCGCGCTACGCCGAGGGCTTGCCCGGCGTCGCCCATGCCGCCCGCCTCGGATACGGTTGTTTCGAGGAGGGCCAGGAGCAAATCCGGCAGGCCATCGAACAGCACGGGCTCAACCGCATTGTCGTGGCAGGGTGCAGCCACCGCACGCACGAGTCGCTTTTCCAGCGAACCGTGCGCGAAACAGGCCTCAATTCCTATCTTCTCGAAATGGTCAATATCCGCGAACATTGCGCCTGGGTGCACAGCGGCTATCCACTGCCAGCCACCCGCAAGGCCATGGAGTTGGTGCGCGGTGGTGTCAACCGGGTGCGACTGGCCGTCCCTGTGGTCAAGCAGGCGGTTGTCCCGGCTCGCCGCGCGCTGGTCATCGGCGGAGGCGTGTCAGGGATGACGGCCGCGTTGTCCATCGCGGACAGCGGCTACGATGTGACCCTGGTGGAGCGCTCATCTGAACTGGGAGGCAACCTGCGCCACGTCTACTACGTAGCCGAAGGACTGAACCCTCAGCGGCTGCTGCGAGATCTCGTGAACCGGGTGGTTGGACACGAACGCATAGCCGTCCTCACCCGCAGCGAGGTACTCGAGCATTCCGGCGCAGTCGGCCAGTTCCGCTCTGTCGTGCGCAGCTTCCGTGGCGAGCCTGCCTACGGCCACGACTCTTCCGTCGAGCACGGTGTCACCATCGTAGCCACCGGCGGCCAGGAGTGGCGGGGCGACGTCTTCCGGCTGGGCAGACACGATAAGGTTATAACGGCCATCGAACTCGAAGACCGCATTGCCCACCGGCCGGAAGCAATCGCCTCGATGAATCACGTGGTAATGATGCAATGCGTGCGCTCTCCCAACTCTCCGGAGTACTGCAGCCGCATTTGCTGCACCAACTCGGTTAAGAATGCCATCCGCATCAAGCTCTTGAATCCCAAGTGCCAGGTGACCGTCCTCTACAAGGACATGATCACCTATGGCTTCCGAGAAGAATATTACACCGAGGCCCGCCGCCGGGGCGTCATTTTCATCCGTTACGACGACGCGACGCGGCCTGAAGTAAGCGAGGCGAACGGAGGGCTGCGGGTCAGCGTCCGCGAGCCGGTGCTGGGTCAGCAACTTACGTTCGAGCCGGATGTCCTCGTCCTGAACATGTCCGTCGTACCGTCCGAAGGCACGCGGGATCTGGCCCGCGTGCTCGGCGTGCCGCTATCGACCAAGGGGTTCTTCATGGAAGCGCACCTCAAGATGCGCCCCATGGACTTCATGAAGGAGGGCATCTTCGTCGCCGGCATGGCCCATTACCCCAAGTTTATCGAAGAGGCCATCACTCACGCTCAGGCTGCCGCCGGACGTGCCATCACCATCCTGTCCAAGCAGCCCCTGTACATCGGCGGCAGCGTCGCCGTGGTGGACCAGACGAAGTGCGTTGGCTGCCTCACCTGCACGCGGACCTGCCCGTTTGGCATCCCGCGCATCGACCCGGAGCGATCTGGCGTCGGCGCCATTGTTGGTGCTGCGTTTATCGATGCGGCACTTTGCCAGGGCTGCGGCACCTGCACCGGCGAGTGCCCGGCCAAAGCCATTCAGCTGATGGCCTACACCGACGAGCAGATTCTGGCCCAAGGTGTCGGCGCGTGGGCGGTCGTAGAAGAGAAATGGGAGTCCAGCGTTGGAGAACTCTGACGTCGAGATCACGGTCTTCACCTGCAACTACTGCGGATACATGAGCGCCGATACTGCAGGCGCGCTCCGCCTGCAATATCCGCCTAATGTCAAGTTGGTTCGCTTGCCCTGCACCGGCAAGACCGATATCGGCTATATTTTGAAGGCCTTCGAGGAGGGCGCTGACGGTGTGTACGTGGTGGGCTGTTCCCTGGGCAACTGCCACCACGTGCGGGGTAACGAGCGCGGCCGGGCACGAGTGGAACGGGCCAAGAAGTTGCTCGATGCCATCGGCCTGGGCGGCGACCGCCTCGACATGTTCTTTCTATCCGGCGGCATGGGACATACATTCGCACGCTATGCGGAGGAGATGACGGAACGCATCCGGGCGTTGGGACCAAGTCCGCTGCGTAAGGACCGGGTTCCCTAAGACGGCGATCGAGGGATGTGGCATGGCTGGCAACAATAGCGAGGAAAATGGCCACGTGGTCGGGGCCGTCATGGTTATTGGCGGCGGCATCGCCGGCATGCAGGCGTCGCTTGACCTCGCCGAAGCCGGTTACAAGGTCTACCTTGTCGAAGCCAAGAGCGCCATCGGCGGGCACATGGCACAGCTCGACAAGACTTTCCCGACAAATGACTGCGCTATGTGCACGATTTCACCAAAGCTGGTCGAAGTCGGTCGCCACCCCAATATCGAGTTGCTCACGAACGCCGACGTGCTTGGCCTCAAGGGTGAAGCCGGCGACTTCAGCATCACAGTCCGTCAAAACCCACGTTACATCGACCCCGCCAAGTGTACGGCCTGCGGCGACTGTGCCCGGGTCTGTCCGGTCGTGCTGCCTGACCACTTCAATGAGGGCCTGTCCGCCCGCCGCGCGGCTTACAAGCTTTATCCGCAAGCTACACCCAATGCCTATGCCATCGAAAAGCGCGGCATTGCTCCTTGTCGCGACGCTTGCCCGGCTGGCCAACGGGCGCAGGGATATATCGCATTGACTCGCGAGGGCCGCTACGACGACGCCCTGCGGGTCATCAAAGAGGATAATCCCTTCCCCGGCATCTGCGGTCGCATCTGCAACCACCGCTGTGAGGATGCCTGTAATCGCGGCAAGCTCGACGAACCGCTTAACATCCACGCTATCAAGCGCTTCGTCACCGATGAAGTCTATGGCAAGCAGCGCTCGCCGGTGCAGCCGGTCGAGCGCAAACACTCGGAGCGGGCAGCGGTGATTGGCGCCGGTCCCTGCGGGCTGACTGCCGCCAAAGACCTCTGCCTCGCAGGCTATGGTGTGACCGTCTTCGAGGCGCTGCCTGTGGCCGGCGGCATGCTCCGCGTCGGCGTGCCCGAGTTCCGTCTGCCAAGCTGGATACCCGACCGGGAAGTGCAGGATATCCTGGACCTGGGCGTCGAGCTGCGCCTGAACACGCGCGTCGATAGCCTGGACGACGTCTTCGCCCAGGGCTTTGACGCGGTCCTCATCGCAGTCGGCGCGCACGAAGGCCGGAAGCTACCTATCGACGGGGCCGACCTGGAAGGTATCCTCGTCAACACGACATTCCTGCGCGACGTCCGCCTGGGCCAGGCGCCTGATTTCTCTGGCAAACGCGTGATGGTCCTCGGCGGCGGCAACGTTGCCATCGACGTGGCCCGCACGGCCGTCCGCCTCGGCGCAGCCGAGGTGCATATGGCTTGCCTCGAGGACCGGGCCAGGATGCCGGCCCATGCTTGGGAGGTTGAGGCAGCCGAGGCCGAAGGCATCCGCCTGCACGCGGCGCGCACCTTCAAGCGAATCCTGAGCGATGGCAACGGCCGGGTCGCCGCGCTGGAGTGCCTCAACGTCACGTCGATGAGCTTTGACGAGGAGGGACGGCTTTCGCTGGAGACCGAGCCAGGTTCGGAACACAGGTTTCCTTGCGATATCGTGATCTTTTCGATTGGCCAGCCGCGCCGGCCTGGCGTTCATCCCCGAAAGCAGCGGTGTCGGCGTCACCCGCAAAGCCACCATCGCGGTCAACCCCAACACGCTGGCTGCCACCCGGCCGGGCGTCTTCGCAGCGGGCGATGCCACCACCGGCACAGCCTTTGTCATCGAGGCTGTGGCCAGTGGTCACCGTGCCGCCGAATCCATCCGGCGCTATCTGCGTCGCGAAGAACTGGAACCGCCCCTTAAGCCGGACCTGCCGGTTGTCAAGCTGACGCAGGCCGAAATCCAGGAACGTGTACAGCGCGGCGAGGTCAGGCCCAAAGCACGGGTGCCCATGCCCATGCTTTCGCTTGAAGAGCGGCGGCACAGCTTTGTCGAGGTGGAGCGCGGCTACTCGGAAGAGGAGGACGCGCGCGGAGGCCGCTCGCTGCCTGGCCTGTGGGGTTTGCTCCGAATGCCTGAGCTGTTGGTACGAATGCAAGGCCGGCGCCATCAACCATGATGAGCCGCCGCTCTCTCGCGAGATCAACGTGGGCGCCGTCGTCCTGGCACCTGGCTACGAGGCCTACCCGCGGAATTGTCCGCGGAATTCGGCTGGGGCCGGTACCCCAACGTGGTGACCTCACTGCAGTTCGAGCGCCTGTTGAGCGCATCGGGGCCTACGGAGGGTCACGTCTTGCGGCCATCGGACGGCAAGCCCGCTCGCAAGATCGCCTTCCTGCAGTGCGTCGGCTCCCGCGACCAATCCCACGACTATTGCTCGGCCGTCTGCTGCATGTATGCAGCCAAAGAGGCGGTGATGGCGCGCGAGCATGACCGGGAAGCCGAGATAACGGTCTTCTTCATGGACATGCGGGCCTTCTCCAAGGGCTACGAGGCTTATTATCGGCGAGCGCAAGAGCAGTACGGCCTGCGCTACGTGCGCTGCCGCGTGTCGGCCATTAAGGAAGACCCGCAAAGCAGCGATCTCGTGGTGCCATATTTTCAAGCCGAGGCCGGTGGGAGCCTGGGAGAGCAGCTCGCGCGCGAGCAGTTCGACCTGGTGGTGCTCTCCGTCGGCATGGAGATTGCGCCCGAGGTCCGCGAGCTGGGCCGCCGCGTCGGCGTCGAGCTGGACGACTACGGTTTTTGCTACACCGTCAACTTCCAGCCGCTGCAGACCAGCCGGCCGGGCATCTACGCCGTCGGTCCCTTCCGCGAGCCCAAGGATATCCCAGAAACGGTGGTGGAGGCGAGCGGCGCTGCGGCCCTCGCCGGAGGGCTGCTTGCCGCGGCCCGGGGCACGCTGATCACCCCGCTATCCTACCCCCCCGACCGCGATGTCAGCGCCGAGGAGCCACGCATCGGCGTATTTGTCTGCCACTGCGGCAGCAACATCGGCGGGTTCCTGGATGTGCCCGAGGTGGTCGAGTACGCTTCACGCTTGCCGCACGTGGCGCACGCCGAGCACAACCTTTACACGTGCTCGCAAGATTCCATCCGCCGCATCACGGAGAAGGTGCAGGAGCTGGGTCTAAACCGTGTCGTGGTGGCTTCGTGCACGCCCTTGACGCACGAGCCGCTGTTCCAGGACAGCATTCGCCAGGCGGGGCTCAACCCTTACCTGTTCGAGA
>CAWEHT010000260.1:0-4259 GCA_963808455.1 uncultured Chloroflexia bacterium | reverse complement strand
GGACCTCGAACTCTGCCTCGAGGCCGCAGTCACCGGCGTGTGGAGCGGCCCGTCCTGGCAATAAACGGAGGAAAGACCACTGCAAAAGCCTTCTGCGGCGGGTACAAAGTCAGGGTGGTACCGCGGCTCGTCCTGTAGGCCAGACTGATGTCATCCGCCTGTGACCGCAACCCGCGAGGCTATGCCATGGCCAGTTACGACCCCATGTACGACCAGGATTCCTCCGCCTGATCCGCGAGGCTTTCGAGCGATGGGAAGAAACCGACCTGCCAGCGCTCTCTGGCAAGGATGCCCGAGCGCCGGGATAGTTTCATCACCGCCTCGGGCTCACCCGTGGGCAGACTCTATACCCCTGCGAATTCCGGCAGGGCGGACTATGCGCGCGATATCGGCCTGCCGGGCCGGTACCCCTCCGCGGGGCGTGCAGGCGACGGGGTACCGGGGCAAGCTCTGGACGATGCGCCATGTTCGCCGGCTTCGGCACGGCGGAGGAGACCAACGCGCGCTTCAAATACCTCCTGGGCCAGGGCCAGACCGGCCTCTCCGTGGCTTTCGACATGCCCACGCTTCTCGGGTATGACACCGATGCCCCGTCAGGCGCTGGGCGAGTTCGGCAAGTGCGGCGTGGCCGTCTCCTCCCTGGCCGATATGGAGATCTTGCTCGACGGCTTCGCCGCTTGACCGAGATCACCACGTCGATGACTATCAACAGCCCGGCCGCCGTGATCCTCGCCATGTACGTGGCTGCTCGCCGAAAAGGCGGGCTTCCCGCGCCGCGCCCTGGGCGGCACCCTGCAGAACGATATCTTGAAGGAGTACATCGCCCAGAAGGAGTTCCTCTTCCCGCCGGCCCCGTCGATGCGCCTGGTCACCGATGTCGTGGAGTTTTGCACCCGACGAGATGCCGCTCTGGAACACGATCAGCGTGTCCGGCTATCACATCCGGGAAGCCGGCAGCACGGCCGCGCAGGAGCTGGCATTCACCCTGGCGGATGGCTTCGCTTACGTGGAGGCCGGCCTGGCCGCGGTCTGGACGTCGACGCTTTTGCGCCGCGCCTGTCGTTCTTTTTCAACGCGCACAACGACTTCTTCGAGGAGATCGCCAAATTCCGCGCCGCCCGGCGCATCTGGGCGCGCGTCCTGCCGCGATCAGTACGGCGCCGAAGACCCGCGCTCCTGGATGCTGCGGACGCACGCCCAGACCTCCGGGGCGAGCCTCACGGCCCAGCAGCCCGAGGTCAACATCACCCGCGTCGCCTACCAGGCGCTGGCCGCCGTGCTGGGTGGCACGCAGAGCCTGCACACCAACAGCATGGATGAGGCGCTGGCCCTGCCCTCCGCCAAAGCCGTGACGTTGGCGCTGCGGACGCAGCAGGTCATCGCCGATGAGACCGGCGTCGCCAACACGGTCGATCCGCTCGCCGGCTCCTTCTTCGTGGAGGCCGAGACGGACCGCCTGGAGGCCGAGGCCGAGGCGTATTTCCGGCAGATCGACGCCTTGGGCGGCGTGCTGCCGGCCATCGAAGCCGGCTTTTTCCAACGCGAGATCGCCGAAGCCGCGTTCCGGTATCAGCAGGAGATCGACACGGGAGAGCGCACCATCGTCGGCGTCAACGATTATGTGGCAGACGAGCCCCTCGCCATCCCGATCCTTGCGATGGACCCCCAGGGCAATGACCGGCAGGTGGCGCGGCTGTGCCAGGTGCGCGCGGGGCGGGACCCAGGGGCCGTGACCGGGGCTTTGGACGGCCTGCGCGCTGCCGCGCGCGGCCGCGCCAACCTGATGAGCCCCATCCTCGACGCCGTGAACGCCTATGCGACGCTGGGCGAGATCTGCGACATCTTCCGCGAGGTGTTCGGGGAGTACCAGGAGCCGGCGTACCTTTGAGAGGGGGCCAGCGCCCCCAGGCTGAAACAGGCCCAGGGAGTGACGTGAATGACCGATCGAACGAATCATCCAGAACCTTCAGGTGAACCCACGAATGATTTGAAGCCTTTAGATGGACTTAAGGTACGCGTCCTGGTGGCCAAGCCGGGGCTGGACGGCCACGACCGGGGCGCCAAGGTGGTCACGCGCGCCCTGCGCGACGCCGGCATGGAGGTGATCTATACGGGCATCCGGCAGACACCGGAGATGATCGCGGAGGCCGCCCTGCAGGAGGATGTGAACGTCGTCGGCCTTTCCATCCTGTCGGGAGCGCACAGGACGCTCTGCCCGCGCGTGGTCGAGCTGTTGAGAAAGCAGGGCCTGGACGACGTGCTGGTGGTGGTGGGGGGGATCATCCCCGACGAGGACCTGCCCTTCATGCGAGAGCTGGGCATTCAGGGCGTCTTCGGCCCCGGCACCAGCACCCAGGACATCATCCGTTTTATCCGCGAGCACGCCCCGCGGGTCGCAGCCTGACAGCGACCCCCATCGGTGAGGCTGAGATGATGGAATTGCTCGATCGATTGCTGGCCGGCGAGCGCCGGGCGCTGGCGCGCGCCATCTCGTGCGTGGAAGACCAGGGGCCGGAGGCGCACGCCCTGCTGGCCGGGCTCTATCCTCACACGGGCCGGGCCCACGTCATCGGGGTCACCGGCGCGCCCGGCACCGGCAAGTCGAGCCTGGTCAACGCGCTCGCGCGGGCCTACCGGGCGCGCGGTCTGACGGTCGGCATCGTCGCCGTCGATCCCACCAGCCCCTTCTCGGGCGGCGCGCTGCTGGGCGATCGCGTGCGCATGCGGGATCTGGCCGGCGATCCGGGCACTTTCATCCGCAGCATGGCGACGCGCGGCAGCCTGGGCGGCCTGGCGCACACGACCGGCGAGGTGGTGCTGGCCCTCGACGCGGCCGGCTTCGAGCGAATCCTGATCGAGACCGTGGGCGTCGGGCAGGCTGAGGTGGACATTGCCAGCGCCGCCCACACGACCGTGGTGGTGGAAGCGCCCGGCCTGGGCGACGAGATCCAGGCCATCAAGGCAGGCGTGCTGGAGATCGCCGACCTCTTCGCCGTCAACAAGGCCGACCGCGAGGGCGCCGATCACACGGTCATGGCGCTCAAGATGATGCAGGGCCTCGGCCCGAGCGCCGGCCATCACGGCCTCTCGGCCGGCCCGGGCAAGCCCGGGCACCAGCCCGGCGAGCAGCCGGACGGCACCTGGCTGCCGCCGATCACCAAGACGGTGGCCATCCATGGCGAGGGCGTGCCCGAGCTGCGCGACTGGATCGAGGACCACGCCGGTTACCTGGAGCGCAGCGGCCTGCGCGGCCGTTGGGAGCTGGCGCGGCGCCGGCACCGAGCTGGAGCACATCCTGCGCGACCGCCTCATGGCCACGCTGCTGGCCCGCCAGCCCGCCGGCCAGCTGCCGGACGAGCTCCTCGAGGCAGTCGCCGGCCGCCGGCTGGACCCCTACGCGGCCGCCGACCGGCTGCTGGCCGAGCGCGAGCCCAGGGAGCCGGTCACGTAGTCCGCGCGGCCACCACCAACGGCCGGCCCACGGGGCCGCGCTGGAAGGTGTCATGCCTACGCACCGGCGCTCAGCTGCCCTGGTACATATGCAGGGGAGATCGTCGGGAACAGCGTCTGCCATTCTGAGTTTTCCATCGCGCCCAGGCGGGATGCGGCTGCCCAAGAAACGCCCAGTGTCATGCTGAGTTTTCCATCCGCGCGGCGGTCATGTGGCACACAAGAAACCCTTGGGCTGTCATTCTGACCGCAGTGCAAAGCTCGGCCGTGCCAACAAGTCCTGTCAACGACGCGCCACAGCGAAGAATCCGTACCAGGAGTTTCTTGAACGACCGGCTCCTGGCCGCGCTTGACGAGTCGGCGTGGCAGGCCGAAGCATCCGTTCCGGGAGTCCCGAGACGGATTCTTCGCTGTGACTCGCCGCGACCTGAGTCTTCTCGTCAACCCGAGCTTTGCACTGCGGTCAGAATGACAGCGGCGAGGCGAGCGCGAAGGGAGTTTCCAGGCGGACATCCATGACCGTGGGCGGTCATGTGGCACACAAGAAACCTTTGGACTGTCATTCTGACCGCAGTGCAAAGCTCGGCCGTGCCCACAAAGCCTGTCAACGACGCGCCACAGCGAAGAATCCGTATCAGGAGTTCCTAGGCAGGCCGGCTCCCTGACCGCGCTTGACGAGTCGGCGTGGCAGGCCGAAGCATCCGTTCCGGGAGTCCCGAGACGGATTCTTCGCTGTGACTCGCCGCGACCTGAGTCTTCTCGTCAACCCGCTCAGAACGACAGCGGCGAGGCGAGCGCGAAGGGAGTTT
>CAWEHT010000259.1:0-3936 GCA_963808455.1 uncultured Chloroflexia bacterium | reverse complement strand
TCATCTACTGGTTAACCCGTATTGCTAGGCCCCTTGCTGGAGCTCGGCTGCGGCTCCGGGCGACTGGCCATTCCGTTGGCTCAGGCAGGCTACCAGGTAACCGGCGTTGACTTCAGCCCGGCCATGCTGCAGCTCGCCCGCGCCAAAGCGGGGGCCGGCAAGGCTGGCGCCAACCTCACGCTGCTCGAGGGCGATTTCAGCACGCTCGACCTCGGCGGCCCCTACCGGCTGGCCATCGCGGCGATGAACACCTTCCTGCACCTGCTGACGCAGGAGGAACAGTTGCGCGCCTTGCGCCATTGGCGCAACCACCTGGCGCCCGGCGGGCTGTTGCTCCTGGACGTGCTCGCCCCGGATATCGATGAGTTGGCCCGGCTATCCGGGCAGGCAGAATACGACAAATCGTGGAATGACCCAGACACGGGGGCCACGATCGCCAAATGGGTCGTGCGCACCGTCGAGCCGGCAGAGCAAATCTTGCACGTCATCATGCTCTACGATGAGCTTCTCGCCGATGGCAAGCTCATCAGCCGCACCATGGTGCCGTTCGACTTGCGCTATCTATGGCACGCGGAGGCCGGCCTGCTGCTCCGTTTGGCCGGTTTCACGCTCGAAGAGGTCTTCGGCGATTGGTCGCTCGAGCCGTTCGACAGTGGCAGCGAACGCATGATTCTGCTGGCAAGAAGGGAAGAAGGCTAGTCCCGGCATCAGCGCCCGAGCTTATAGCCAATTTGGCGCAGGAAACCCTGCCGCCAGGCCACGCCCTCGGCGTCCTCAATGCCCTTGGTCCGCACGCCGTCGATGATCCCCAACACGCCCCGGCCCTGCTCCGTCTCCGCCAAGATGACCTGCACCGGATTAGCAGAAGCGCAGAAGATCGTGACCACTTCCGGCACCGCTTTGATCGAGTTCAACACGTTGACCGGATAGGCGTCGCGGAGGAAAAGAATAAAGCAGTGGCCGGCCCCCAACGCCAGGGCATTGCGCTCGGCCAGCTCCTTGAGCCCTATGTCCGTCCCGGTCGAACGGACCAGGGCCAGTCCTGAGGATTCGCAGAACGCGAGGCCGAACCTGGCGTTCGGCACGGCGGTCACGACGGCCTCGTGAATGTCCTCGACCGTCTTGATGAAATGGCTTTGGCCGAGAATGAAGTTTAGGCCCTCAGGGTTCTCGATTTGGGCTACCACAAGCCTGCAGGATATCTCGCTCACCATGCCTCCCGATGGATAGTCGCCTTCCCGGCGGCGCGAACGGCAAACCGGTGCCCCGCGCCCCTTTCAGCGGCGGCCCTTGCCGTCCGGCGCGCCCAGTTTCTCCAGCGCGGCGCGCCGGAGCAGGTCCCAAATCCGCAACTTCACCCACTGCCTGGCGAGCTCACCTTGCCCGCCGTAGGGGTAGTGTTGCACCTGACTCGCTTTCGGGGTCACCAAAGCGGCCCAGGTCTGGCCGGTCTCCTCGCCATAAACGTCATCGCGCGCCGTCATGTCACCCAGAACGGCCAGCGCCCATGCATCTTGGCCTGGGTCTCTCAGTGTCGTGGCCGCAGCCAGCGCCGCTTCGCCGCTGGCCCAACCATGGGCCGACGGGCAGCCTCCCGATTGAGCCAGCAGCCTGTCCAGGCTGTCAGGCCCACTCACCACGTGCACCGCCTGCACAACGGCATGCCCGCCCGCGGCCGCGCTGAGCCCCTGTGCAATCTGCCCACCCGTATTGCTCTCCACGACACCCAGCTTTACCGCCGCCTGAAAAAGGGCATCAGCGGTCACTGCTTCGAGCGTGTCTGCATCCTGTCCGAAGATGTCAAGCGGACGTAGCCGTGCCCGAACGGCCGACTCCATCCGGTCGATCATGCGTTCGGCCTCGACCATTTCCGGAGCTCGTGCCGTTATGCGGATGTTGACGATCCCGCTGTGGGCTGCAAGCCCTACGGTCGGGTTAGCGGCACGCATCAAGTCATCAATCTGTTCGTCGATCCAGCTCTCGCCCAGAGCCACCGTGCGAAGGGTGCGCGCCTTGATCACGAACTGCTGTTCCTCGCCCAGCCTCTGGCGCAGATATGGCAAGACATCGTTTTTGACCAGGTGCTCCATCTCGCGCGGCACGCCTGGGAGCGCAATGACCGTCGAGCGGCCGGTCTGCACGATGAAACCTGGCGCCGTGCCCACCGGGTTCATTATCGGAGTCGAACCCGCCGGCAGGTAGGCTTGGCGCCGGTTGTTCTCGCCCATTGGCCGCTGCCAGCGCGCGAACACTTCCTCGATGGCAGCCAGGCAATCGGGGCGCAATTGTAAGTCGCGGCCCGTAGCGCGCGCCACGGCTTCGCGGGTCACATCGTCCACGGTTGGCCCGAGACCACCCGTAATGATGACCGAATCTGAGCGCGCCAGTCCATCGCGCACGACGCCCGCCAGCCGCTCCGCGTTGTCCCCAACTGACGTCTTGTAGTACAGGTTCACGCCAACTTCGTGCAACGCCCGTGCGATGTAGATTGAATTCGTGTCCACGGTTGTGCCCAGCAGCAATTCTGTGCCACTGGTAATGATCTCAGCGTTCATAGGTGTCTCGAAGCTATACCAGCAATATGGCCTGTGTCTTGATGTCGCGAAGTCGTTTGGCCGAATCCTGGTCCTCTTGTTCGGACAGCTCCTCGATCAGACGATCCATGAGTTCGAGCACTTCCGGCGTCAGCTGGCCTTGATGTGCTTTCAGCATGGCACGCGTGCCGTCGGGATAGGGCGTGCGGAGCAGGTCATTGATCAGCCGCACCTCGGGTGGCATGCCTTCCTCGACCTTGCTCAGAATCTCATCATAGATCACTTGCAGCCGCGCCAAGACCTCCTTGGCCCCTTGGCGCTCTGCTTCCTGCATGTTGAGCGAGAGCACGGCCATGAAGGCCTCGTCAACCTGAGCCAGATGTTCGTGCACGGCGCTCCGCGGGTTCGGCGAGCTGAGCATTTCGCGCAGCACCGCCGAAGCGGCCTTCAGCGTCTCCTGGGCAGCTTGATCCATCTGCTGCGTTAGCTCAAGCAAGTGATCACGCAGCTTGCGCAGCCGATCGCGCTCGGCGCCGCGGCTGCCATCCACCTTCTCAGTCAGCGCCTGGAAGAAGGTGTAGTCCATCAAGGGGCGCGCCGCTACGACCATGACATCGACCTCATCGGGTTCAGCCGCCGACATCTTCTCGACAAGGTCCGCTGGCGACTCGACATCTTCCAACGATCCTACGGCAGCCTCCTGCCGGGCAATGCGCTTGCCCCATGTCGTCAGCGTCAAGAGCCTGGCGCGCAATGCCACCAGCTTTTCCGCTGCTGGATCGTGGGCTGCCTGTGCCTGCTCGAGCATGCTGCTCAGCAGCATGAAAAACTCGTAATCCAGGTCCGCATCGTTCTGCTTCGCCAGCAGCTCGAAGACCTTGGCGTCGTCGGCCATCACCTCGGCCTGGCCCAACAGACGCAACTTGCGCCGTTGCCGATCGAGCTCCTCCTGTGTGATCCCCATGGTCCCCATCACGGCATCTATGAAGCTCTGGCGATTGATGAACTGGCGCAGGTTAAGGAAATACCCTTTGCGCTGCTCGGGAGGCAGGCTGCGCATCAGCGATTGCGTCATCTCGCCGATCATCTTCTGTTTGTCGAGCTCTGGCATATTAGCCTGTGCAGGAATATAGATGCCCAGAAACTCGGCCTTCGGATCGTGGTAGACCAGTGGGGTTTCGATTCGCGATCGCTGTGTGACAGTTTGGGCACTCGGCCACGTTAAGCTGGTTCGTCAGCAGCGCTCGCCGCAGTTCAGGGTCCTGCCCCACATCGATGATTGACTGGACGGCCGCCTGGTAGGGCGTCCCACAGTTCGGACACTTGATTTGCGTCTTTTGTGGTTCAACCATGGTTCAAGGATACGTAACTTCGTCAAGGTAAAAAAAAAAAAAAAAAAAAA
>CAWEHT010000258.1:0-28497 GCA_963808455.1 uncultured Chloroflexia bacterium | reverse complement strand
TCCGTGAAGACCCGCCCAAGGGGTGGTTCCGGCTGGCGCCGGGCCGAGAGGTGCGCCTGAAGCACGCCTATTATATCACCGTCAAGGACATGGTGAAGGACCCGGCCACGGGCACGCCCACCGAGCTACGCTGCACCTACGACCCGGCCTCGCGCAGCGGCGTGACGCCCGACGGCCGCATCGTCAAGGGCACCCTGCACTGGGTGGCAGCCGCCGATTCCTTGCCTGCCGAGGTGCGCCTGTACGACCGCCTCTTCAGCCACCCTGATCCGGAAGAGGCCGCGCCCGGCAGCGACTGGCACGCCAACGTGAACCCGAGCTCGCTGCAGGTACTGTCCGGCTGCCGGGTCGAGGCCACGCTGGCTGGCGCCGTCCCAGGCGGCCGCTACCAGTTCCTGCGCCAGGGCTATTTTTGCGTGGACCCCGACTCCACGCCGGCCCACCTCGTTTTCAACCGCACCGTCGGCCTGAAGGACACCTGGGCGAAAATAGAACGAAGGGGATAGGGAGTAGGGAATAGGTTCTATTCCCTACTCCCTATTCCCTCGTCCCCGGCATGGGCAGCGCAAAGCTGAACGTGCTGCCCTTGCCCGGCGTGCTTTCCAGGCCCACGCGCCCGCTGAGCTTCTCCACGATGCGCTGGACGATGGACAGCCCCAGCCCGTAGCCGGCGGCATAATGTTGCCCGGCACGCTCGAAGGGCGCAAAGAGGCGCGCCTGCTCCTCGGGGCTCAGGCCCTTCCCGTTATCGCGCACCCAAAAGACCGCCATGCCGGATTGGCATTCCGCCCCCACTTCGATGCAAGGCGGCTGCCCCCCGTACTTCAGCGCATTGCTCAGGTAGTTGACCCACACCTGCTCCAGCCACGCTGCGTGCCCGAGCACCTGCGGCCAGCCTTCGGTGGCAGGCAGGACCAGCTCGGCCTGGCTCTGTTCGAACTGTGTCGCCAGAGCGTCGAGGGCCGCCTCCAGTATCGGCCCCATCGCCATTGGCTGGCGCTCTACCTCCAGGGTGCGCACCTGCGCCAGGCAGAGCAGCTCTTCGATGATCCGCTTCATCTTCTGGCCGCCGTTCTGGATCGCCGAGAGCGCCCACCGCACTTCCTCGGGCGAGAGTTCGCTGGTCAGCAGCAGCTCGCTCAGCCCCAACACATTGGAGAGCGGGTTCAGCAGATCGTGCGCCACGGTGTGCCCGAAAGCGTCGAGCTCCCGGTTGCGGCTCTCCAGCTCGACCAGGCGCTGGCCCAGCTTCTCGGTTGGCGGCCGTGAGGCTTTCCTCGCTCTGTTTGCGGAGGGTGATGTCCTGCAGCATCACGAGCCTGCCGACGCCTGCCGGGTGCCCTTGTCTTGGAGCGTCACGCCGCGCAGCCCCAGCCAGCGCGCATGGCTGCCGCCCAGCAACACTTCGCGCTGTCCGTCGTCCTGCCGGAGGCAAAAAGCGACCAGCTCGCTTTGCCCCGCCAGGGCGCTCGCCGCCGGCTCGCCAATGGCCTGCCGGTCGAGGCCGGCCAGGTCGCAGGCTGCCTGATTCAGGTCCAGTATCCGGCGGTCCTCGTCGAGCACGAGGATCCCGTCTGCCAGTTTCTCGACCAGCGTGTCGCGTGCCAGCGGGATCAGGTCGAACAGACTGCAACCATAAAGGTCGATGACGAAGGCGACGCAGCTGAAGGCGAAGGCGACCGGCGTCGGGTTGACACCGGGCCAGGGCACCAGGTTAGCCACATAGCACACGTTGGCCGCCCACGGGACGGTGACGCCGATCAAGATGGCCAAGGCCTGGCGCCGGTGCGGCCCGGCGGGTCGCCAGCGTCATCCCGACGAGCCAGACGCTCGCCGCCATCACCGCGTACAGATAGGTAGTGGCGACCCAAAACCCCAGGCCGTGCTCGTATAACAAGATCGAGGTGCCGGGCGCAAGCCTGGCGCCCCGCCACATCAGGCCCCACGGGTTAATCGCCCCCATGCAGAGCGTAGCCGCCGGCACGATCCACAGAAGCAGTTGGTTGCGGATGGTCAGGTACCGCTGCAGGCCAGCCCACTCCAGCGCCACGGTCAACAGCAGCAGGGGGCTGCTGCAGGCGCCTATCAGTTCGAGCTTGGTGAGAGCCATCTGCGGCCCCAGGCCCACGGCTATCGCCGCGAGCCCGGTGAGCAGCGACCACTCTGCCAGCGCCCACATGAGCAGGCTGAGCGAGGTCCTTACGGCCAGACCTCGCCTCTGCCAGACGACCGTGCCCGCAGTCGCACAGCCGCCGGCGACCAGTATCAATATCGCAGCGTAACCCGTCACGTGTGTTTCTATCCTCGCCCCTCAGAGGGGCCGCAGGCACGGGATGTCGAGGAGATGGACAGGACTGAGCAACCTGCGCAAGCTTCGCGCATCAGCCCGCCCAGTCAATAGGACGAAGACACTAGACCGCGTGGACCGAAAAAGACCGCTCTTCGCCAGAAGACGGAAAATGGCGTGGCTCTCACCCCGTTCGGGGAAATTATAGCACGTGGGCCAGCAGCAGCCCCAAGAAGATGCCCATCGTCAGCAGCGGCATAAGCAAGGTCAGCATACCACAGCCGCAGCAGCCGGGCCGATAAAACGGGCGTCCCCAGCCCCAGGGACGGCCCCAGCCGCCCCAGCCCCTGCCCCACGGCCGCGCCCAACGCCCGTAATAGCCCCTGCGATACCCCCAGGGTCCCCTAAACATCGCTGCCTCCTTGTCTTCACAGGCCACCCGGGCCCTCTGCCCGGTCTGTCGCGCCAAACACATCCCATTTATATCATATGCGGCGTGTGTTAGAAGAACATGAGAATGGCCCACAGGACTTTACGAGCAGTACGGCAGCCCAACGGCAAAGTTTCGCGGAACCCTTATGTTTCACGGGACGGCCCAAATTGTTCCTGAACAACTTCTGAACTGCAGGCTGATAGAACCGTTCATAGAGCCCTGCACTGCCCGGCGGCAGCAGTTCGAAGAACGAGAGTCGCTGCTCTGCCCGCGGCCCCGGCGCCCGGCCGTGATACCTGAACTGATCGCACTGTGAAGGCGCGCAGCGCCTCGCCCGGGAGCGCCGGCTTCCAGCTGGCTACGTCGCGCGCCACCGGGGCCGGCAGGGATGCCGGCGTTCCCAGAAGCGGGCTCCCACAGCAGCGGCACGCAAATCCATTGCGCGACCAGTTTGGCCGGTGGAGGCCCGTTGCCGCGACCTTGCCATTTCCTCGTCGCTGATCGGCAGATTGGAGGCGGCCGTGTCCAGGAAAGACACGCCCCGGCGGGGCATCATGGAGCACCGGGAGGCTACCCGCTCGCGCTCTCCGCGCCGGGGCAAATTCTCGATTCTGGCGCCGATAGTGATCTTGCTGGCAGCGGCCGCCCTTTTCTGGGCCAGGGCCCAGGTCGCCGAAGCCAGCCAACAAAAATCCGGGTACGACGAGCCAGCCTACACGTTGCGGTCCGCGACCGGCTCACCGGCCCTGGCGCGGCTGGGCGGCAAGCTCTCTGCACGCCTCGGCGCGCTGGCACACGTTGCGGGGCTCGGCGGCGCCGCGCGGGCGGCGCAGGCCCGCGCCCTCAGCCTGCCGGCCGGCGGGGCGGGCGCGCTCCTGCAGGACGCCCAGGGCCGCGTGCTGGTCGATATCCGCGTGGCCACAACCGCCGCGGCGGCGCTGCAGGCTTTGCGCGGCTCTGGCGCCGCCATCGCCCACGTGTCCGGCGCCTATCGTGACGTCACCGCCTTCGTCCACCCGGCGGACCTGGACAAGATCGCCGCGTTGGGGGCCGTCCAGAACGTGCGCGAGGTGCTTGCGCCCATGCTGGCCAACCCAGCACCGGGAAATGGGGAACAAGCACACGCAGTGACACGCGCGGCTGCGGCGAATCTCTCCGCTTCCTCTTCCCTACTCCCTTCGTCCTATTCCCTATTCCCTTCCTCCTATTCCCTTCTCCCCGCCTCCTCCCTTTCGGCCACCAGCTATGCCTGCCCGCAGGGCGTAGCCGTGTCGGAAGGCGACAGCCAGCTCCAGGCGGCGAAGGCCCGGGCGGCTTACTCCGTCGATGGCAGCGGCATCAAGGTCGGCATCCTGTCCGACTCCTACGATGCCGACACCTCTGCGGTGACGCATGCTGCAGGGGACATCGCCAGCGGTGACCTGCCCGGCGCGAGCACCCCGTGCGGAACAAGGTACCAAACCGCCGTGCATGTCCTGGAGGAAGATTCCGCCTCGTCGCCCACCGACGAAGGGCGCGCCATGCTGCAGATCGTACACGACCTGGCGCCCGCCGCGAGCCTGGGCTTCGCCACCGCGTTGAACCAGCGAGACCGACTTCGCCGCTAATATCGAGGCGCTGAGAACCTGGGGCGCCGATATCATCGCCGATGACGAGACCTATTTCGACGAGCCCTTCTTCCAGGATGGGCCGGTGAGCGTCGCCATCTCGAACGTGGTCGGCTCGGGCGCGCTTTACTTCACGGCGGCCGGCAACGGCAATGAGATACTGGACGGGCATGACGTCGCCTCCTACGAAACGGCCGCCTACCGCCCTGCCACTGCACCCTCGGTGCTCGTCAAAGCGGGCTACGATTCCTGCCATGACTTCAACTCTTCGGGCGGCACCGGCATCACCTATGGGCTCACGCTCGCCAGCGAGGGAGCGCTCCAGCTCGATCTCCAGTGGGCCCAGCCCTGGTACGGGGTGACCACCGACCTCGACGTGTTCCTGGTCAACAGCCAGGGCTACATCGTCGCGGACAGCCTGGAGGCCAACACCGGGTCCAGCGGGACGCAGGAGCCATTCGAGTATTTTGACTATACGAATACCACCGGCCAGGCCGCGAGCTACAATCTGTACGTCTGCCGCTACACCGGCAGCGGGGGCGGCGATACGGGCACGCCGCGCTTCAAGTGGGTGTTCCTGCAGGGCACATCGGGCCTGACCAGTGTCGAGTACCCCACGTCGTCCGGCACCGACGTCGTCGGGCCGGCAGTTTTCGGCCACGCCGCGACGGCGTCCGGCCTGAGCGTGGCGGCCCTGCCCTACGACTCGGAGGCCGCGCCCGAGACCTACAGCTCGCGCGGTCCCGCAGCGCATTACTTCGGCCCGGTCACCGGCACGACCGCCGCGGCGGCAATCACGCCGGCCACGATCTCCCAGCCGAGCCTGGCCGCCACCGATGGCGGCTGCACCACTTTCTTCTACGACTACACCGGCGGATGCTATCGCTTCTACGGCACCTCCGCGGCGGCTCCGCATGCCGCAGGGGTCGCCGCCCTGCTGAAGCAGGAAGCCTCATCAACCGGCTTCGCTTTCGATCCCAGCACTGCGGCCACGCTGCTGAAGACCACCGCCCAATCGATGAGCGGCGGGGACGCCGACTCGGTTGGCGCCGGCCTCATCGACGCCCTGGCCGCGGCCGAGCAGGAAGCCGCAGGCACCACGGCCACCCCTACTGGCACGCCCACCGCTGCGACCACGGCCACAGCCACCGCCACGCCAACGAGGACAGCCACACCCACCGAGACACCCACAGCCACGCCCACCGCAACCGCCACGCCCACCGCAACCGCCACGCCCACTGCAACCGCCACGCCCACTGCAACCGCCACGCCAACGAGGTCGGCCACATCCACCCAGACACCCCCAGCCACGCCGACGGCCACCGCTCTACCGGCCGCCACGCTCATTCCCACGGCCACGCTCACCCCGACCTCGACGACCTCGCCGGGCGCCACGGCCACGCCTACGGCGGTTCTCGCGCCTGTGGCAACGCTCACCGCAACTGCCACGCTTGCCCCGACCGGCACGGTCACGCCGGGCGCCACGGCCACGCCTACGGCGGTTCTCGCGCCAGTGGCAACACTCACCGCAACTGCCGCGCTTGTCCCGACCGGCACGGTCACGCCGGGCGCCACGGCCACGCCTACGGCGGTTCTCGCGCCTGTGGCAACGCTCACCGCAACTGCCACGCTTGCCCCGACCGGCACGGTCACGCCGGGCGCCACGGCCACGCCTACGGCGGTTCTCGCGCCTGTGGCAACGCTCACCGCAACTGCCACGCTTGTCCCGACCGGCACGGTCACGCCGGGCGCCACGGCCACGCCTACGGCGGTTCTCGCGCCTGTGGCAACGCTCACCGCAACTGCCACGCTTGTCCCGACCGGCACGGTCACGCCGGGCGCCACGGCCACGCCTACGGCAAAGCTAGCTCCCACAGCGACGAGCCCCCTGGCGCCTGCCGCGACGGCAACAGAGACGCCGGCGCCCTCGCCCACACTGACAGACATGCCGTCCCCCACGCCTCTTGACACGGCGACGCCCACCGCCGGGCTGACCGAGGTGCCGTCCGCCACGCCCACGTCCAGCCCGACGCCGGCGGATGCGCCCACGGCGTACGCGCCCCTCCCAAGCGCCACGCCCGGCGCCGGAACGTCGCGCGCCTTCCTGCCGCTGCTCCGGGGCAACTGATGGCAGCCTTTCACGCCGGCATCTCGGTACACTTCTGTCACGGCCCTTGCAGATTACGCGATCCTAATGGAACTCCAATGTCACCTACATAACTTCTTAACACGATCCTGCTATAATCTAAGGCGGACGTCCTGAATCGCCACCGCCGCCGGCTTGCGCCCATCGCAGCCAGCACTTCAGCATCGCACTCGGCCCGCGGCGGTGGCGGGCAGGCTTATCGCGCGTTCTGTTATGCCGCCCGCCAGCCGTGGTTGGCCATCCCGGCTTGCCCCGCCCTTTCAAGGCGACGAGGGGGCCGTGACTACGGTGCGCGCGGTTTTCGAGGTTCGGGGCCGGCGCGGCTCGTCGCAATGACCCGTGCCACCCGATGGAGGAAGGATCGATGTTCCGTCGTCTGCGGCTGGCGCTCCTGCCGGCCTGCGCGCTTTTCCTGCTCGCCGGCCTGACCGGCCAGGGCATCTTCGCCGCGGGGCCTTCCCGCGGCGCTGCCGGGAGCCAGGCCGTCGCGGCCGGCCTCCGGGCCGAGACCCCGACACCCACGCCACGCGCCGCAGCGAGAACCGTGACGCCCACGCCGCGTTCCGGCGAGGAGAGCCCGACCCCGACGCGGCGCCCGGCGTCTGCAAGCGCGACGCCTGCGGGCAGCGCGATGAACGGGACCGGCGCGGCTGCTGCCGCGACCACGCGCTTCACGGTATCTGTGGTCGCGGCGGGCGGCGGGGCAGCGCTGTCCTCCGGGCTGACGCATTCCAACGGCCATGCGTCTCTCGCCCTGAGCGCCGCCTCGGCCGCCCAGACCGTCACGGTGCCGGTGGATACTTACCTCTTCGTGCACGGCTCCGCCGGCCAGCGGATCGCCTCCATCTCGCCGGCCTCAGGTGTGCTGGTGCAGCCGGCCGGGCGCTACCACCTGCCCAAAGACTCCATCGCCCTGCTGCACGCGGTCGGGACCGGCACGGCCGCCATCACGCTGTCCGGGACGGGCAGCCAGGCTGCGGCCGCCACGGCCATCACGGCCACGCCCAAGGCCGCGCCCAGCGCGGCCCCGCGCGCGGGGCGCCGGCGTCGCCAGCGTCGCCCAGGACTTCGGGTGGTATAGCTCGAACTGGTCAGGCTACGCCGTGCCCGGCTACAATGAGTCCGTCTCGGAGGGCACCTACACCGACATCACCGGCAACTGGGTCGTGCCGACCCTTACGTCCGGCTGCACCTCCTGCGGCACCGACGCTTCCAGCTGGATCGGCATCGATGGCTTCGACAACAGCGACCTGATCCAGACGGGCGTTGACGCCGAATACGACAGCAGCGGGAATGTGAGCTACACGCCGTGGTGGGAGATCCTCCCCGCCTCCGAGAGCGAGTTCCAGAACGCCGGTACGGTGTACGGCGGTGACCAGATGCACGCCGAGATCAAGGACACGGGATCGAGCGAGTGGACCATCGAGCTCGAGGACGTAACGCAGGGCTGGACGGCCACGGACGAGGAGTATTACAGCGCTGAGGAGGATTCGGCCGAGTGGATCCTCGAGGCGCCCGAGGAGTGCTACAGCGATAACGATTGCCAGGTCGTCAGCCTGGCCGAGTACGGCACGACCGAATTCCTCTCCGGCACCGCGAACGGCTCGAACCCGGGGCTGGCCGCTGACCCCGACGGCGGCTACATGGTCCAGAATGACGTGCAGGTCTCGACGCCCTCTGGGCCCGATTCCAATTACGACGGTTTCGCCGCCGCATACGGGTTGACCGTCCCGTCGGCCCCGACCAGCGACGTGTTCCCGACTGTCGTGCCGACCGTCTCGGCCACGCCGTCCACGCCCACGCCCACGCCTACTCCGACGCCCACAAGCGTCCCCGGCACCTGGAGCGGCTGCAACAGCCAGTCCGACATATACGCTTCCGAGTGCCAGGCCCTGGCAGCGCTCTACACCGGCACAAACGGGCCGGGGTGGGGAGACAGCAATAGCTGGGAGCAGGACCCTGATCCGTGCGATTGGTACGGCGTGACCTGCAGCGGGGAGCACGTCTCGGCGCTGAGCCTGTCGGACAACAACCTCACCGGCGCGATCCCGCCTGCCCTGGGCAACCTGCCCGATCTGACGCAGCTCGAGCTGAGCGGCAATTCCATAGGCGGAACTCTGCCGGGCGGGCTGGGCAACCTGACCGGCGCCACTTACATCGACATCCAGAGCAACGACATCAGCGGCCGCATGCCCTTGACGCTGTACAACCTGACCAGCCTGTCGTCGTTCTATTTTGACAGCGGCTCACTCTGCGAGCCGGCCAACACGGCCTTCGAGACCTGGTTCAGCGGGATCACCTCGAAGTCCTCGGCATCGCTTTGCCCGGTGTTATCGGACGAATTGTACCTCCCGCTTATGGGAAGGTAGGTGCGCGCCCGGCCCCCTCCCCCGCGGTGGCTCCGCCTGCAGAGGGGGCCCGACCAGGCCTCCAGCGCACCCGGCCCACAGGCTGCGCCCCCCATGTGGATAAGCCGGGGGGCCGGCCGGGGCCGGGCACCTTTGCCCTTTCAGCGTCAGCGTCCCGGTTCCCGATCAGGAACCGGGACGCTGACTTTTGTCCCATCCGGCAACGAACAGGGGGGACGGATTCTTATTCGATCCGTCCCCCCTGTTTCATCCTTCCCGGCAGCAGGCACCCCGCCCGCCGCGGCCTCTCTTGCGCCTGTAAGGGCAGGGGCCTCCCCACCCGAGGCAGCCCCGTCCTTATTGGTCCCGGCGGGGATCAGCGTGCACAGTGATCTCGTTCAGGCTGACGTCGCCACGGTTCGATGACGGCAACATGGTCCAGGCAATGAGAGCGACGAGAGCTGGCAGCAAGATGATAGGCACGGTATCCTCCGTTTGCGTTTATTATCATGAAGACGTCGGGGGGACCGTTTTGGTTCCCCCCGACGGGGGGAAATTGGCAGGAAACGGAGAAGTTCGCGAAACTTGCTATACCCTATTCCCTGCTCCCTATTCCCTCGCCTCACGCCGTGGGCGAAGAAGTCGGCGTGGGTGACGGCGACGCCGGCCGGGCACTCCTGCTCTGGTAGGTCCCATTGGAGCGCATGCCGCCGAAGCGGCCGGCGCCGAAGAAGCCGCCCCCGCCGAGCCAGCCGTTCTGGAGGCCTTGCAGCATCCAGTTCGCCCGGTCCTGGGTGATCCGGCCGGAGCTGACGGCCTGGTTGATGGCATTCGTGAACTGCTGCTTGGAAGCGGCCTGCGCCGCCTGCTGCACGGCGCTCAGCTGAACGCCCTGCGCCGTCGCGATCTCCGAGAGGCTCTTGCCGCTGTGGAGCGCATCGAAGAGCTGGTCGGGCGGCATCTTGAGCGTGCTTGCCTCCGCGTCGAAGGTTGACCAGTCGGTCGTGCGCTGCCCGTTGCCCCCCATGAAGCCGAATGCCCCCATGCCGCCCATGAACGGCATCATGCCCCTTCCGGAAGGCGTTGCCCGCGGTGTCGCAGTCTGCGCCATAGCCACTCCTGCCACTCCCAGCGCCAGCACCAGTATCACGGCCGCGCCGATAAGCAAATACTTCTTTGACATGAGCACCTATACCTCCTTGCTCGAAGGACTGCTTACGTAACAGCATAGTCGAGAAGGCTGCTTTTGCGGTTAACACCGCGTTACCCGAATACTTAATGCCCCGTTAACAACCGGTTAAGCCGGTAGCCTGGGGAACGCAGAGCCTCACGGCCCAGGTGGCCCCCGCGTGTCGCCGTGCGCTTCGGCGAGCGCCTGACGGCACATGTGCCCGTGGTGGTTTCGCACGTTTCTTGCTAGTGCATGTGCAGGGAAGGTCCTCGGTAGAGGCATTTGTCATGCTGAGCGGGTGGGCGAGACAACCAGCGCCGCGGCGGAACGCCAGCGAAGCATCCGTCTGGTGTCACCGAATGGGGTCCCTGTTTAGGCACTGGGGGCCGGCTGGCCTGTGGGCAGGTGGGCAGTCCTGGCGGCCTGCCCACCTGCCCACAGGCCCTACGACAAGGGGCGAGGCCAGCTTCGTGACGCTGGATACCTGTCCACCATGTCCCCGAACATCCGTGCACCATGTATTCGGCCTGTTCAGGGGGGCGCCTGGGGGCCAGGCGGCTCCCAGCAAGTAGCAAAGTGCGGGATTGGGGGCCAGGCCGGCCCCCAGCATAAAAACAACAGGGCACCTTGCCGGGGGCCAGGCGGCCTCCGGCAAAGCAAGGACCTCTTCGGGGAGCCAAGCCTCTGGGCTGCGGGCGCGAGGGCCAGGCGCCCTTTACGCCAGCAGAGGCACGATGGTCACGCCCATGGCCGCGTAGCGCGCGGCCGTAGCGGCCATCGTGTTGTGAAACTCCATGTCCCCTTCGAAGGTGTATTCGTCGGCCGGCAGGTCATCCTTGTAGCGCGTGATGCGGTTGACGTGGATCCCGCCGGCCTTGTTGCCGCAGCCGGCCATGAATGGGGTCGGATGATCGCTGGAATCCCATCCTGCCGCCGACCCAATATCCGTATTTCTCAGCACGAGCCGCATCACGGCGATCAGCCGCGCCGCCTCGCCGGCCGAGCAGGCCGGATGGCCTTCCATCAGGATATCCTTGAACTGCGAGAACTTGGTGACGTAGACATATCCCAGGTGCTCGTAGCCCTTCACGTGGAAGA
The DNA here is from genome assembly GCA_963808455.1 of uncultured Chloroflexia bacterium. GTDB lineage: Bacteria > Chloroflexota > Anaerolineae > CG2-30-64-16 > CG2-30-64-16 > CAWEHT01. The sequence goes on along the minus strand of CAWEHT010000258.1, from coordinate 17,407 downwards.
TAAAATCCACGTAGTCCTGGTATCGGGCGCCCTCCGGGCCGAGCCCGGCCATCACGCCCGTCCCGAGCTGGAGGCCGGCCTCGCCGATCCGCATCGCAAACTGCTTCTTGGCTTCCAGGTCGTCGCCGGGTTTCATCTCCTTGAACAGCCCCGGGTTGACCGTCTCGAACACCGAGCTAACCCGGTAAACGCCCAGGGCTTTGAGCTCCTTGAGGGTGGCCAGCGACAACGCCGCGCCGCAATTGACCTCTATCGCCAGGTCGCCGAAGCCGGCGGCCCGGATGGCCTCGACGATTCCCAGCAGGTCGCGCCCGTCGCTGCCCAGCGTCGTCCCCCCGCTCAGATGGAATTTCTTGAGCCCGTGGGCCTGGATATAGGCCACGCCCTTCAGGACCTCCTCGATCGTGAGGGGCGTCTGGCCCTTCTCCCGCCAGTAAGGGCAGAAGCGGCACAGCGGTCGCAGGTTGCACCTGAGCACCCGCGCGATCCCCCCGCTCCACTCGAAGACATTGCCCTTCACCGTCTCCCGCACGCGGCAGGCGGCGCCGAACAGCTCGCCGGCCTTGGCCTCGTCTTCGGTCTCCTGGAGCAGGAACAGCGCCTCGTCGCGTACTCGATTGCCGCGCTCGCGCTCTTTTTCTAGGATCTCCTCGAATCGCGTGCTCGATTATGGGTTGACCTCCGTGATCTCGGCCGGCGTGATCTGGTAATTGAAGAAGAGCGCGTAGTATTCCTTCATCGTCTGCGTGAAGCGCTGGTCGGCAGCCGCATCGCCGGGATGCAAAAGCATGTTCTGGGCCCACAACAGGCCCATCAGCGCTTCGATGCCGTCCGTGCTGCCATAGGTCAACCTGACGTAGACCCGGTTGTTCTTCACGGCGCTGATGACCGCCCATCCCGGATCGCTCATGATCTTCTGCTTGTCAGACGCGGTCCCGACGAAGATCACCTCCGGGTCCCAGCTGATCACCTGCTCGAGCGAGACCTCGATGTCCTCGTTGCTCCGGTCCGTGAGGCCCTTCCCCACGTTGTTGCCGCCCGCCAGGTTCATGATCGAGGCCATGATCGACGCGGGCCCCGGCGTGGTCAGGATGCCGCTGTTGGCATAGTAGACCCGCAGCCTCTGTTCGGCCGGCACCTTCGCTGTCTCGTCGGTGACCTGCTTGAGCGTGGCCTCCCAATAGTCGGCCAGCTTATCGGCCTTGTCTTCGTTGCCCACCAGCGTGCCCAGCATGCGCAGGGATTTGGCGTAGAGGGGCAGCGAGTCCTTGGCGAAGGTGACCACCGGCACGCCGAGCTGGGCGGCGAACTCGTCCAGGTTGGGGTGCCGCACGATGGTAACGACGACGTCGGGCTTCAGCTTCAAAATCTGCTCCGGGTTGACCCCCTGGAAGAACACAGCGGTGACCGGCAGCGCCGACAGCCGCTGGACGTCGGCGTCGGAGTACGACTTCCGCGCGCCTTCCGCCAGATACTCGGACCGGAACAGCTTGTCCACGCTCACCAGCTTGTCCGGCGCCAGCTCGTTCAACATGTAGCTGGCCACCGGATGGACGGCCAGGATGCGATGGATCTGGGCCGGCACCACCACCTGCCGGCCCGACATGTCGGTGATGGTCCGCGTGCCGTTATCCTGGCTGCCCTGGCTCGCGGTCGGGGCCGCGGCAGCCGCCTGGCTGCCCTGGCTCGCGGCCGGGGCCGCGGTGGCCTCGCTGCCCTGGGTCGTCGTCGGGGCCGCGGCGATCGCCTGGCCGACCTGGGTCGCGGTCGGGGCCGCCGGCTGGCCGGTCGATGCCCCGGCTTCCGTGGTTACCGTTGCCTGGCCGGTGAATGGCCCCGCACCGGGCGTGCCGGCGCCTTGCCCGCCCGGGGTCGCTGCCCCGCCGCAGCCGGCCAGGCTCAGCAAGATCGCGACGCCGATCACCACGCTGAGCAGATGCCATGATGCCTTTCTGTTCATACCTCAATCCCCTTCCTATGCGTTGGTGTGATGTGAGTCACAGGAGACCGTCGCCCGTCATCGCCGGCACGCAGAAAACGAACCTGTGACCGGAGACCGGGTCAGTGGCGGAGAGCACGCGCACGTCGATGTCATAGGTGGCCCGGAGGTTGGCCTCGGTGACGGTCGTCGGGGCGTCGCCGACGGCAACGAACTTGCCCCGGCTCATCAGCGCCACCCGGCTCGGGAACGTCAGGGCGTGATTCGGCATGTGCGTGGTCATCACGATCGCCAGCCCCTGCCCCGCGAGCCGCTGCACGATCTTCAGGATCAGCGCCTGGTTCTTGAAGTCGAGGTGCGATGTGGGCTCGTCGAGGAGGATCACCCGCGGCTCCTGGGCGAGCGTCCGGGCGATCAGCACCAGCTGCCTCTCCCCGCCGCTGATGCGCGTGTAGGGCTTGTCGCGCAGGTGGGCCATGCCCACCATCCCCAGCGCATGCTCTGCAATCTCGGTGTCGCGCTCGGACGGCTGCGCCAGGAAGCCCAGGTAAGGCGCCCGGCCCATGCGCACCACCTCCAGCACCGGGAAAGGGAAGGGCGCGCTGTGTTCCTGAAAGACAAAGCCCATTGTCCTGGCGATCTCGATCGGCCCGAGCGCCGCCAGATTCCTGCCGGCCAGCAGGATCGTGCCGCGCTTCAGCTTGAGGCCGCCCCCCAGGCAGCGCAGCAGCGTCGTCTTGCCGCAGCCATTGGCCCCCAGGATGCACAGCGTCTCGCCGGCATGCACCTCGAAGTCGAGCCCTCCGAACACCTCGCGGTCGTCATACCCGAAGGCGGCGTCCTTCACCTGCAGCAGCGCGGCCATCTACTTCCACCCTCCCTTGGTCTGCCTGAGCAAGAACGCGAACGAAGGGGGTGCCGATGAGCGCGGTGAGGATGCCCAGCGGGATTCCTCGGCGGCGGTCGCGGTGCGGGCAATATCGTCGATGATCAACAGATAGGTCGCGCCCAGGGCCAGCGAGGCCAGCAGCACCTTGCGGTGGTCCGGTCCCACGAGGGAACGCGCGAACGTGCGGGATGATCAGCCCTACCCAACCGATCATGCCGCTGACACAAACGGCCGCCGCGGTGGCCATCGTGCTGCAGAAGATGATGATGCCCTTGAGGAGCTCCGTCCGGACCCCGAGCGACCGGGCCTCCTCATCTCCCATGGCCAGGAGGTTGATCCGCCAGCTCACCAGGGCCAGCCCGAGCGAGCCTACCGAGATCAGCGGAAACGCCACGGTGAGGCGTGGCCAGTCCGCCGAGTCGAGGCTGCCCATTAGCCAGAACGTGATGGCCGGCAGCTTCTCGTAGGGGTCGGCCACGTACTTGGTCACAGAGATCAGCGCCGAGAAGAATGCCGCCACGATCACGCCGGCAAGGACCAGCATGATGGCGGGCGACGTCTTGTGGACCCGGCTGATGGCATAGGTGAGGAGCACGCCGGCGAAGCCGAAGGCCAGAGCGCTCACCTCGATCCAGATGGTGTTGTTCCACAGCAGGATCGCCAGGGCGGCGCCGAAACCCGCCGCCGAAGAGACGCCCAGGATATCCGGGCTGACCAGCGGGTTGCGGAACATGCCCTGGTAGGAGCCCCCGCTGATGGCCAGACCGGCCCCCACCAACATGGCCAGCAGGGTCCTGGGCAGCCGGATTTGGAACATCACCGTCTCGACCGTGGCCGGCCAATATCGGGTGATGGGCATGAAGCGCGATGCCAGGACCCCGATCGCCACGCCGGGATCGATAGGATAACGCCCGATCAAGAGGGAAAGGTAGAAGACAACGAGAGGGGCGATCACCAGCCCCAGTGCCACCGCCGTCCCGTGTCCGCTCCGCGGCGAGTGGCCGTGCCGCGGAGGCCTGGCCGTGCCCGTTCCATCGTGTTGCTTGGCTCCAAGCTTAGCTCACCTCGTTCAGGCCAGAGATCTTCCTCGACCAATTCAAGAGAGAAGTGGGTACAGGAGGTCTAGCCAGAATCTGACTAGCACTATTCAGATTCTAATCCTCTTTCGTCGCCCTGTCAACTTTCGGACCAGCAGCCGGACCATACACTTTCCTTATGCCGGGCCCGCCCTCGGGCCCCAGTATTGGAACAAACCGCCGGCCCTTACATTTTCCTTACGGCGAGCGCCGGCTCGCCGCCTGCCCTTTCAGAGCGGCCGGCCGGCCCTCATTTTCTTCTTACGCCGAGCCGGCGCTGGCCATCCGACCTTTCGGGGCACAGCCAGCCGGACCTCACATTTTCCTTACGCCGAGCCGGCACTCGCCGCCCAACTTCTCTCGCATTACCCGGCCCGGCGGCCCCGGAGCGCGATGAGGAGAATGTGTGATCCCCTGCCGACCGGATGCTCGATCCATGATAGGCTCTGAATGTTATATTGATTGAACAGTCAATCTATGATAGGCTTGGGATGGATATTGATTGAACGATCAATCCAAGATTGGGGTGGTTATGACACACTTCCGGGATGAGATCGAGTTCAATAGGAAGCGCCAGCAGATCATGGAGGGTGCCCTCGCTGTCTTTGCCGAGCGGGGATACGAGAAGGCTACCTGCAAGGATATCGCGCTGGCGGCCGGGATCGGCTCGCCCGGCCTTATCTACCATTACTTCGAGGACAAGACCGACCTGCTCCGCCAGGCAGTGGCGGCACAGATGCCGGCCATATGGACGCTGGGCCGCGAGGACGCGCTCGCCGGCCTGGCTCCTCGCGAGGCCCTGACGTTGGTGGCCAACTCATTCCTTGCCACCATGGCCAATCCCTCGACGGTCGCCCTCTTTCGCGTGATGCTGAGCGAGGCGCTGCGCCGGCCGGAGGTCGGCGCGGTGTGGTCTTCCGTCGTGGCCGGCCCGCGCTTCCTCGCCCTGCATCGCTACCTGGCCCGCCAGATCGAGGCCGGCGCGCTGCGCCCCATGGATGTAGGGGCGGCGGCCCGCTGCTTCATCGGCCCGCTCTTGCTTTATTTCCTGACAAACGAGGTCATTCCGGTGCACGATTCACAGCATCTCAGCCCTGACACCCTGGTGAAGACGGCCGTAGAGGTCTTCCTGCGGGGAGCCACGGCATGAAGATTCCACGGCTGCTTTCGATGATCCACAAGGAGTTCCTGCAAATCCTGCGCGACCCGCGCACCCTGGGCCTGACCTTCGCCATGCCGCTGATGCAATTGCTGCTGCTGGGCTTCGCTGCCACCAACGACGTGCGCAACGTGCCCCTGGCCGTGATCGACCGGGACCGCACGCCGGCATCGCGGGGACTGGTCGAGGCCTACCGCACGGCCAGTTACTTCGTGGTCGATTTCGACGTTGACAGCGAGGCCCAGCTGCGTCGCCTGGTTAACAACGGCAGCGCCCTGGTCGGCCTGATCATCCCACCCGGCTACAGCGCCTTGTTGGCCGCTGGCCAGCCGTCGCCAGTGTCCATTGTGCTTGACGGCTCCGACCCGGCCATCGCCGGCACGGCGCTGGCAAACGCCAGGGCGATCGCCCAGGCCAAATCGGCCTCGCTGCAGCTGGCAGCCGCCGCGGCGGCCGGGCAGGCCGGGCAGCCCGGCGGCTCGATCGAGATGCACACGCAGGTCTGGTACAACCCTGACATGGTCAGCGCCTTCTACATGATCCCCGCCTTGATCGGGCTCATCTTACAGTTCACGCTCACGAACCTCACGGCCAACGCCATCGTGCGCGAGCGTGAGCGCGGCACCATCGAGCAATTGATCGTCACGCCGATCACCGCTGCCGAGATGATGATCGCCAAGCTGGCGCCGTTCGTGATCATCGGCATGGTCAACACGGTCGAAGTGCTCGTGCTGGGCGTGCTGCTCTTTCATGTGCCCATCAACGGGAGCATCCCGCTGCTCCTGCTACTGTCCGCCCTGTTTCTGGCCACCATTCTCGGCATCGGGCTCTTCGTCTCGACCGTGGCCCAAACGCTGCGGCAGGCGCAGCTGATGACGATGCTGATCATCCTGCCGTCGCAGTTTCTGTCGGGGCTGATCTATCCGCTGGCAGCCATGCCGAAGACTCTGCAGGTCATCAGCTACATCTTCCCCCTGCGTTATTTCCTCGTGCTGTCGCGCGGGGTCATCCTCAAAGGGGTCGGCGTCTCGGCGCTGTGGCCGAGTATCCTGGCGCTGGCGATCTTCGCCGTGGTTATCATGGGCGCGGCCGTGTCGCGTTTTCGCAAGAGCCTCGACTGATGGCCCATCTTCCCAAGGTTCTCCGGCGCCGAATCGGAGCGCGCTCGGGCCGCATACAGGAGGTCCGCTCGACGATATGAACTTGATCCGTCTGCTTTCGATCATACGCAAGGAAATCATCCAGATCTCGCCGCGACCGGCGCACGGTGGGAATTACTCTCATGATGCCGCTGATGCAGTTGGTTCTGCTCGGTTACTCGGCCACCAACGACGTGCGCAACGTGCCCCTGGCCGTGATCGACCGGGACCGCACGCCGGCGTCGCGGCAGTTGGTCGAGGCCTACCGCACGGCCGATTACTTCCTTGTTGATTTCGACGTCAGACAACGAGGCCGAACTGCGGCGCCTGGTCAACAACGGCAGCGCCCGCGCCGGCCTGATCATCCCGCCGGGCTACGGCAACCTGCTGGCCGCCGGGCAGACGTCGCCGGTATCCTTCGTGCTGGACGGCTCCGACCCGTCCGTCGCCGGCACGGCGCTGGCCAATGCCAGGGCAATCGCCGAAGCCAAATCGACCTCACTGCAGGTGACAAGCGTCGCGGCCGCCGGGCAGACCGGGGACCCCGGCGGCTCGATCGAGGTGCATACGCAGGTCTGGTACAATCCCGACCTGATCAGCGCCTTCTACATGATTCCCGCCTTGATCGGCCTGATCCTGCAGTTCACGACCACGAACCTGACGGCCAGCGCGATCGTGCGCGAGCAGCGAGCGCGGCACGATCGAGCAGCTGGGGGTCACGCCCCTCAGTTCCATCGAGCTGATGATCGGCAAGATGGCGCCTTTCATGGTCATCGGCATGTTCGACACGCTGCTGATCCTGGGTCTGGGCGTGCTGATCTTCGGCATCCCGATCAACGGCAGCATCCCTCTCTTGCTGCTGGTGTCGCTCCTGTTCCTGGCCACCACGTTGGGCCTGGGCCTCTTCGTCTCGACCATCGCCAGGACCCAGCAGGAGGCCCAGATCACCTCATCGTTCATACAGCTGCCGTTCATGTACCTGTCTGGCTTCTTCTTCCCGCTGGCAGCGATGCCGAGGGTGCTGCGGATCCTGAGTTATGCGGTCCCCTTGCGCTATTTTCTCATCATCACACGCGGTATCGTCCTCAAGGGCGTAGGAGTTAACGCACTGTGGCCGCAGATCGAGGCCCTGGCGATCTTTGCGGTCGTGATCATGGGTGCGGCAGTGCTGCGCTTTCACAAGTCCCTGGACTGATCCTTGGAGGTATCTATGGCACGCAAGACACGTATTCGATGGCTGCTCATCGTGGTGGTCGCAGCTGTCGCCTTCGGTGGATATCGCTGGTGGGTGGGGCGGGCAGAAGCCCAGGCAGGCAACCTTGTCGCCGAGGGCACCATCGAGGCAACCGACGTCACGATTTCGGCGGAGGCTTCAGGTCGCATCACGTCGATGCTGGTCGATGAAGGGGATGTCGTGAAGGCCGGGCAGACCCTGGTGCAGCTGGATACCTACGCTAGTACAGGCGCAGCGCATGCAAGCCGCGGCCTCCGTAGCGGCGGCCCAGAACTCGGAGTCGGCCGCCGTAGCCAACCAGGCTGCCGCCCAGGCACAGCTCGACCTGCTGCGTGCCGGTGCCCGGGTGCAGCAAATCGCGTCCGAACAACAGGCTGTGGCGGCGGACCAGGACCGTGTCGTCACCGCCCGGGGCCAGCTTCAGGGGGCAAGCGGCGCCCTGCAGGCGGCCCAGGCGCAGCGCTCGCAGGCAGTGGCAGCGTATGCGAACCTGGAACAGAGCGCTCATCCGGAGCAGATCACCGCCGCGCTGGTCCTCTACCAACAAGCCGCTGCCGCAGTCCAGCAAGCGCAGGCCGCGTATGATGAGGTCAAGAGCCAGGCCAAAATCGCCATGATGCCGCAATCCACGGCCTTGCAGCAGGCCACCCTGGCGATGGAAAACGCCAAGGCCAGCTACGAGGGCGTGCTGGCAGGGACCACGCCGCAGCTCGACCAGTTCGCGCGGTGCCATCGATCAGGCGGAGGCCGGTGTCATACAGGCCTCGGCTGTGGTCAGCCAGAGCCAGGCCAGCCTGGCAGCCTCTCAGGCGACGCTGGCAGCCGAGCAGGATAACCTGAGCCTGTTGCTCGCCGGCAACCCCGTCCAGCAGATCCAGGCGGCTGCGGCGCAGGTGGCGGCTGCGAAGGCCCAGGCGCAGGCGGCCGCCAGCCAGGTAGCCGAGGCGCAGGCGCAAGTCGCCCTGCTCGACAAGCAGATCGCGCGCATGAGCATCCTCTCGCCGAGCGAGGGCGTCATCTTGAGCCGTTCGGGCGAGCCCGGCGAAATGGCGCTGCCCGGCGGCGCCCTGATCATGGGCGATCTGGGCAAGCTGACCCTCACGGTGTACTTGCCGGAGAACGAATACGGCGTCGTCCGTATTGGGGACGGGCGCGCGTGACCGTCAACTTCATTCCCCGGCCAGAGCTTCGACGGCACCGTGGAGTACATTGCCGACCAGGCCGAGTTCAGCCCCAACAACGTCCAGACGCCGGCGGGGCGACTGACGACGGTGTACGGGATCAAGCTGGCGCTGTCCAACCCGCAGGGCCTGCTCAAGCCGGGCATGCCGGCCGACGTGACGTTTGTGGTAGGCAGCGCCGCCCGAAGCATTGTGAAGTGAGCCCTGCGATGACCACGCCAATTTTGGAAGCGCACGATCTGCGCAAGAGCTACCGCGGCGACGAAGGCGGTCGACGGCGTCAGCCTGCTGGTAGAGCCCGGTGAAGCCTACGGTCTCGTGGGCCCCGATGGCGCAGGCAAGACGACCACCATGAGGCTGCTCGTCGGCGCGCTGCATTCGGCGGGCGGCGACGTGCGCATCATGGGTCACGACCTCCGGGAGCGCGGCACCGAGGCGCTGGCGCAGGTGGGTTACCTGGCGCAGCGCTTCTCGCTCTACGGCGAGCTGACCGTCGCCGAGAACCTGAGCTTTTTCGCCTCGGCACGTAGCGTTCCGCGCGCCGAGACCGTCGAGCGCTCGGCGGAGCTGCTCGCTTTCGTCGGCCTGGACGGGTTCGAGCGGCGCCGCGCCGAGCAGTTGTCGGGCGGGATGAAGCAGAAGTTGGGGCTGGCCTGCGCCCTCATCCACCGCCCCAGGCTGTTGCTGCTCGACGAGCCGACGACGGGGGTCGAACCCGGTGACGCGCCAGGACTTCTGGCAGCTCATCATCCGCCTGATGAGCGGGGGGGTGGGCGTTGTGGTCAGCACGCCCTACATGGATGAGGCCGCACGCTGCACCCGGCTGGGCTTCATGTATGCGGGGCGCATCTTGACCGAGGGCACGCCGCACGAGCTGGAGACGCTGCTCGCCGGGCGCATCATCGAGCTGGTGGCCCAGCCCAAGCATATCGCCAGGGATATTTGCTTGGCAGACCCTGATGTGGAGAATGTGGTGGCCTTTGGGGACCGCCTGCACCTCCGCCTGCGCAATGCTGACTGCGCCGGCATCGGCCAGGGCCCTTGCGAGCGTCTGCCGGTGATGCTGGCCGCCGCAGGAGTGCAGGTGGAAGCGATACGCCCCATTCCATCGTCGCTGGAAGACGTATTCATCTCACTTCTAGAGCGGGAAGCACAACGTGCCGCCCCGGAGGCGCTCCATGCCTGAGCTGGCCGTGACGGTCGAGCATCTAACGAAGAAATTCGGCAACTTCACAGCAGTTGATGACGTCTCGTTCGAGGTCCCGGCCGGCCAGATCGTCGGCTATCTGGGGCCAAACGGCAGCGGCAAGACGACGACCATCCGCATGTTGCTGGGGCTCCTCCACCCGTCATCGGGCACGGCCCACGTCCTGGGCCACGACATCCGTCACGAAGGCAAGCGCATCCGCCCGATCGTCGGCTACATGAGCCAGAAATTCGCACTCTACGACGAGCTCTCGGTGGTCGAAAACCTGGACTTCTACGCGGGCGTCTATGGCCTGGGCCCTCGGGAACGCGCCAGGCACGTGCGCGAGGCGTTGCAGGTGGTCGGGTTGGAAGGCCACGAAACCGCGCGCGCCGGTGAGATATCCACAGGGTGGCGCCAGCGGCTGGCGCTGGGGATCACGCTCGTGCATGGCCCACGCCTGCTCATGCTCGACGAGCCGACGAGCGGGGTCAACCCCGCTGCCCGGCGCGTCTTTGGGATCTCATCGATTCGCTGGCCCGGGCAGGCACGACAATATTCGTCACCACGCACTACATGGACGAGGCCGAGTACTGCAACCTGCTCGGCGTCATGAACCAGGGCCACCTGCTGGCCATGGACACGCCGAGCTGCCTGAAAAGTACGACGTTGCCGGGGCCGACGTGGGATATCCTCGTGGAGCCGGCTTCGCTCGTCGCGGCGGTCGAGGCACTCGAGCACGTGCCAGGTGTCTTCCAGGTCGGCCTGCGCGGCGACCGCGTCCATGCCATCACTCAGGACGGCAGCCACACCGAAGGTACGTTGCTCGCGGCCCTGGGCTCCCTCGGCGCCTCGGCCTCCGTCCGGCCGGCGGAGGCCAGCCTCGAGGATGTCTTCATGGCCCTGGCCGGGCGTCACTGAGGGCGCGTGAAGGAGGGACTTGCCGAAGCATCCCCTGCGGGAACCCCGCGACGGATTCTTCGCTGTGACTCGCCGCGATGTGAGCCTTCTCGTCAACCCGCTCAGAATGACAGCGGCGAGGCGAGCGCGCCGGGTGTTTCGAGGCAGCCAGAAAGACAGTTACGCCGGGTTGGCAGCCGTTCCTGACGAGCCGGCGCTCGCCTGTTTCCGTTCGATGATCGCCACGATCTCCAGGCGGTTGCGCTGCCGGGCAAGTTGCAGGGGCGTCTCCCCGGCGTTGCTCCTGATGTTCAGGTCGGCTCCCGCCTCGATGATGAGCGTCGCCGTCGCCACGTTGTTTTGCCAGATGGCATCGTGCAGCGCCGTGTAGCCGTTGTACGGACCTTGCCTATCGATGTCGATCCCGTGCTCGATGAGGAGCCTGGCCGCTTCCGTGCGCCCGGCGTAGGCAGCGGCGTGGAGGGCCGTCGCCTTCATCTCGGGATCGAGCGCGGTGACGTCGGCGCCGGCCTCGAGCAGCAGCCTGACGATCTCGGTATGCCCCCTGTAGGCAGCCATGATCAGCGGCGCGTTCTGGCTGGCCGCATCCAGCTCGTTCGCGTCGGCACCCTGGCTGATGAGCTTACTCACCGCATAAACATCGTTGCTATTTACCGCCTGCATCAACTTCGTCACGTCGCGCCTCCGCGAAGCGAAACTCGATGGCGCCCAACCCCGCGCTGCGGGTCGCCGAAGGGGCGGAACCCTGCCGCCGGCCCCCGGGTGCGCCTGCTTCGATTTGGGCTCAGCTCTTCACCGTCGCGCCTGAACCAGGAAGCCCATTGTAGTGTAACTTCTATCCCGTTGCAAGCGTATGACGGCCACCATGGTTCCATGCATCTGCGTTGACATCCAGCTGCTTTCAGACGCAGTTGCTATTCGGCGCATGTGGCAGCCCTGGCCTTTGCCGCATCTGCTTAGACATGCAATTGCATCGCATCGCAGATAAGACTAGACGCAATTCACCCCTGTTCTTGCCCGCATCTGCATCACATCGTATATGCGATGAACCGCAATAGCATCTGGGCGCATCGTCTGGGGCCGATATCGGGCGCGGCTGGGCAGGCGGGCGCGCGCCTTTACCGCGCCGCAAGTGTTATGTCAACTCAGGTCGCGAAACAGGGCCGGCGAGGGCCGCTGGCTGGCCGCCGGCGAACGATTTTCAAGCATCAGCGTGAGGAGCTGAAAACGACGTTGAGCGGGTCCACCTGATCGGCCACGACTGCCACATATTCCTGGATCAGGCCGCCCCAGAAAAGGCGCGTGCTGACGGGCGGCGCGCTATCGAACCGGACACAGCCGGTCACCTGTCCCTGGTGGCCCGGCATGAGGTAGTATTGCGTCCGGCCGTCGATCACACGCTTTTCGAGGTCTTGCGGGCGCCCGATCGCCCAGCGGAACGGGTAGTCCAGCCCGGTGTTGTCGTAATTGACGCCCAACCGCCAGACCCCCGCCTGCTGGTACCAGGCGGTCTGGCCCTGGCTGGCTGCGAGGGTGTTACTGTTCTGGCTCAGCTCGTAGAGCTGGCCCGGCCACGGGCCTGAGGTACGGATCGGCACGGGGCCGATGTTCGCCACGGTGGCCGTGAAGCAGAGCGACTGCCCCAGCCCCACCGGCAGCACCCGATCTTCCTGGTTCTGCCAGTGCAGGTCGCCGCCCACAATATCCGCCAGCGGCCGCCCGCCCTCGTGGATGCTCAGCGTGGAGGTGACCACCGCCCGGTTTCCCAACGCATCCTGCGCCTCGGCGTAGATGACGTAGTCGCCATCCGGCGGCGGCACGGCGCCCATATCGACGCCGCCATCCCAACTCATGCCGTGGTAGCCGGGATCGCCCGGCTTCGGGTCGAAGTCCGTCGGTGCGGTGCTGACCGGGTATTTTTGCCCGGTCCCGCCCGCCAGGGCATCCCTGAGGCTACGCAGGTAGACTTCCACCTGGCTCGCCGGCCGGCTCAGGTAGTAGGTCACGGAGACGCGATTGTCGCGCAGCCCGTCCTGTTTTGGGCTGAAATCGTGCGGCACTACGGTGAAATGCTGCACCTCGATGGGTGGGCCGGACCACGTCAACCGTGATGGGACCCTCGTCCCGCGCCGTTCCTCCGGCGCCGTCCGTGGCCTCGACCACCCATCGGTAGCTGCCCTGCGGCAGCACCCAGCTCTGGAGCGTCTCCTCCCCGCCGGGCACCGCCCGCAGCAACGGCTCGTTGACTACCCCGCCCCAGTCCAGCGTGTAGGCACCTGCCGTGCTCTGGCGGGGCGGGCGATAGACGTGCTGCTGCCCGTCCGGGCCGATCAAGTAGATGGCCACGCTGGCCGCCCGACCCAACGTGTAGGCGATGTGGGCCGCCGGCGGCGGGGCCTGGCCGGGCGTGGCCTGCCAGAGCGCCGGCGGCGGCGTGACCGTCGCCGCGGAAGGCCCGGCCAGGCCGCTGGCCGCCCCCGGCCTGATCTCCCCCGGCGTGACGCTCACGCCCGACAGAAGCGGCGCCGGCGCCGCGCAGCCCGCACCGGCGGCGATGAGCAAAAGGAGCACCGCGACGATCGCTGCGGCCCGGAACAGGAAGCCTTTCGAAGGCGCACACGGACGCCACAGCGGCATGCCCCGGCCGTTGTCGTGCGGAGGCCGGCGGCCGGCCTGCTTGCGCCGGACCCTGCGGAGCTGCCCCGCCTCCCGCCCAGAGGGGCTTCCCGGCTTGACTTCGCCTGGGGCCGGGCTCAGCCGCTCCAATGCCCCCCCTGCCACGTTTGCCGTCCGCGCATCCCGCTGCTCATCGTCCCCTTTCACGCCCATCCGCCCTCCGCAGGGAGGTGCGGCGCCGGCCCATCGGGCGCTGGGCGCCCTCTCCTGCTGGGGGTTAGCGCCAGTCTAGCACCCGGCCGCGCCGGCGTCAAACGCGCGCGGGGGCAGATCCATATCCATGCAGCAGCCAGCCCTGTACGAATTAGCCCACCGCAGCGCGGCAACCAGGCTCGGTGGAAGCAAGCCGGGCTGCGTCCCGGCGCGGTCGCGCAACATGACCTCGCCCTGGGACCGGTGGGCATGCCCTCTTGTGGGGCCCGGCAGCGCCGTCCCGGCGGGCTCACCTTTGCCGGGACGGCGCGGGCCCTTGGTACGCTGCGGCGTCAGCGCCTCGCCCCGGCGATGGCAACTGCCGCGCGGCGGGCGGGGGCGGCCGGCGCCGGCTTGCCTCGCTGGGCCGGCTTCACCGGCTGGGGCCTGGCCCGCTGTTCTTGCCTCGCCCCGGTGTCGAACAGCGCCACGGTCCGGCGCAAGGACACGGAAAGGTCGGCCATCTCCCTTGCCGACGCCGCGACTTCCTCCACCTGCGCCGACAGCTCCTTGGTGCTGGCCGACGCCTCCTGGAACGACCCCGAGTTTGCCTCCGTCGAGGCCGCGGCGCAATCGATATCCTGGAGGATCTGGTCGAGCTCGCTCCCCATCGCCTGCGCCCGGCTCGTCGTCTGCTCGCTGCCCGCGTTACGACCTCGAGCGCCGACATCACCTGCGCCGCCATCTGCTGGATTTGGGCTGCCGCCTTCTGGATGTTGGCCACTGCCGTGTCGCTCTGGGCCGTCGTGGCCAGGATCTCCGACAACGATTGGCCTGCCGATGTGGCAGCCTCGACGCCGCGCGCCACGTCGCCGTCTTCCTGCTGCGTGACGCGGATAGTCTGCTGTCGGTCGTGACCTGCACCGCCCGGATCAGGGTGGCGATCTCGCGCGACGCCGAGGCCGACTTCTCGGCCAGCTTTGGTTGCCGACGGCGAGAACGACGTCGCCCACCTCGATTTTCAAACTGTCCGCCAGCGTGATGGCGGGAAGGTCTTTGGCGTCAATCTTGACCACGGCGACATCGGACTCCTTGTCTTTGCCGACGACTTTGGCGGTGAATTCGCGCCCGTCCTGCAAGGTGATTTTCACCTTGTCGGCGTCGTCCACGACATGATCGTTGGTGAGAATATAGCCGTCCTTGGTGACGATGACGCCGGAACCGAGGCCGTGTTCGGGCGGGGTGATGATCCGCTGGCGTCCGCCTCCCAAGGGGTTGCCAAAGAATTGGCGGAAGAAGGGATCGTTGAGCATGCCGGGCATGTCCACCGAGGATTCCCTGGCGGCGGTGGTCACTTCCACCTTGACGACGCTGGGCATGACTTTTTTGACGACCGCGGCGTAACTGACGCCCGTCCTGGCGTCGCGCGCCAGCGCGTGGTCATCAATGACCAGACCCATGGGCTGGGACTTGGCCAACGGTTGATCACTGGCGCGGGCGTTGTGGAGCACACTCACGCCCGCGACCGCCAGGAAGCCGCCCATCAACAAGGCGACCCCGGTTTTTCGAATTCGATTATTCATAGTCTTTGTTTCTTTGTTAATTGTTTTTGCGAACCGTCTTTCGGTTTGATGGAAGAACAATGCCACAGGAACTTAACGGGGAACTTTCCCCAACATTACAAATTGGCAAGGTTTGATACGACTTTCGGGTTGGCGTTTGCGCTATTGTGCGACGGCCATAGACCGCCGCTACAGTGGGACTGTGGCGGTTGCGTTACCGCGGTCAATGGCCGCACGCCTGAATGGCGGCGTCCAGCCACCAGCGGCGGTCGGCATCGGTCTCGCTTCCGCGCGCCTCCAGCAAGGCCGGCAGGGCGAGTTTCGCGTGGCGGGAGAGACCCTTGACGGCGGCCTCGCGGCGGTCAAGGTCCCTGTCGCCAAGCTGCGCGATCCATTTTTGAATTTCTTCCAGCGGAACGGAAACCGTGTCAAACGAAAGCTCCGCCGGTTCCGGGGAGGCTTGCAATTGTTCGTCCAGCGCGATGGCCCGCACGCGATGGCGGCCGGCGGAAAGCTCATCGAAGCGGAGCGTCCGGTTGGTGGCGGCCGGGTTCCACGGCGCGTCGTCCAGACGCCAACTGAAACGCGGCGAAGGGATGTTCGCGGAGAGTTTCAGCAACACGCCGTCTTCGCCGTTTTCCACCAACTCCGCCGTTGCGCGCGGCAGCGGTTGGCGCGCCGGCACGAGCACATATTCATCGCGTCCTTGAAAGCTGGTGCGCAAAAAGGCGTCGCCGAAGTTATCAGCAAGAGCTTCGGTCAGCTTGCGGCCGTCGGCGAACGGCTCCGGCTCGTTGGCGGGGAAGCACGGGCGCGTCAAACCAAACGCGCTGCGAAATAGTTGCCCGCCCGAGGTCAGCCAACTTATGCCCAGCCTGTCCGTGATGGCGGAATCAATGTTCCCGCCGGACGGCGGCGCGGGCGGAAATGGGTTTTTGCCTGGGACGATCTTGCTTTCCTCCGCAGGCCGGGCCGCGGCGTTGGTCCGCCAGCCGTCCAGTTCGTTGAAGGTCCAAGTGGCTTTGTTCACCGTGACCGCGAGGCTGCCGTCCGCGGTGAAGAATGGATTGACGATGGGTTGATACCAATTTTGGGGATTGCTGATTTTGGCTTTTTCCCATTCGCGCCAAACGCGGCCATTGAAGTAGTAGAGTTTGGAAAACTTGTCCTCGAAACAAATTCGCCCGTCCGGGGAAAACTTCGGCGCGAAATACTCGTTGGCGCCCAGGCGCAGGCCGGGCAGGAGCGGCGCCTGGGCCTGCAATGCGGACGGATAGCTGGAATACTTCTCGAATCGTCCGCGCGCCGGATCGAAGATATAACTCGGGGTGGAGTCGGGTGTGCCGTAAGGAAGATGCACCCACCAAATCCGGTTCAGCGAATCGAGGATCGTTTCATGTCCGCCATCGGGTTGGAAACCATCCGGTAGCGGATATTCATGCCAGATTGTTCCTTCCCATTCGCAGAACATCCCCGGCCTGTCGCGCAGAAAACCGAACACGCGGCCGTCCCCGGTTTGCACCAGCGGGAGGCCGGTGCGGATGATGCGCGCCAATGCGGGCCGAATCGGTGGTTGCGTGAGCAGCGCGGCGTCGGCGACGATGGCACCGCGCCCGAATTGCAGGCCCATCATCTGTCCGCTCTTGAGTTGAAACCAGCGGTTGATGGAGTCGAACGGGGAGTTTTTCTGCCAGTTAACCGCCTGTGCCAGGCCGTTGTCGAGCTGCACGAACCATCCGCCCATACCGAATGCGCCAAGCCACAGGCCGTCTGATGTGACGCTCCAATGGCGGCTGGCGAGTTGCTCCGGGGTGGCGTCGGTGTCCAGGCCGTCAATCACTTTTGTCCAGTGTCCGCCGCGCCAGCGCCAGAGCGCGCTGAGGAGGCCGCTGCTGTTGAACTCGCCCGGGCTGCCGCTGATGACGTAGCGAGTCTGGCGGACGCAGAAGATATTTTGCACGACGCTAAACGCGTTGGTGTCCGGCTCGGCAATGCGCGTGGCGGAGAGGGTGTCGAGGTTGACGGAGAAAATCCCCGCGTCGCGCACGGCGAGCCAAAGGGTGTCGCCGTCCAGAGGGGCGATAACGGAGATGCGCCCGTCGGGCACGCCATCGAGCGTGGGGCGGTTCGTTATCGCGCCGTTCTCGGAAGTCAGGACACCATGAATCGCGCCGCGCGAGTCATCGCCCAGCAGATAATCTGACCAGAACCATATCCGGCCGCGAGCATCCTCGGCGATTGAAACAGGCAGGCGGCTGGTGGCGTTGCCGCCGGGCCAAAGTTCGCCCGTCGTGATGGTGTGGACGAGAGTCC
>CAWEHT010000257.1:0-15292 GCA_963808455.1 uncultured Chloroflexia bacterium | reverse complement strand
GATTGCCCGCGTGCGCTTGACCAACGGCATCGAGGTGACGGCGTACATCCCAGGCGAGGGCCACACGCTAAGGAGCACTCGGTGGTGTTGGTGCGGGGTGGGCGTGTCAAGGATTTGCCCGGTGTGCGCTATCATATCGTGCGTGGTGCGCTGGACAGCACCGGGGTGAACGGACGGAAACGGGCTCGCTCCAAATACGGGGCAATGCAGCCGAAGAGGCCGCTCCGGGAACCGGCAAAGGCGGTAAGAAATAGGCAGGTGTGGCCGGCGTTCTAGCAGTGGAGGGCTGCAATGTCACGACGCAATCGTACCGAGAAAAGGGAAGTATTGCCCGATCCGAAGTATGGGAACCAGACCGTCCAGCGCTTGATCAACAAGATCATGCTCGGCGCAAGAAGGCCACCGCCGAAGGCATCGTCTATGATGCTATGGAGGTCATGGAAAGTCGCCTCAAGAAACCGGCGCTGGAAATATTGGAGCTCGGCGTGCGCAACGCTACACCTCTGATCGAGGTCCGGCCGCGCCCGCGTTCGTGGCGCGACCTACCAGGTCCCGATGGAGATGCACGCGAGAGACCGGCGCATGAGCTCTGGCGCTGCGTTGGTTTGATCCAGAGCGCCCGCAAGCGGTCTGGCAAGACCATGGCCGAAAAGCTGGCCGGTGAGTTGATGGATGCTTCCCAGAATCAAGGTGCCACGGTCAAGAAGAAGGAAGACACGCACAAGATGGCCGAGGCTAACCGCGCCTTTGCGCACTACCGCTGGTAGCATGCCCACTCGGGGCCGGCAAGCCATCCGGCCCTCGTAGCAACCTTGCTCGAATCCTCGAACCCGGCATCTGCCGCATTGGAGATGCCGGGTTTCATTACCAGTCCACCGGTCTGGGTCATGCTCCCGCTGACGAGAGCATCGGCTCGATGCAATTTGTTTGCGGGTCAATGTAGAACTATGCCAGATGAAGCTCGCCTGCGCCGGCTGCGCAACATCGGGATCATTGCCCACATCGATGCGGGCAAGACGACCACGACTGAGCGCGTGCTGTATTACACCGGCAAGACCTATCGCATGGGTAATGTTGATGAAGGCACCACCGTCACCGATTGGATGGTGCAAGAGCGTGAGCGGCATCACGATCACGTCGGCCGCCATTACCAGCCAGTGGCGCGACTATCAGATCAACATTATCGACACCCCGGGCCACATCGACTTCACCGCCGAGGTGCAGCGCAGCTTGCGCGTGCTTGACGGGGGCGTGGTCGTGTTCGACGCCGTGGCCGGCGTCGAACCGCAATCCGAAACGGTCTGGCGGCAGGCCAACCGCTACCACGTGCCCCGGATCTGTTTCGTCAACAAGATGGATCGCACGGGCGCCGACTTCTGGCGCACGATCAAGATGATCCGTGATCGCCTGGGGGCCATGCCCGTGGCCGTGCAGCTCCCGATCGGGTCCGAGGACTTGTTCCATGGCATGGTCAACTTGCTGACGCAGAAGGCGTGGACCTTCGGCGACGCCTTGGGCACCAATCCCGAGGCGATCGCCGTGCCCGACGAGCTGCAAGCGCAGGTTAACGAGGTCCGCGAAACCATGATCGAACGCATTGCCGAGACCGACGAAGACCTGACGTCGAAGTTCCTGGAAGGCGAGCCGATCAGCGAAGATGAGCTCCGGGCAGCCTTGCGGGCGGCGACGATCAGCGGGCAGTTGGTCCCGGTCCTTTGCGGTTCGGCCTTGCGCAACAAGGGCGTGCAGCTGCTGCTCGATGCCGTCGTCAACTTTTTGCCTTCGCCGCTGGACATCCCTCCGGTCAGGGGAAACGACCCGACCACCGGGGCGGAAATTGAGCGCCCGCCCGACCCTGATTTCCCAGTGGCAGCCATGGTCTTCAAGATCCAGGCTGACCCTTATATCGGCCGTCTATCGTACGTGCGGGTCTACTCGGGGGTCTTGCAGACTGGCCAGATGCTTTTGAACAGCAACCGAGGGCGTAAAGAGCGCATCGGCCGGCTGGTGCAGGTGTACGCCGAAAAGCGCCAGGAGACCAACGAACTGCGGGCAGGCGACATTGGGGCCGTGGTTGGCCTGAAGCAGACCTTCACCGGGGAGACGCTGTGCGATCAGGGCGCGCCCGTGGTGCTCGAGACCATCGAGTTCCCGGAGCCCGTCATCTCGCTGGCCATTGAGCCGAAGACGAAGGCCGATCAGGACAAGCTCAGCAACGCCTTGCAGCGCCTGGCCGATGAAGATCCGACATTCCGCGTGCGGACCGATGAGCAGACCGGGCAGACGCTGATCAGCGGCATGGGCGAGTTACACCTGGATGTCCTGGTCGATCGCATGATGCGCGAGTTCGGCGTGCAGGCCCACGTTGGGCGCATGCAGGTTGCCTACCGAGAAACGATCACACGCAAGGTGCAACAGGAAACGCGGTTCGTACGTCAGACCGGAGGGCACGGCCAGTATGGCCACGTCATTGTCGAGCTGGAGCCGTTGGGCAAGGGCCTGGGTTTCGAGTTTGTCGACCACGTGCGCAGCGGCGACATCCCGAAGGAATTCATCCCGGCGGTGGCCCAGGGCATGCGCGAGTCTTTGGACAACGGGGTTCTCGGCGGCTACCCGCTGGTCAACATCCGGGCTACCTTGGTGGGTGGCTCCTATCACGAAGTGGATAGCTCCGATCTGGCTTTCAAGGTGGCGGGGTCGATGGCGCTGCGCGAGGGGGTCGAGAGGGCCGGCCCTATTCTCCTCGAACCCATGATGCGCGTGGAAGTGGTGGCGCCGGAAGGCGCGACAGGCGATGTTATTGGAGACCTCGTTGCTCGCCGTGGCCAGATCAATGGCCTCGAGATGCATTCTGTAGGCCTCCAAGCCGTGAAGGGCTCCGTGCCTTTGGCCGAGATGTTCGGCTATGCCACCAATCTGCGATCCATGACCCAGGGGCGCGGCACTTTCACAATGGAATTCGACCACTACGAGCCCGTGCCTCAGGACCGGGCGCGCCAGATCCTTGGCGGCTGAGCCGTCCGCCGGATGCGGCGCCCGCACGCGCAGCCAGCACGGGGCCGCGATGATAGGGGTTGGGATTTGCCAAATGTCCCAATCCCTCATATAATTTGTGAGTTGCCGCCGATTGCAGGGAGCGTCCGCTGTTCGTCGGGCGCCGGGACTCGGATTGGCATCAGGTGCCTCTGTCTGCCGCAGGCGCTCGAGCAGGAATGAGGTGCCGGCGTAGAGCAGCAACGCCAGGGCCATGTGATTTTTTCTGACTATGGCCCAGCTTGTTCCTACTGCCCCGTCTGTCTGCTTAGGGCCAAAGCCCGATGGATAGCTCCGGGGCAGTGGTTTGCTTGGCATCTCTGCACCAGGGCAGTGGACGCGGCTTGGTTTGGGGCATGTCGCAAGGCCGAGGCCGGCTCCTCTCGGCCCGGAGCGTTGCTCCGTCGAACTGTGCCACGGCAAGCCACTGTGTACCTTGTAAGCAAGTGAGAGGTTATCATGGCGAAAGCAGTATTTGAACGCACGAAGCCGCATGTCAACGTCGGCACGATTGGGCATATCGATCACGGCAAGACCACGCTGACGGCGGCCATCACCAAAGTGCTGGCGATGAAGGGTTGGTCGCAGTTCCGCGCCTTTGACTCCATCGATAATGCCCCCGAGGAGAAAGCCCGCGGCATCACCATCGCCATCGCTCACGTCGAATATCAGACGGCCAAGCGCCATTATGCCCATGTCGACTGTCCAGGGCATGCCGACTACATCAAGAACATGATCACGGGGGCGGCCCAGATGGATGGGGCCATCCTGGTGGTGGCGGCGCCGGACGGGCCGATGCCGCAGACGCGCGAGCACGTGTTGTTGGCGCGCCAGGTGGAAGTGCCGGCCATGGTGGTGTTTTTGAACAAGGTCGACATGATGGAGGACGAGGAGTTGTTGGAGCTGGTGGAGCTGGAGCTGCGCGAGCTGCTGACCGGTTTTGGTTTTCCTGGGGAGGAGATCCCGATCATCCGGGGGTCGGCGCTGGCAGCGCTGGAGTCGCCGTCGAAGGACCCGGAGGCGGCGGAGTACAAGTGCATCTGGCAGCTGTTGGGGGCGGTGGACGATTACATTCCGACGCCGGTGCGGGAGATCGACAAGCCGTTTCTGATGCCGATCGAGGATGTGTTTGGCATCAAGGGGCGGGGGACGGTGGTGACGGGGCGTATCGAGCGTGGCAAGATCAAAGTGGGCGAAGAAGTGGAGATCGTGGGGCTGAAGGACACGCGCAAGACGGTGGTGACCGGGGTGGAGATGTTCCGCAAGATCTTGACGGAAGGGCTTGCGGGGGACAATGTGGGGTGTTTGCTGCGGGGGATAGAGCGGGAGGATGTGGAGCGGGGGCAGGTGTTGGCGAAGCCGGGGTCGATCACGCCGCACACGAAGTTTTTGGGGCAGGTGTACGTGTTGAAGAAGGAAGAGGGAGGGCGGCACACGCCGTTCTTCAACGGGTACCGGCCGCAGTTTTTCATTCGGACGATGGATGTGACGGGGGCGGCGGAGTTGCCGGCGGGGATGGAGATGGTGATGCCGGGGGACAACGTGAATTTGACGGTGGAACTGATTGTGCCGGTGGCGCTGGAAGTGGGGTCGCGGTTTGCGATCCGTGAAGGTGGGCACACTGTCGGCGCCGGCGCCATCACCCAGATCCTGGAGTAAGAGATATGCCTAAGAACAGGATTCGCATCCGCCTCAAGGCTTACGATCATCGTGTCCTGGATGACTCGGTCCGCAAGATCGTAGACGCAGCCGAACGCACCGGTGCCGCCGTGGTGGGGCCGGTTCCGCTGCCGACTCACATCGAGAAGTTCACGGTCATGCGCGCGACCTTTATCGATAAGGACAGCCGAGAACAGTTCGAGGTGCGCACGCACAAACGCTTGATCGACGTGCTGGAGCCCGGTGCCAAGACGATCGAGAACTTGACAAAACTCGATCTTCCGGCCGGTGTGGATATTGAAATCAAGCTCTGATCCCTTGGAGCCTGATTGCAGGTCCCGAGTTTGTATCGGGGCGGCCTGCTTGGTCAGGGGAGCGCATTGGGATGATGCGGCCGGATTGCAAGTGATCCGGCAACGACAGTCCCGGGAGGCATAATGAAGGGAATCGTAGGCCGCAAGGCGGGCATGACGCAACTGCTCACTGGCAGCGGCGAGGTGGTGCCGGTCACCGTGATCGAAGCCGGGCCCTGTTACGTGACTCAGATCAAGAGCCCTGCAACCGATGGCTACGGCGCCATTCAGTTGGGCTTCGGTGAGACGCGGCTCAAGCGCCTCACCAAGGGCATCCAGGGGCATTTGAAGCGCCATGGCCTGCCCACGCTGCGCGTGCTTCGCGAGTTTCGCGTCAAGGATGTCAGCGAATACACCGTAGGACAGAAGATGCAGGCTGATGTCTTCAGCGCGGGCGATCACGTCGACGTGATCGGCACGAGCAAAGGGCGCGGCTTTCAGGGGGGCGTCAGGCGGCATGGTTTTCACGGTGGCCCCAAGACGCACGGCCAGTCAGACCGCACGCGTGCGCCGGGCGCCATTGGCTCTGGAACCACGCCAGGGCGTGTCTACAAGGGCTCCCGCATGGCCGGGCACATGGGCAATCGGCGCGTGACGGTATCGAACCTGACGGTGGTGCTGGTCGATGCGGAGCGCAACCTATTGGCAGTGCGTGGCGCGGTGCCGGGTGCCAAGGGTGGCCTGGTGCTCGTGGCAGAAGCACGCAAGCAGGGGTGATGGCGATGCAAGTCCCAGTCAAAAACATGGCAGGCGAAACTGTGGGCCAGGTCGAGCTGTCCGACCGGATCTTTGCTGCGGCGATCAACGAGCCCCTGATGCACCAGGCCCTATTGCGGCAGTTGGCCAACAGCCGCCTGGGCACCCACAAGACGAAGACGCGCAGCGAAGTCTCCGGTGGCGGGCATAAGCCCTGGAAGCAGAAGGGCACCGGGCACGCCCGTCAAGGTTCGAACCGAGCGCCACAGTGGCGGCATGGGGCTATCGTCTTTGGGCCCCGCCCACGTTCGTATGCACAGCGCATGCCGCGCAAGATGCGCCAGGCGGCGCTGCGCTCGGCCCTGTCGGCCAAGCTGGCGGACGATCGCATCGTGGTGGTGGATCAGCTCGCCATGGAGACGCCGAAGACCCGGGCCATGGCACAGGCGCTGGCCGCACTGGCTCCCGAAAGGCGGAGTGCCCTGATCCTGATGGCGCAGGCTGATGGCATGGTGCAGCGGGCGGCGGGCAACCTGACTGCGGTCAAGCTGCTGCAGGCGCACTATCTGAATGTCCGTGACCTGCTCAATTATGACTATGTGCTCATCCCACAAGCAGCCCTGACAGTCATCGAGCAGTTCTGGGATCTGCCTGCCGAAGAGAAGGAGGCAGCCTGATGCATGTCTACGACATCCTGCGGCGCCCCGTCGTCACCGAGAAATCCAACGCACAGGGTGACGCCCACAATCAGTATAGCTTCCAGGTTGATCGCCGGGCCAACAAGATGCAGATCAAGGATGCCGTGGAAACGGCCTTCAATGTCAAGGTCCTGTCGGTCCGGGTGGTGAACATCCCCGCCCGGATGGGCCACTATGGTGGCCGTCCTGTCATCAAGAAGTCGGCGTGGAAGAAGGCGATCGTCACGGTGGTGCCTGGACAGACGATCCAGTTCTTTGAAGGGGTTTGATTGACATGGCGATCAAGATTTACAAGCCCACGTCACCCGGGCGGCGCGGCATGAGCGTTTCCACCTTCGAGGAGATCACCAAGAGCACGCCGGAGCGGTCGCTGCTTCGCCCGTTGCGCAAGCGAGCCGGCCGGAACAATGAGGGCCGGGTATCGGTGCGGCATCGCGGCGGCGGAGCCAAGCGCATGTACCGCCTCATCGATTTCAAGCGCGACAAGATCGGCGTGCCCGGCCGGGTGGCGTCCATCGAGTATGATCCTAATCGCTCGTCTCGCATCGCCCTGGTGGCTTACGCCGACGGCGAGAAGCGCTACATTCTGGCACCCCTTGACCTCAAGGTCGGTGCGCAGATCATGGCCGGGGCGCAAGCTGAAATTCGGGTCGGCAACGCGCTGCCGATCCGCAACATACCCCTCGGCACGGTTGTGCATAATGTCGAGCTCTATCCTGGGCGAGGTGGGCAACTGGTCCGCTCAGCAGGCACGGGCGCTCAGGTTATGGCCAAGGAGGGCTCCTACGCGACCATGCGTTTGCCTAGCGGGGGAATGCGTCGGGTGCAGCTCGAGTGCATGGCGACCATCGGGCAAGTCGGCAATACGGATCATGCCAATATCAACCTCGGCAAGGCTGGCCGCAAGCGCTGGATGGGCATCCGGCCCACCGTGCGTGGTGTTGCCATGGACCCCAATTCGCATCCGCATGGTGGCGGCGAAGGCCGTACCCCTGTCGGCATGCCGGGTCCGAAAACGCCATGGGGCAAGCCGGCCCGCGGTTACAAGACGCGCCGCAACAAGTCCACCGATAAGTATATCGTGCGCCGGCGCGGCGGGCGCTAGCCCCGGATGGGTGTCAGGAGGACATAAGAAGCATGTCTCGGTCTTTGAAAAAGGGCCCATTTGTCCAACCGAAGCTGCTCAAGAAGGTCGAAGCCATGAACCGGTCCGGCAAGAAGGCGGTCATCAAGACGTGGTCGCGCGCTTCGACTGTGTTTCCACAGATGGTGGGCCACACCATAGCCGTACACGATGGCCGGCGCCATGTGCCCATCTATATCGCCGAGAACATGGTTGGCCACAAGCTGGGTGAATTCGCTCCCACGCGCTTTTTCCGCGGTCACGTGCGCAGCGAAAAGAAAACGGTACGGCGCTAGAAGCTGATCTTGAGGTAGAGATGGAAGTGCGTGCTGTTACCAAGTACACCGGCGTGTCGCCGCAGAAGACGCGCCAGGTCATCGACCAGGTGCGCGGTATGCAGGCCGACAGGGCCCTGGCTGTGCTAAGGTTGATGACCCAGTCGGCTGCCCAGTCGGTGTACAAGACTGTGGCGTCGGCGTTGTCCAATGCAGAAGAGAACCTGGGGTTGGCCCGCGAGGATATGTACATTTCGGTCATCACCGCGGACGGTGCCCCGGTGCGGCGCTGGCGACGCTTTGGCGCCCGAGGACGATTCAAGCCTATCATCCGGCGCTCGTCGCACGTTACAGTGGTGTTGGAAGAACGCGCGTAGAGGCGGGGAGAGCCTGGCCGCTTCGCGGCCGGAACCGCTGGCCCGGGGGCGTGCCGGGCGGTTCTGGGGGAGCGCTCGAGGGTTCGAGAGGGGCTTGCTGGTACGAGGAGGGTATTTTGGGCCGAAAAGTTCATCCGATAGGATTCCGGTTGGGCATGATTGAACCCCATCGCTCGCGATGGTTTGCTGAGGGCGAGGAATATACCAAGCTGTTGGAAGAAGATCGCCGGATGCGTTCTAAGATCAGCAACAGCTTGCCGGACGCCTCGATCTCCAAGGTGGAGATCGAGCGGTTCCCACCCAATCAGGTGCGGGTGACCATCCACTCCGCCAAGCCTGGCATCATCATCGGGCGCAAAGGGGTCACCGTCAATAATCTGCGCAACGATCTGCAGCAATTGACCGGTAAGCGCGTCAAGCTGGACATCGCCGAGATCGAGCATCCGGAACTCGATGCCTACCTCGTCGCGCAAAGCATCGCCGAACAGATGCAGCGCCGGATCTCGCACAAGCGGGCCATGAAGCAGGCCATGTTGCGCGCCATGAAGGGCGGAGCCAAGGGATGCATGATCCGTTGTGGCGGGCGCCTCTCGGGTGCTGAAATGGCCCGTGTGGAGACGGTGCGGGAGGGGCGGGTCCCTCGCCATACGCTGCGGGCTGAGATCGACTATGCTCGCGGTGAGGCGCTCACCACCTTTGGCCGCATCGGTATCAAAGTGTGGATCCACAAAGGTGAGATCCTGCCGGGGGTGTAACTATGTTGATGCCAAAGCGCGTCAAGTACCGCAAAGTGCACCGAGGCCGCCGGAGGGGTGTCGCGTCTCGCGGCAACCAGGTCAGCTTCGGCGATTTTGGCCTGCAGGCGACGGAACCGGCCTGGCTCTCGAGCCGCCAACTCGAGGCCGCGCGGCGTGCCATTGTACGTTCGGTGCGACGTGGTGGGAAGCTGTGGATCCGCGTCTTTCCTGATCATGCAGTCACGAAGCGGCCCGCCGAAACCCGCATGGGTGGCGGGAAAGGTGCAGTGGAATTTTGGGCGGCCGTCGTGCAGCCCGGTCGCATGCTGTTTGAGGTGGCCGGCCTCAGCGAGGTGGATGCGCGTGAAGCGATGCGGCTGGCTTCTCATAAGCTGCCCATCCGCACGCAATTCGTGCGCCGCGAGGTCGGGGAGGAAGTCTGATGCGTCCGAGTGAGATTCGCGACCTGTCCAGGACCGAGATCGGCCGGCGGCTAGATGAAGGGCACCAGGAACTCTTCAACTTGCGGTTCCAGTATGCTACCGGTCAACTCAAGAACACGGCCCGGCTGGGTGAAGTGCGGCATGAGATCGCCCGGCTGCGCACGATCTTGCGCGAGAAGCAACTGGCCGAGCTCGAGGAGGGATGACGTGGAAGAACGACGCAGGCGGCTGATCGGCCAGGTGGTCAGCGACAAGATGGATAAGACGGTGGTGATCACCGTGCGACATACGCGGCAGCACCCGCTCTATGGCAAGACCATTCGCGTGAACAAGCGCTATAAGGCCCATGACGAAAACAATGCGTGCCATATGGGGGATCAGGTGCGCATCGTGGAATCGCGGCCTATCAGCAAGGACAAGCACTGGATGGTCGAGGAGATTATTCAGCGTGCTGTGCAGATCGACACCGGCCCGCTTAAGGCCGAGTAAAGCAGGGTGCAGCGATGATTCAGCAGGAGACGAGGCTCAAGGTAGCCGATAACACCGGTGCCAGGGAACTGCTCTGCATCCGAGTGTTGGGCGGCTCCGCACGCAAGTATGGTTACGTCGGGGATGTCATCATCGCTTCGGTCAAGCAGGCCGCGCCGAACAGCGCCGTCAAGAAGGGTGATGTGGTGCGTGCCGTCATCGTGCGCACAACCTATCCCCATGGTCGGCCGGATGGCTCCTCCATCCGGTTCGATGACAACGCGGCCGTGTTGATCGATCAGTTCCGGTCGCCGCGCGGCACGCGCATCTTCGGGCCGGTCGCGCGTGAGTTGCGCGATCGGGGATTCATGCGCATCGTGTCTCTGGCGCCCGAGGTGCTGTGATAGGCGAGACCTGGTAGCCACCACGGGTGCGGCCAGGTCCGAATTGGCCGGCGAAGGCGCACAGCCCGGCGGATGAGGAACAACGAGATGAGAATCAAAAAGGGCGACAAGGTGATCGTGATCGCTGGAGATGATCGCGGTTCCCAGGGCGAAGTGCAGCGCGTGATGCGCGTCAAATGGGTAAAGGGCCGCCGGAGGGGGCAGCGCCGGCCGGACGCCGACCGGGTCGTCGTGGCGGGGGTCAACCTGGTCAAGAAGCACCAGCGCCGCACCGGCAACGTCAATACTCAGTTCGGTATTATCGAGCGTGAGGCGTCGATCCACATCTCCAACGTCCAGTTGGTCTGCCCAAAATGCGGCAAGCCGACGCGCGTCGCGCATCGTGTGCACGCCGATGGCACGCGATCACGTGTATGCCGCAATTGCGACGAGATGATAGATGCGTGAGGTTTCGGGATGGCTACTCCAAGATTACTCGAGCGCTATCGCAACGAGGTAGTGCCTGCCATGGAAAAGGAATTCGGCTACACCAATATCATGCGCGTGCCGCGTATTGTGAAGGTGACGCTGAACATTGGCATGGGCGAAGCGTTGCAGAATGCCAAGTCGCTCGATGCCGCGATGGCAGATATGACCATCATCGCCGGGCAGAAGCCCGTGGTCACAAAGGCCAAACGATCGATCGCCAATTTCAAGTTGCGCGCTGGCAACTCGATTGGCGTCATGGTGACTCTGCGTGGCGAACGCATGTGGAGCTTCCTAGATCGCTTGATCAATATTGCCTTGCCCCGGCAGCGCGACTTCCGTGGCGTTTCACCGGACGCTTTCGACGGGCGCGGCAACTACAGTCTCGGGTTGCGCGAACAACTGGTCTGGCCTGAGATCCAGTACGATAAGATTGACAAGGTCCGAGGCATGTCAGTGACCGTCGCGACTACAGCCGTCACGGATGAGGAAGGCCGCCGGCTGCTTGCCAACCTTGGCATGCCTTTCCGGCAACGCTAGGAGGAAATCAGTGGCAAAAACCTGTATGACGTACCGCGAGCAGCGGCGCAAGTTCAAGGGGCGCATCCGAAATCGCTGTAGCGTCTGCGGCCGCCCGCGCGGTTACATGCGCCGTTTCGATATGTGCCGCATCTGCTTCCGCGATCAGGCCTTGCGGGGTAACTTGCCCGGCGTCGTGAAATCTAGCTGGTGAGCGAGAGGACCCATGATCAACGATCCAATTGCAGACATGTTGACCCGCATCCGTAACGGCTTGATGGCTCGCCAGAAACAGGTAGTCATGCCGGGTTCCAAAATGAAAGTGGCGATCGCGCGCATCTTGCGCGACGAAGGTTACATCAAGGACTTCGAGGTGACCAAAGACGCGCCTCAGGCCCAATTGCGCGTCGTGCTGAAGTATGACCGCGATCGCAAGCCGATTGCGACAGGTTTGCAGAGAATCAGCAGGCCTGGCCGCCGCATCTATGCCAAGCGCACCGCCATCCCCTGGGTCCTGAGCGGCATGGGAATTGCCATCGTGAGCACTCCCCAAGGCATCATGACCGGCCAGCGGGCGCGGCGGGAAGGTGTGGGCGGGGAGATCTTGTGCTACATTTGGTAGCCAACCCGATTCTTCGATCGCGGATTGCCGATCGGTGATCTGCGGCCTCTCTCGGGTCGTGCCGGGCCGCAATCCAACATCGAAAACCTGGGAACGGAGGCGAGCATGTCGCGCATTGGTAAGATGCCTGTTCCTGTGCCCAAGGGCGTGAACGTCACGGTAGATCAGGGCAACTTGATCACCGTCAAGGGGCCCAAAGGGCAGCTGAGTCAGCAATTTCCGGCGGTAATCCGCTTCGAACAGTCCGACGGCCACGTGCAGGTGACGCGGCCCACCGATCAGAAAGAGCACCGTGCCTTGCACGGTCTCAGCCGGGCCTTATTGAACAATATGGTGGTCGGGGTCAGCCAGGGCTTCCAGATCGTGTTGGATGTGGAAGGCGTGGGCTACCGTGCTGCCATACTGGGCAAGAATCTTGTGGTGGTGGTTGGCTATTCGCACCCGATCGAGATGGTGCCACCTCCTGATATCGCGTTTGAGGTGGACAAGACAGGTCGCGTGATCACCGTGAGGGGGATCGATAAGCAAGTGGTCGGCCAGATGGCGGATCGGATTCGCCGGTTGCGGCCGCCCGAGCCGTACAAGGGCAAGGGTATTCGTTACCGCGGTGAGCTCGTGCGCCGGAAGGCCGGCAAGACCGGCAAGGTCGGCGGGAAGAAGTAGGTCCGCAGCAGTACGGTCCGAACCTGTCAGGAGGATAAACGTCAATGGCGAAAGTGACGAGTCAGGTTGCTCGCGCGTGCCGACACCAACGCATTCGGCGGAGTATTCGCGGCACTGCCGAGCGCCCGCGTCTGAATGTATTCCGTAGCCTCGAGCACATCTATGCTCAGGTAGTTGACGACGACCTTGGCAATACCCTGGCGGCGGCGTCCACGGTTGACCCAGAGTTACGCCTACAGTTGGCTGGCCTGAACAAGACCCAGCAGGCTACGCGTGTCGGGCAGCTGGTGGCGCAAAGGGCACTGGCCAAGGGGTTGAAACAGGTCGTCTTCGACCGTGGCGGCTACCCGTATCATGGCCGGATCAAGGCACTGGCAGACGGAGCGCGCGCGAAGGCGGGCTGGAGTTCTAGGAGGGGTGATGCCTGGCAAGAGGGACAGAGGTGAGAGGCGGCGACCGCACGAAGAAGAGCGCGAGCAGCTTGATGAGCGTGTGGTGCATATTGCCCGGACGGCCAAAGTCGTGAAGGGTGGCCGCCGGTTCAGCTTCCGAGCCGTGGTCGTTGTGGGCGATAACCATGGGCAGGTTGGCTATGGCGTGGGCAAGGCCCGCGAGGTGCCTGATGCTGTGCGCAAAGGCTCAGATCGCGCTCGCAAACGGATGCGCCCGATCCCGTTGGTGGGCACGACCATCCCGCACCCTGCAATGGGTAATTTTTCGGCTGCTCGCGTGCTTTTGCGCCCTGCGTCGCCGGGTACCGGCGTCATCGCCGGCGGTGGCGTGCGCGCCGTGTTGGAAGCGGCGGGCATCCGTGATATCCTGACCAAGTCATTGGGCAGCGCGAATATGCTGAATGTGGTCGCGGCTACGTTCGTGGCGCTCGAATCGCTCAAGGACCCTGAGGGCGAGGCCCGCCGGCGCGGCCGGCCGGTGGAGACAGTTACGCCGTTCTGGCTTCGAGGAGGCAACCATGGCCAGCCAGAACCTTGAGAAACGACTTCGCATCACCTATACGACCAGCAAGATTGGCGTCAAGTACGATCAGAAAGAGACGGTGCGGCGCCTGGGCCTGAGCCGCCTCGGGCAGACCGTCGAGCAGCCTGACACGCCGGTGATCAGGGGCATGATCCACAAAGTGCGGCACTTGCTGACCGTTGAAGAGATCGGATAACGCACACATGAAGCTTCACGATTTGCAGCCCGCCGAGGGTACGCACAAGAACCGCAAGCGTGTAGGGCGCGGGATTGCCGCCGGCGGCGGTAAGACGGCAGGCCGCGGCACCAAGGGCCAGAACTCACGTAAGGGGGGCGGCGTGCGGCCCTATTTCGAGGGTGGACAGCTGCCGCTGGTCCGGCGCCTGCCGCGCCTGCGCGGGTTCAAGAACATCTGGCGCATCGAGTACGTTACGGTAAATCTCGGGCAATTGAACGACTTTGACGCCGGCAGCGAGATCACCCCCGAGACGCTCGCCGAGGCGGGCGTCATCAAGTCGCCGCGCAAGCCCGTGAAGGTGCTGGGTGATGGCGCCTTGGATCATGCGCTCTCTGTCAAGGCGCACAAGTTCTCTGCCAGCGCGGGTGAAAAGATCCTGGCTGCCGGTGGCAGCATTGAGCAACTGACGCTCTAAGGAGTCAAGGAATGATCGAGGCCGTTCGCAATGCCTTCCGGCTGCCCGACCTTCGCCGCAAGTTGCTGCTGACCCTTGGCATACTGATCATCTATCGGTTGGCAGCCCATATCCCCGTGCCTGGCGTAAACCGCACGGCGTTGGGCCAGATCTTCCAGTCGAATCAGTTGCTGGGCCTGCTTAACTTGCTCTCCGGCGGTGCGCTGTCGAACTTTTCGATCATCGCGATGGGGGTCTACCCCTACATCACTGCCTCGATCATCCTGCAGTTGTTGCAACCGATCGTCCCGGCGCTCGAGCAGCTGGGGAAGGAAGGCGAGGCGGGGCGGAACAAGCTCAACCAGTACACGAATCTCTGACCGTGCCGCTGGCAGCGCTGCAAGCCTTTGGCCAGACTTCGCTGCTGGCGCAGCCAAACGCGACGACCTCTGGGCCGGTGGTTTCCGAATTCGGCTTACGGCAATACCCCCTGGCCACCGTGGCGATCATCCTCACGCTGACGGCCGGCACCATGTTATCCATGTGGCTGGGCCAGATTATCACGCAAGAAGGGATCGGCAACGGGATCTCGATCATCATCTTTGGCGGCATCATCGCCCAGATGCCGGGTAATATCCGGAACACCTATGTCCAGGGCGGTGTCATCCAGCTGGTTGTTTTTGCCATAGTCACCGTTCTCACCGTGGCGGTGATCGTCGTGGTTCAGGAGGGTCAACGCCGAATCCCGGTCCAGTATGGCAAGCGAGTGCGGGCCATGCGCGGGAACCGGTTGATGGTTGTGGGCGGCCAGAGCACGCATGTGCCGCTGCGGGTCAATTCGGCCGGCATGATCCCGCTGATATTCGCCTCGAGCATGCTGATCTTCCCGAGCACGATTGCCAGCTACTTCCTGGCAAACCAGTCTGTTGTGGGCGCGGTGGCCCGCTTCATTAATTCCATCTTCAACCCGGTGTATAATTGGTACTGGATCATGTACTTCGTGCTGGTCATCGGGTTCACATACTTCTATACCGACGTGGTGTTTCGGCAGCAGAACCTGTCTGAGACACTGCAAAAGCAGGGCGGCTTCATTCCAGGCATCCGGCCTGGGGCGAAGACTGAGGAGTTTCTGAACAAGGTGCTGTCACGC
>CAWEHT010000256.1:0-15021 GCA_963808455.1 uncultured Chloroflexia bacterium | reverse complement strand
TGTAGTCCCAGCCCCCCGGTCCACCCCCGTGTCCCTGCTCCGCTCCAACGTGCTGGCTGCCAGGTGCGGTTGGCCAAGGGAACGAGGACCTCAAGCGTCGCCATCAGGCCGGCTGCTTCGTACGGCGAAGTCTGCGCCTGGCCACCAATCTCCGCGACGCCGTGCTCCAGGAACTGGTCGATGCGGCGTTGGCCGACCTGGAGGAACCCGGCCCCGACGGGCTGCTCGATGAAATCGCCCTGGTGGCCCACGGCGGTCACGGCCGTCGCGACGTGGCCCCCTACAGCGACGTCGACCTGATGCTCCTGCACCGCCGCGGGGCGGCGGCCCGGGTGGCCCCGCTGGCCGGTGATATGGTCGAGCGCCCAGCGCACAACGCCTGGGGGGATGAAGACCCGGCCCTTCTCGACCCGGCAGCCCAGACCATGCAGCATTTCGGTCACGCGACGTGTGCTGCAAAACGATGCCAACTTCGTCGAGCAGACGATAAGCGGTGGCTTCGATCTCTGCAAGCTGGTCTTCAACCAGCGGTTGCAACTGTAAGCGGTGCCGTGTCATTGTGGCTACTTTGCCCTTTCCCGGACAGATCCTGAACCATGAAGGCTAGAGAGTTAGGAGGCAAGCGCAAGGCAACTGCCGAGAGCAGCTATGGCCGTGAGGACGACTATGGAAACGCCAATGGGGTCTCCAACTTTTCATTGGCCCTTGTCGTGCGGCAGACAGCACAAAACAAGACCGGCCAAGAGATGCAGCCTCCTTTGCAAGAGGCATGCTACTTATATTCTATATGGCGCCCTTTGTCAAGCGACCCTGCATGGGCGGGTGCCCAGATTGAGGGCAAGGCGCCCGCTCTTCCGTTTCCGAATACCGCATGGTATCATCGTGCGATGAAGGTCCTGGTGAACGGCTGGTTTGCCCGGCAACTCGACACCGGCAGCGGGCAATACCTGGCTGGCCTGGCCGCTTGGCTGCCTGCCACAGCCGGACGAGCCCACGAATGGATCCTGGCTCGCCCCCGCAACGCAGCCGGCAACCATGGGTTCCTGCCGGCCGGCTGGCGCGAGCAGGTCCTGACTTCACCCTTTGACGCCGCCAGCGAGAACCTGGCCAAGCTCTGGTTTGAGCAGATTGCTTTTCCGGCCGCCTGCAGCCGCCTGCACGCCGATCTGGCCCTGGTGCCCTACTGGGGCTCGCCGTTGTGGTGCCCCTGCCCGATTGTCGTGACCGTGCACGACCTGATCCCCCGGCTGCTGCCCCTGTATCGTGGCGGTTGGCTCCAGCGTGCCTACACAGGCCTTGTCAGCGCGAGCGCCAGGCGGGCCAACGCCGTGCTGACCGATTCAGCGGCCAGCCGGCAGGATCTCATCAGGCACCTGAAGATCGCGCCCAGCAAGATCTACGCTATCCATCTGGCGGTGGATCTCGCCTACCGCCCGGTGCACGATGCCGCAGAACTACGACGCGTGCGGGCCCGCTATCACCTTCCACAGGCGCCTTTCTTGCTCTACCTGGGCGGTTTTGATGCTCGCAAGAACGTGCAACGCCTGCTCGAGGCTTACGCTGCGCTCAGGGGTTCGCTGGCCGGCGCGGGGACAGGCACCCCCCTCCTGGCGATCGCGGGCCAACTCCCGGCCCGCCACACGGCCTTGACCCCAGATCCCCGGCCGCTGGTTACCCATCTGGGCCTGGAGAGCGTTGTGCATTTCACGGGCTGGGTAGATGAGGCCGACAAGCCGGCGCTGTACACTCTCGCGACCGCTGCGCTCTTCGTCAGCGAATACGAGGGTTTTGGCCTGCCCTTGCTCGAAGCGCAGGCCTGTGGCTGCCCGGCCATTACCAGCGGCCCCGCTTGAGCGCGCCTTTTCTCCAGGGTGCGTGTTAAGAGCAATGGCCCTTGTATTTCCTATTGCTATTTCGATGATGCTAAGCGAGGAGGTCTCGTGATCCGAAAGGACTCTGAGCGTGTGGTGGTCACCGGATTGGGTGCCATCACTCCGCTGGGCAATGATGTTCCGAGCAGTTGGGCCGCGGCCCTGGCCGGCTGCTCGGGCGTCGGACCGATCACCCAGTTCGATGCCAGCCGGCTGCGCAGCCAAATCGCCGGAGAAGTCAAGGACTTCGACCCCGCCAAGTATATTGATCGGCGCGAGGCCCGTCGCCTGGACCGGTTCCTTCATTTTGCCGTGGCAGCGACGCAGGAGGCGATGGCCGATGCCCGGCTGGACATGGCCCACCAAGACCCGCTGAGGGTCGGCGTGCTGATCGGCTCCGGTATCGGTGGCCTGCATACTTTGCTCGAACAGGCTGAAGTGCTGCGTGAACGCGGCCCGCATCGCGTCAGCCCGTTTTGCGTACCAGCGCTGATGCTGAACGGCGCGTCGGCCCAGGTCAGCATCATGACAGGAGCTCGAGGACCGAACTTCGCAATCGCCACAGCCTGTGCCACGGGCAATCACGCGATCGGCGAGGCAGCCATGGCCATCCGCCGTGGCACTGCCGATGTGATGCTGGCGGGCGGGTCAGAAGCTGCCATCGTGGAGCTGGCCATGGCCAGCTTCGACAACATGGGTGCTTTGAGCACGCGCAACGACGCTCCCCAGCGAGCCAGCCGCCCCTTTGACGCCGAGCGCGACGGCTTTGTCCTCGGCGAAGGCGCTGGTGTGGTAATCCTGGAGAGCCTTGCCAACGCCCAGGGGCGCGGCGCCCATATCTATGGCGAGCTGATAGGCTATGCCACCACCGGAGATGCCTTTCACCTGGTAGCACCGATTGAGGATGGCAGCGGGGCAGCTGCGGCGATGCACAACGCGCTGATGGATGCCGACCTGCCGCCTACGGCCGTTGACTACATCAACGCCCATGGCACCAGCACGCAGCTCAATGATGCGATCGAAACCCATGCCGTCAAGCAGACCTTCGGCGAGCACGCCCGGCGCCTGGCCATCAGCTCGACGAAAAGCATGACGGGCCACCTGACGGGCGCAGCCGGGGCTATCGAAGCCGTGTTTACGCTCTTGACCCTGCGCGATCAGGTCTTGCCACCGACGATCAACCTGGAGACGCCGGACCCAGCCTGTGACCTCGACTACGTGCCAAACGTCGCCAGAAAAGCGCATGTTGACGTAGCCATGTCCAATTCATTCGGCTTTGGCGGCCACAACACCACGATCCTGTTCAGGCGGCTGTCGTGAGTGCCGGGCGCTACGCTCAGATCACTGGCTGGGGCATGTGCGTGCCCGATCACGTGGTAACAAACGAAGATCTGGCCTGCACCATGGAGACCACCGATGATTGGATTTATTCACACACCGGCATCCGGCAGCGTTGTGTCGCGCAGGGAGAGCACGATACGACGGCCAATCTGGCCATACGCGTGGCTCGCAACGCCCTGCTGGTCGCCGATATCATGCCCAGCCAGCTTGATCTGGTCATAGTCGCCACCGTGACACCCGAATACGCCTTCCCGGCAACGGCCTGCTGCGTCCAGGATGCTCTGGGTGCTTCCAAGGCAGGGGCCTTCGACTTGAGCGCCGGCTGCTCGGGCTTTTTGTATGGTCTCAACCTCGCCACCCACCTCATCCGCAGTGGGGGCGCCAACCACATCCTGATCATTGGCGCCGAAACGCTCTCCAGGATCACTGACTGGAAGGACCGCAACACGTGCATCTTGTTCGGCGACGGCGCTGGCGCGGTCGTCATTAGCGCCTGCCCACAGCCATGCGGCATCATGGCGACGGTGCTGGGCAGCGACGGCTCGGGTCGCGATGCTCTGTTCGTCCCGGCCGGGGGCAGCCATTCTCCTCCCTCGATCCAAACGGTCACCAATGGGGATCACTTCATTAAGATGAATGGCCGTGAGGTCTTCCGCTTCGCGAGCACAATCATACCCAAGGCAACGGAAGACGTGCTGGCGCGTGTCGGCTGGCGGGCTTCGGACGTGGCCCTGGTCGTGCCGCATCAGGCAAACTCACGGATCATCGAGGCAGCGGCCAAACGGTTGAACCTGCCGATGGATAAGTTCCTCGTCAACATCGACCGCTACGGCAACACATCCTCGGCCTCGATCCCAATCGCCCTTTGCGAGGCGATTGCCGCCAACCGCGTGCGGGCCGGCGACAAGCTCGTCCTGGTAGGTTTCGGTGCAGGGCTGACCTGGGCTGCTGCGGCCATCGAGTGGGGCGTGCCAATGCCGCTCAAGCCGCTATCCGCGCCACGCCGCCTGCTGGCCAATGCTCGCTTCAGCTACGCGACCCTGCGCTCTCTCGTCACACGCGCTTTCCATCGGGCCTACAACGGCGTGTTGGGGCCGGAAGGCCAGGAAAACTGGCGTGGCCACCTGCGCAAACGCGTAGACCGCTGGCGACACGCACATATCACGCCCAGGCACAAGAAGGAATAATCCAGGCCGCGTCAGCGAGCGGAGCTCGCCGTCTCTACCATGCGCCGATAAGCGCGCCGCGCGGCAGGACCAAAGCACACAAAACTGACCCTGGCGAGGGTCGCGCCGGGCTTTGTTTGGCGCAGGGCCCGGAGGAACCCTGTGACCTCGGTCACCGCGATGCGGGCCGCCTCCTCGAGTGGATAGCCGTAGGCGCCGGTGCTGATGGCCGGGAACGCGATCGTGCGCACGTCATGCTCCACAGCCAATGTCAGGCTGTTGCGGTAACAGTTGGCCAGCAAACGGGCTTCGCCACGGTCGCCGCCGCTCCATACCGGGCCGACCGTGTGGATGACCCAGCGCGCGGGCAGATTATAACCGCGCGTTATCCTCGCCTCACCTGTCGGGCAGCCGCCGAGCGTTCTGCATTCGGCCAAAAGGCCGGGGCCGGCTGCCCGATGGATGGCTCCGTCCACGCCTCCGCCGCCTAACAGGCTGCTATTGGCTGCGTTGACGATGGCGTCCACTTCTTGCCGGGTGATATCACCTTCGACGACCACGATCTGGCCGGCTTCGGCCGAAGGCTCTTGGTCAGGCGGTCCCTGCAAGGGGTTCGCTGGCATGGCCACCTCCTCATGACAATGGCTGGGCTCTGGGATAAGGGCCGGTTCCTGCCAACCGTCAATTAAGCACCCTTCCCCGGCCCCCAGCCTCGACTATAGCATAGCTCGCGTGGCCCTTCAAGACGTGCCGGCCATAGCCGCCAGGCGCACGGGTGGGACCGCTGCCGCGCGACTTTAGGCTAGGCGGTCGAAGGGTTTATAATAGGGCCCTCAGGAGGCCTCATGCTCCCGGAAAGGCGCTCGAAGGGCAATTCGCTGCATACGCTCATCGCCGGGGCCGTGGCGGGCGTCTTACTGTTAGGCTGGCTGGCCGGCTGCGCGGCCAAGGCTGGCCCTTCTTCCACCGCAACGGCTACCGCCAGCCCGCCACCGTTACCTTCGGCCAGGCCCCGACCAGATTCCACGGCACAGCCGGTGCCAACCGGTGGGGCCGGCAGCGTATCGACCGTTGGCGTGATTCAGTTGACCTGGTGGATGCCAGATTTCATGGCGCCTTCGGCAAGTGATGGCGGTCCCCTCCTGGCCAAGTTCATAAAGGACTTCGAAAAGGCCCAGGGAGGCAGAGTTCGCGTGATGCCGGTGGTCAAGGCGAGCCATGGACGCGGCGGTCTGCTGGATCTCATGCTCGCGGCGCAACCGGTGGCGCCTGACGTGCTGCCGGACCTGGTGTCCCTGGACACGGAAGACCTGGGGCCGGCTGCTGTGGCCGGCCTGCTGCAGCCACTCGATGGCCTCGTGGACCCGGCCACCTTGAACGGATTCTATCCCTTCGCCAAACAGGCAGGCTCGTATAACGGGCGCTATGTGGCAGCGCCGTTCATCGCCGATGTCGAGCACGTGATCTACAACCGGGCGCACCTGCCCACCCCACCCGCGACCTGGGCCGATCTGCGTCCCGGCGCCGTGACCTACCTTTTCCCGGCCGGGGTCTCGCAACAACCGTCCGACGCTTCTGCCAGCGAGATCCTGCAGAGCACTTTTGTCAGCCAATACCTTTCGGCCGGTGGCACGATTGATCCAGGCACGCGGCAGTTGGTCCTCGACGAAACGCCATTGGAGCGCGTGCTGACCTTCTACAGCGAGGCGCGCGCTTTGGGCGTCCTGCCGGCCAACGCGGCTCAGTTGGGCAGCCTGGACGACAGCTTCACGGCTTATGCCGACAATGCTGTGCTGATGGCCGACGTCAGCGCCAGGAGCTACCTCGCCGGGCGGGACAAGCTGAAAGACACGGACTTTGCGCGGCAGCCGGGTTGGAATAGCGCAGCCGTGCCCGTAGCCTCCGGCTGGGCTCTTGGCATACTGACCAACGATCCGGCCCACCAGCGTGCCGCTGCGGATTGGATCGCCTGGCTGCTGGCCCCTGATCGCCTGGGCGCCT
Organism: uncultured Chloroflexia bacterium; assembly: GCA_963808455.1. Classification (GTDB taxonomy): domain Bacteria; phylum Chloroflexota; class Anaerolineae; order CG2-30-64-16; family CG2-30-64-16; genus CAWEHT01. The sequence goes on along the minus strand of CAWEHT010000256.1, from coordinate 8,642 downwards.
GGGCGCAGGCCGCTGGCTGGCTCCCGGCCAAGCCTGCAGCCTGGCCGGCATGGGGCAACAGCAACTACTACGGCTTTCTGCAGAGCGAGCTGGCGGTGGCCGTGCCAGAGCCAGCCGGCCTGAGTGATCCGCAGGCAGCCGCGCAACTGGACAAGGCGGTGCTTGCAGTGCTGAACAACAACGCCGATCCTGCCGATGCTGCTCGCGCTGTGATGACGCCACAGCCCACCCAGTAGGACAGGCCCAACCCAACCGGCCGCCTTGCCACGTGCTGGATGTTCAAGTGGCCGGCCGTCTGGCGCCGGCCCTAACGCGAGACAACCCGGCCATCGGGCCAGCTCGGAGTCAAGCTCAGAAAATGTCCACTCATCCCGCAGACAGGCCCCATTGGCCCGATGTGGTCACCGTTCTCGAAGCGGCCTTGCGAGCCGTGGACCCCGAGGCAGCTATCCGCGCGCAGGTCACGTGCGAGGATCGCGTGCTCCGCATTGGGCCACACGCTTACCCTCTCGATGAGATCCGGCGCATTCTCGTGGTAGGCGGGGGCAAGGCCGGAGCTCCCATGGCGACGGCGTTGGCCGAGATCCTGGGGGCGCGCGTCAGACGCGGGGCTCGTAAATGTAAAAAGCGGCCACACAGCCCGTTCCACCGGCTGGCAGATATCGCTCGGCGCCTCGGGCCGGGATCTGCCGCCGCGTGAGCGGGCCGCCACCGGCCGCATCACTCTGCAAGAAGCCGGCCATCCCGTGCCTGATGCAGCCGGGCTGGCCGGAGCTGCGCGCATGGTTGCGCTGCTCCATGGGCTGGGGCCGCAGGATCTGGTGATCGTGCTCGTATCTGGCGGCGGCTCGGCCCTGTTGCCTTCACCTGCTCCCGGCATCACGCTGGAAGATCTCCAAGCGCTGACCGCGACCCTGCTGGCTTGCGGGGCCAGCATCACCGAGATCAACGCTGTGCGGAAACATTGCTCGCAGCTCCAGGGCGGGCAACTCGCCCGCCTGGCGGCCCCTGCGCAGGTTGCCACCCTGATCCTGTCTGATGTGGTCGGGACCCCGCTGGATGCCATCGCCTCAGGCCCGACCGTGCCTGATCGCACCCGCTACGCCGACGCGCTGGCCGTGCTGCAACGCTATCAGGTGCTCGATCGGGTCCCGATTTCTGTCAGCAGCCGCCTGGCACGGGGTGTCGCCGGCTCGCTGCCGGAGACGCCCAAGCCAGGAGACCCGATGTTCGCCCGGATCAATAATGTGGTGATCGGTGACAACGCCATCGCGGGCCGGGCCGCGGCTGGCGCGGCCCGGCGCCTGGGCTGGCAAGCCCAGCTCCTGACCACGTTCCTGCAGGGCGAGGCGCGCGAGGTCGGGCGCGCTTTGGCCGGGCTGGGCCAGGGCATCGCCACCGGGCAGTCTGACTTGCAGGCGCCGATCTGTTTGCTCTTGGGCGGAGAAACTACAGTGACCTTGCGAGGGCCGGGCAAGGGCGGGCGCAATCAGGAACTGGCACTATCTGCCGGCCATCGCCCTCGGCGAGTACGCGGCCGCCGGCCAGGAGGCCGATATCATACTCGTTAGTCTGGCCACGGATGGCAATGATGGGCCAACGGATGCAGCCGGTGGCCTTGTTACCACGGCAACAGTGGCCAAAGGCACGGCGTTGGGCCTTGATGCGTACAAGGCCCTGGCAGCCAACGATAGCTACCACTACCTCGGCGCCCTGCAGAGCCTCGTCATCACCGGGCCCACCAACACCAACGTCAACGACCTCGCGCTGATCTTCGTTGCCCGCACCAGCCAGCCGCCAGGTGCGTGAGCGCTGGCGGCTGGCTGGTGGGCATCCACCTGGAGGACGCGTGCGGGCCTCTTAACGCGAAGGGGCCATGTGTGGCGAGAAGACCTTCGCGCCACACATGGCGACCCCGCTGGGCGAAAGTACTTCGTCCCTACTTGATTTGCGCCGTCGCGCCTTCGGCCTCGATCTTGGCCTTGGCGTCGTTGGCCGCGTCCTTGGAAACGCCCTGCAACACCGGTGCCGGGGCGCTCTCGACCAGGTCTTTGGCTTCTTTGAGGCCGAGGTTGGTCAGCGCGCGCACGGCCTTGATGACGTTGATCTTCTTCTCGCCCACGGTCTGCAAGATCACGTCAAACTCGGTCTGCTCCTCGACCGGCTCGGCAGGCGCAGCCAGGCCCGCTGCGGCGGGCGCGCCGGCCATCATCATCGGCGCCGCCGCAGCGCTGACGCCGAACCGCTGCTCGAGCGCCTTGATCAGCTGCGAAAGCTCCAGCACCGACATCTGCTCGATGCTCGCAATCAATTCATCCTGAGTCATAAGTTCCTCCTGTTCGTTCTCTATGACTTACGCCGGACTTTGTCCCTGTTGCTTTTCCAACTGCTCAGAACGAGCGTTCAGTACATTGACCAGGCCCCGCAACGTTCCTGCTAGCACGTTGACGAGTCCGCTCAGCGGAGCCTGCATCACGCCCACGACCTGGCTGATCAGCTGATCGCGGCCGGGCAGCTCGCCAAGCTGCTGAACGCCCTGCTCGCCGAAAACCGACTTCCCGATCAGGCCGCCCTTGACCACCAGGATCTTCGTGTCCTTGGAACACTTGGCGAGGGCCTTGGCAGGCGCGGCCAGGTCCTGATAGCAGAACGTCACGGCAGTAGGGCCCTTGAACAGCGCATCTGGTGCTGGCATGCCCAACTGGGTCAGCGCGCGCTCCATTAAGGTGTTCTTGGCCACGAGCAGCTCGCAGTTAGCCGACCGCAGCTCGCGGCGCAGGTCCTGCAACTGCTTGACGGACAGACCGCGATACTCAGTGACGAGGACGGCCTTACACCGCTGCAGCCTGGCCACGTACCCGTCGATCAGGGCCCCTTTCTCCTCGCGTGAAATTGGCAAGGTAGCTACCTCCTTTCGTCCAAAGATGCCGAATACAAAAAGCCCCTGCGCTCGCGAAAGCAAGGCACAGGGGCTGCTTTGCCAAAAGCAGAACTCCTGGAAACCTCGCCTCGGCAGGCTCACCTGAATTAAGTCACCTTGACGCCTGCTGTCTTCAGCGCGCTACCAGCGGATCATCCGAAGACTCTGGTTAGACCGGATGCAATTCTGTTGTCAGGGCCCTCGCCACGGCACCTGCCGTCCAAAGGGCGGGCCGGCTACTAGGCTATAGCGGGATGCAGCGTAACGGCCTGGGCCGAATCGAGCCGTATGCCGGGCGACATCGTCGATGCGAGCGTCACGCGGCGGACATAGACACCCTTAGCTCCAGAGGGTTTGGCCCGGTTCACGGCATCCATCAGCGCCGACAGGTTGTCCATCAGCTGCTGCGGGGTGAAGCTGGCCTTGCCGATCGGGACGTGCAGGTTGCCGGTCTTGTCAACCTTGAATTCCACACGGCCCTGGCGCGCTTCGCGCACCGCTCGAGGAAAGTCGTCTGGCTGCACAGATCGTGCCAGCCTTCGGGTTGGGCATGAGGCCACGCGTGCCCAGGATGCGACCCAGACGCCCGACCTTGCCCATCACCGTGGGGCTCGCCATGGCAATATCGAACTCCACCCAGCCGCCCTGGATCTTGGCTATGAGATCATCCAGGCCGACGAAATCTGCCCCTGCCTGTTCCGCCAGGCGCGCCCCATCGCCTTCCGCAAAGACCAGGATGCGCACCTGCTTGCCCAGCCCTGCCGGCAGCAAGACTGTACTGCGCACCTGCTGGTCGGCATGGCGGGGATCGACACCCAGGCGCACGTGGCACTCCACAGTGCCGTCAAACTTCGCGTACGAGACCTTGCCGAGCAGTTCTACGGCCTCGGTGGGGCTGTAGAAATGATCGCGATCAAAGAGCTTCGACGCATTGAGATACTTCTTACCGTGTTGAGCCATTGCTTCTGTCTCCTCTACCCTGCGAGTGGCAGGGCGTGGTGCTAACGGGCGTCGCCGCGACGCCCTCCCATCTCAAAGACCGCCCGCCTAGTCCGCAATCGCGATCCCCATGCTGCCGCGCCGATCCCTCGATCATCTTCATCGCCTGATCGACGTCGTAGGCATTCAGGTCTTTCAGCTTGGTCTCCGCAATCTCGCGCAGCTGTTTGCGCGTGATAGAGGCTACCTTGTCGCGGTTAGGCACGGCCGCGCCCTTCTGCACGTTCGCGGCCTGCTTCAGCAAATCTGCTGCCGGCGGGGTCTTCGTCACGAAAGTGAAAGACTGATCGGTGAAGATCGTGATCTCCACCGGCACGACAGTGCCCGCCATGGCCGACGTACGCGCGTTGTATTCCTTACAAAAGGCCATGATGTTCACGCCATGCTGGCCCAGCGCCGGCCCCACCGGCGGCGCTGGATTCGCCTTGCCCGCCATGATCTGTAGCTTTACGATCGCCTTGACTTTTTTCGCCATCTTGTGCCACTCCTCAGGACGGGCAAATCCCCGTCATAGACGCTCAATTTGCAGCAGATCCACCTCGATGGGTGTGTCGCGGTTGAAGAAGGACACGAGGACCCGCGCTTTGCCTTTGTCAGGATAGACCTCATCGACCACGCCGTTGAAATCCACAAAAGACCCTTCGACGATGCGGACGCGGTCCCCGGTCCTCACCTTGACCTGTGGCGCTGGCTCTTCGGCCTCCATGCGCCGCATAATGCGGTCCACCTCTTCCTGGCGCAAGGGGGTTGGTTTGGTCCCAATACCCACAAAGCCTGTAACGCCGGGCGTGTTGCGCACCACATACCACGATTCCTCATCGAGGATCATTTTTACCAACACGTAGCCAGGATAGATCCGCTTCTCCACCACGCGGCGCTGGCCATCACGCAATTCCACCTGTTCTTCCGTCGGCACCACAACGTCGAGAATGCGATTTTGCATGGCCATGGACGCCGAACGGTGCTCGAGGTTCTTCTTGACCTTGTTCTCGTACCCCGAATAGCAATGCACCACATACCACTGAAGCGTAGCCTGGCCTTCATTGGCAGCTTCAGCCTCTTCAGGCGCCTCGACAGCTTCCGGTTCAGCCTCTTCGGGCGCCTCGACAGCTTCCGGTTGATTCAAGACAGCCGCCTGGCGTTCTTCTTCTTCGGCCAGGGGGTTTTGCTCTTCCTGGGAATCTGAGTCCTGCCAGTCATCCATAGTCATTTGCCATCCATACACGCGAGCAGTGTGCAGCGTGCTACTAGCTCACTATCAGCCGAATCAGCGTGGAAAAGACAAAATCGATCGCGCCCAAAAATATGGCCATGGCTGCCGTAACGCCCAATACGATCAAGGTCAGATTGGTCGCCTCCTCACGCGTCGGCCAGCTAACCTTCCGCAATTCGGCACGGGTCTCCCGGAAATAGCCGGTGATACGAGCCCCGAACCCATCGGTCTTGCTCGCCGCCATCTGTTGCGCCGTAGTCTTTGCCACCCGCCCCTCCAGACTTGGACTTGGCTCGCCGCACCTGGTTGCCGGCCAAGCACGCAATCCTTGCACAACTCAAAGATTCAAAACACCGTTCTCTGCTGGCGACTCGCCTCTCGAACGGGCAGAGGGCCGTGCTGAGGACGGTGTCTTCTGCAAAAACACCTTGATCTGGCAGGCGTGGCAGGACTCGAACCCGCAACCCCCGCTTTTGGAGAGCGGTGCTCTACCAATTGAGCTACACGCCTGTGCTGAACGCCACCAAATCAGGGCTGGCCACATCCTGCGCCGGCCGCCCAAAGCTCGCCCTGCCAGAGAATCATGGCCGGCCGGTTCGCCGCCGGCCAATCCACTTCCGAAGCAGCCGGACTCGCAACCGAGCTGCGACCGCTACCGCGTCTCCCGGTGGAGGCGATGCACCCGGCAGCGCGGGCAATACTTCTGCAATTCCAGGCGACCCTGGCTGTTCTTACGATTCTTTTCAGTCGTGTAATTGCGCTCCTTGCACTCAGTGCAAGCCAACGTCACGACGATACGATTTGCTTTCTTTTGCGTAGCCATGATTCAATCCTACATTCCGAATGACCGATCACCTGCCGGGGCGCTCGGGACTGCGATATTATTCGATGATCTGGGTGATGGCGCCGGCGCCGACGGTGTGCCCACCTTCACGGATCGCAAACCGCGACCCCACTTCCAGCGCCACCGGCACAATCAGTTCCACCGTCAAATTCACGTTGTCCCCTGGCATCACCATCTCCATCCCCGCCGGCAACTCCGCCGCCCCCGTCACATCCATCGTCCGAATGAAAAACTGCGGCCGGTACCCGTTGAAGAACGGCGTGTGCCGCCCTCCCTCTTCCTTCTTCAACACGTACACCTGCCCCAAAAACTTCGTGTGCGGCGTGATCGACCCCGGCTTCGCCAACACCTGCCCCCGCTCCACATCCTCCCGCTCTATCCCCCGCAGCAAACACCCCACATTGTCCCCCGCAAGCCCTTCCGTCAAGATCTTGCGGAACATCTCCACCCCGGTCACCACCGTCTTGCGCGTGTCCTTCAGCCCCACGATCTCCACTTCTTCGCCCACTTTGATCTTGCCACGCTCGATACGCCCCGTCACCACCGTCCCCCGCCCCTTGATGCCAAACACATCCTCGATCGGCATCAGAAACGGCTTGTCGATCTCCCGCACCGGCGTCGGAATGTAGTCGTCCACCGCCCCCAACAGCTGCCAGATGCACTTGTACTCCGCCGCCTCCGGGTCCTTCGACGGCGACTCCAGCGCTGCCAGCGCCGACCCCCGGATGATCGGGATCTCGTCCCCAGGAAAACCAAAACCGGTCAGCAGCTCGCGCAGCTCCAGCTCCACCAGCTCCAACAACTCCTCGTCCTCCATCATGTTGACCTTGTTCAAAAACACCACCATGGCCGGCACTTCCACCTGGCGCGCCAACAACACGTGCTCGCGCGTCTGCGGCATCGGCCCGTCCGGCGCCGCCACCACCAGGATGGCCCCATCCATCTGGGCCGCCCCCGTGATCATGTTCTTGATGTAGTCGGCATGCCCTGGACAGTCAACATGGGCATAATGGCGCTTGGCTGTCTGATATTCGACGTGAGCGATGGCGATGGTGATGCCGCGGGCTTTCTCCTCGGGGGCATTATCGATGGAGTCAAAGGCGCGGAACTGCGACCAACCCTTCATCGCCAGCACTTTGGTGATGGCCGCCGTCAGCGTGGTCTTGCCGTGATCGATATGCCCAATCGTGCCGACGTTGACATGCGGCTTCGTGCGTTCAAATACTGCTTTCGCCATTGACCATAGCCTCCTGATTGCGCCTAACTTCTGCGGCGACAAGACGCCGCCTTCCCCTCGACCTGCTGCAAAGCCAGCCAGACCATAAGGAAACGGCGGCGAGCGAATTCAATGCTTGTTTGTAACGATTAACTGGAGCCCACGATCGGATTTGAACCGATGACCCCGTTCTTACCAAGAACGTGCTCTACCGGCTGAGCTACGTGGGCAACCCCGTTGCCTTGGTGGGCAGGGAAGGATTCGAACCTCCGAAGGCGGTGCCAGCTGATTTACAGTCAGCCCCCTTTGGCCACTTGGGTACCTGCCCGTCTTATTGGGTTGTAAAGGCTGTGCCTCGCAAGCCGACGGCCGGAATCGAACCGGCAACCCTCGACTTACAAGGTCGATGCTCTGCCGATTGAGCTACGTCGGCACACTATACCATAAAGCCGCCTGCTGCTCCAAACGGAGGAACGACTTTCACCCTTCAAAGCGGCAAGCAATAGAAACTTGATGGCGCGTTGGTGCGACGGTTAGCCAGTATAGCGGGCGTGGGGACAAAAGTCAAATTGGAGGCGAGATCGTGCCCGCCCGCAGCGGGCTACCGGCGCTGCGAGCCCGGCGTGCGGCCACGAGGGCGACGGACCCCGCCACCGCAGCATTCAGCGATCCGACCCGGCCGTACATGGGGATGGCTAACAACCAGTCACAGTGCTGGCGTACCAGCCGGCCGAGGCCGCTGCCTTCGCTCCCCACGACCAGCGCCAAAGGCCCGCTCAGATCGGCCTGGTCGAGCACGACGGACCCCGGCTGCAGATCCAGGCCCACGATCCAAATCCCCGCCTGTTTCAATCCGTCCAAACTGGCCACCAGGTTGCCCACCAGCGCGATGCGCAGGTGCTCCACCGCGCCCGCCGACGCGTTGACGACCGCCGGCGTCACCTCGGCCGATCGGCGATCGGGCAAGAGGACGCCTGCAACCGCCATCGCCTCCTATTACGGCCATTTCCATCGAGGGCGAAAATCCTTTTCACAATTCAATCCATGGACATGGTCAATTTTATGGTAATTCTACTTCCGGACGAAGGAGTGAAATAACAAATAATTTATTTAATAATGGATCATCCAGGTTTAATGGAAACAATTCCAGCAAACCAGGTACCGCTACTTCAACCGGAACATCAACATCTGTACGCTCTTCTTATTCAAATCCAATAAGTTCATATGTATCTCGTAATAATGTATCGTATCACAGTAGTGTTCATCAAATGTTCACACCTACCTATACTAAACCTGGTTCACAAAGTACCAATTATAACCGGGTAGGTAACAACGCAGGGAGGTCTTATAATTCTGGACAAAGTAATTATATGCATGGTAATTATTGAATCAGTCCAGGAAGTTCTACCCAACCGGTACATGTCAAATTATGGATCCAGCCGTTCTAACA
>CAWEHT010000255.1:0-33650 GCA_963808455.1 uncultured Chloroflexia bacterium | reverse complement strand
TGCCGGTGTCCTTCAGGTCCTTTTCCCAGGTTTTTCCTGATGACATCCACCACGCTCGCCGGCACGGGGATGTAGCCCAGCTCCTCTGCCGCCGCACCGCCGTTGCGGTAGCCCCAGTCGAAAAAGCGCAAGACCGCGCGACCGGTATCAGCATCCTTCTGCTGGCGGTGAACCAGCACGAAGGAGGCGCCGGTGATGGGCCACCAGGTGGCACCCGCCTGATCGGTGAGAACCACGTAGAAACGGCGAGCGTGCGTCCAGTCAGCGCCTTTGGCAGCGGCCTGCACGCTGTCATCCGTGGGATCGACGAATTTGCCGTCGTGGTTCTTCAGCTTGGCGTGGGCCATGTGATTCTGGATGGCATAGGCCGATTCGACGTAGCCAATGGCGCCGTTGATTCGCTGAACGTACGAAGCCACGCCCTGATCCCCTTGCCCCCCACTCCGGTCGGCCATGCAACTGATTTGTCGCTGCCGACGGCCTTGGACCATTCGGGACTGACCTTGGCCACATAGTTCGTGAAGATCCCAGGTCGTACCGGAGCCGTCCGACCGGTGCACCACGGTCACCGCCGTGTTGGGGCAGCTTGAGACCAGGGTTGCTCTGCTCCAGCCGTGGGTCATTCCACTTCTTGATCTTGCCCGAGGAAGATGTCCGCCAGCACATCCGGCGCAGCTTTAATTCGCCCGCTTTGATGCCGGCGACATTGATCACCGGAACCACACCTCCCATGACCACTGGGAACTGGATCAACAGGCTGGCCTTGTCCAGTTCCTCGGGCTTGAGGGGCGCGTCGGGCGCCGCGCTGGCAATGGCCGGGTCCGGCTGCTTCAACGTAACGGTCGGATAAGCGCCGGTGGAGAAGAGCACAAAAACCGTCGCGCCTTTTGCGGACGGGTTGATGCGGAACTCGAGATCGGTTTTGAGCCTGGGGTCGCTCAGGCGGCGCGTGGCGATCCAATCCGCGCCTTCAACCTCGTTGGGCAGCACGTCGAATGTGTTGTCGGAGGAACCATCCACGTCGGTATAAACCGGCCCTTGCGACTCGACGGGACGGTCAATAAAGCAGGCGGAATTTCCCGGATTGGAACTTTGCAAATCCTGCACCAGCGCGGCGGGGTCCGGGGCATTGGCCGGTGTTTGATAAATAATCATGCGGTCGCCGTGCCCCCGGCCGTCGTTCACTTCCACAACGTTGCGCCCCGGCTTGAGCGGCGTTTTCCAGAAGAAGACGTTCGCCACCGGGATGCCGGGCACGGGCCGGACGGTTCCGTTCTTCATTTTCATTGCGGAATCCGGTATGCGGTAACTGCCATTGCTGATTTTCCCCCGGGGCGCCCCGTTCAGTGTCAACTGCAATTCTTTGGCGTTGGAGCAGGCCTTTATGCCATTGTCCGCCGCGAAGGCGCGCAGAAAGTGGCGCCGCCCGCAAAGATGCACCACCGGCCTGGCGGGATTGAGGAATGACTGAAATAAAAAGAAAGTGTCCTTCGGCATGCCCGCCAGCGTCAGCAGCCCCTTGGTGTTGCGATTGTTTTTGAACTTCAAGTTGTAGAACTCGCGGAAGTTCCACCATAGAAACATGGGGCGGTTTTTCACGTCATCGCGGCAAACGGTCTGGAGCCGGTACTCGGCGAACATCTCCGAGTACTCCTCCGGCTCGATATTTATCAACCGTCCACTTGATGGTGCCGTAAGGAACGTGGTGGGTGATCCAATCGCCCGATCCGGTTTCGGAAACGATGGCATTGTCGGGAAGTTTGGCGAAATCGGTGTAGGGGCCGCTGGTGTACCAGCCGTCGTAGGTGTTGTGCGCCACAAAATCGCAGTTCCGGGGTTCCTTGTCATTGGCCGCGTAAGTCACCAGGCGCGCGGGGTCCTCTTCCTGCCGGATCACGCCGGCGTAGTGGCTGACGACATCCACAATGGTCTCGTTGCCGGCGCTCCAAAAAAGGATGCTGGGATGGTTCCAGTTTTGCCGCACCATCTCGCGCGTCAGGCGCTCGCCGTCGGGCGTGACGGTTTTTTCCTGGTCGCCCTGGCCTGTCCAAATCTGCCCCGCGAAGCCGTTCTCGGCCCAGACCGGAATGCCGCGCTCGTCCGCGAGGTCGTATTCCAGGCGGCTGTGCGGATAATGCGGCAGCCGCACCAGATTCGCGCCCAGATCGGCCATGCCCTGCCATTCGCGGCGCAGATCGTCATCGCTCACCGCGTTCCAGGCGTATTCGTTTTGCGCGTGCTTGTTGACGCCGCGAAACTGCGTCTCGCGCCCGTTCAGGAAAAAGTGCTTGTCCTGGAACGCGATGGTGCGCAGTCCCACGCGCTCCGTCACCGCGTCGCTGACCTGTCCGCCGACGCTGATTTCAGTGCGGACCGTGTAAAGATTGGGCCGCCCAATGTCCCAGAGTTTGGGATGGGCGATTTTTCCCGCCGGCCTTGATCCTGTGCCGTTTCCCCGGCGGCAATGGTTTGTTTCGTCTCGAACTGCGCGCAAGCCGTGTTACCGGGGCCGGTGACAAAATGGCGGACCACCACCTCAACGGGCGACGGCGAGGGGATTCCGCACCACCGTCAGCGCGTTGAGATCGGCGCTGTGCCGGTGATGTTGCCGGGAGTCAAATAAACGCCGCTCGAACCCATGTCCGGGAAAATATGCACCGCGCCGGTTTTCACCAGCCAGGCCTTGCGGAACATGCCGCCATTGACGTAGTAAAGCGTGGAGCGCGAGAAGCAGTTCCGCGCCTCGTTGTCGCGGTTGCTCACGCGCACGGCCAGGGTGTTGGCCTGGCCGGTCTTCAGCGCGTCGGTCAGGTCAAAGGCGGATGCCGAAAACGCGCCCTTGTGCCGGCCGATGAACCGGCCATTGACGAAGACGTCCTTCACCGAGGCGGCCCCTTCCAGCTCCAGATACACGCGCTGGTTCAGGTCGGACTCGGTCAGCGTTATGGACTGGCGATACCAACCGGCGGAGTTGTCGGGCAAGCCGGATTGGCGAAAGACATGCGGAACGGCGACTTGCCTCCACTCCGCCGTCGCCGGTGGTTGGATCGTTGTCGCATTGGTTTCACTGTCTTCGACAAACTCCCAAGTCGTCAGAGGAATGGACTGGCGTGGAGAGGTTGCGGTTGATTGTGCCTGCGACTGCATCGTGCATCCAGCGTAAGCGAGAGCGGCAAGCCCGAGTGTGAAGAGTAATTTCATAATTATTGTCGCCGAAGGCCAAAATGTGCGTCCGCCGCCGGGAACGCAAGCCAAACCATGAACGGCGCTAATAGTTTTCATCCGTCTCAATCTTTATCCCGATTTTCAGACCAGCTTTTTGTCGTTGTGGACTCGCAATCCATCCCAAAGCGCCAGAGGGCTGGCGCACTCCAAGACGCTTCGCGCCTTTCGAAAATCGTCAACAACGCGGCAGCGTCCTGGAGTGCAGCGGCCCTCCGCCGCTTTTACTGCTTGCGTCTTATTCTTCTTCAATTTGGATCCTTTAAGTACGCGTTCATCGTTTGATCTTCACCTGATCCTCTTGCGACCAGTCGTTGTGGCCGCAAGGAAGCTCGATGAACTGAGAGCCGGGAATCTGTCTGGCCAAGGCTCTGGCATGTCTGATCGGGATGATCGTGTCGTCCCTGGCTCCGAAAATCTCAACGGGTCCGGCATAGTGTCTCAGTGATTCCACGTTATCCCAAGCGTCCCGGAGCAGGAGCCGGATTGGCAGGAAGGGGAAATGTTTGGCGGCCACGTTCACCAATGTATCGAAAGGCACCACCAGCACGATTTTGTCCGGCGCAATTTTCTCCCGGGCCAGGGCGCAGGCGGGGCCGCTGCCAATGGACTCGCCCAGGACACAAACCGGGGTGTTCGGATTGCGCGAGCGCAAGAGTTGATACGCCTCCGAGGCCGCCCGGTTCATGGATTCCAGGGAGGGACTGCCTTCACGAGAGCCGTATCCAGGGTACTCCAGCACGTAGAGGGAATCCTGCCCGGACATGCGCTGCAGGACGTAATCTCTGTTTTCAGCCTGGCCGCCGTTCCCGTGCAGCATCAACCAAATCGCGCGGGCGTTTGGCGCCTCCCGGCAACAGCCTATCACGCGGGAGCCGTCCGACCACGGAGCCAGGCTGGTGGCGGGCGCGTCGTGCGTCGGGAAAAAGAGCATGGAGCGTTGCCGGAACCAGGTAATCGCAACCAAGGCAACGTAGCAGACCAACAAGATTGCCACTATTCGCAGCATGGATTTAATTGCGCGCCGACCGGGCATAAGCCAGGGAAAGGCTCAAGGCTTCGCATTGGGAAATGCCCGCTCCATGACATCCAGAGCGAACCGGGCTGAAACCGTTGCCCGGCCGGCGCCCATCTCAATGCCGACTTCGATGGCTTCCAGAATCTCACGCACCGTGGCGCCGCATGCGCCGCCTGATCAATATGCCACTGCATGCAGGACTCGCAGTCCATCAGCACGGAGATGCCGATGGCGATCAATTCCTTTGTCTTTTTGGGGAGAGCGCCGTCCGCAAAGGCGGCTTGCTCCATCTGGAGAAAATGCCTCGTAAACCTTCGACTTCAGTGAAACGAGCTTGTGATGCGCCTTCTTCCGTTTGCGTGAGATTTCGTCAAGTTTGTCCATTGTCATTCTCCATCTGTTCGGTGGTGGTGTCCCAAGTTTTTCATAAATTTCAATACATGACTTTTCCCGGCATGCGACGCCATTCCTCGAAGACCTCGACGGCTTTGTCACGTAGAATTTGTTGCATGGGCAGGCGGCGGGAGGCCGGGGGCAGGGCCAATTCACGGTAGAGTTTCTCGTCGCCGAATCCCGCCCCGGCGGCGTCCGTTCGCGTGGCGGCGAAGACAATGCGCTCCACCCGCGCCCACCAGGCCGCGCCCAGACACATCGGGCACGGCTCGCAACTGGCGTAAAGAACGCATCCGGGCAATACAAACGTGCCCAGGCGCGCCGCCGCCGCGCGAATGGCCATGATTTCCGCATGGGCCGTCGGGTCGTTGCTCGAGGCGACCTGGTTCAGCCGGTGGCGATGATTTCATTTTCCCGCGCCAGGACGGCGCCGAAGGGTCCGCCGTCCCCGGCGCGCATGTGTTCCGCGGCCAGTTGAATGGCGCGCTGGATGAAATCGAGGTTGCGGGAGTTTGGCGCGGGCTGCATTGTTTAACCTAAATTCGGCGGTTGGAATTCAAGAGGCCACAGATTGACACAGATGACCACGGATGACCACAGATTTTTCACAGAAGAATATTTCACCCGTTGGGTGATTCCTTTTGCTTCCGCAACTCCTTCTGATCTGTGTCCATCTGTGTTCATCTGTGGCTTTCACCGCGTTTTTAAGGATTGGGATTGGGATTTGGAACGGGCGGGCGACGCTTTGGCGCTTGCCAGCCAGTTGTCCCGCGGCCTACACTGCAAGCGCATGAAAAAGATTGGTCTTCTGGCCGCGCTGGCTCTGCTGGCGGCCTGGCCCCTCCAGGCGCAACTCAACGGCGTGACGGCGCAGTTGCAACTGGCCCAGGACCAATACCTTCCCGGCGAAGACCTCCAGTTAAAAGTCCGCATCACCAACCGTTCCGGCCAGGAAATCTTTTTGGGCGCGGACAACGATTGGCTGGTTGTGTCCATCATGGGCGAGAATAATGTCGTTTGCCCCAGGCTGGGGGACATGCCCTTGCAGGGCGGGTTTTCCCTGCTCTCGGGCGAAGCGGGGACCCGGCCATTGAATCCGACGCCATTCTTTGACTTTCGCCAGCCGGGCCGATATTGCATCACGGCGAGAATCCGCATTCCGCAATGGGGGCAGGAGTGGTCTGCAAGCCCGTTTCGTTCACCGTCGCCAACGGCGTGCCGTTGCCCAATTTGGCCAATTTGGAATTTGGGATGCCGCCGGCGCTGGGCGCGACCAATGCCGCGCCGGAGGTCCGCAGTTATAGTTTGTTGAAAGCCAGTCATCTGAAGGAATTGAAACTCTATTTCCGGCTGGCCGACAGCAGGGGCAAAATTTTGCGCGTCTTCCCCATGACCCGCATGACCTCATTCACCGTGCCGGAAGCGCAGATTGACCTATTCAACAATTTGCATGTTCTGAGCCAGACGGGCGCCAGGTCTTTCATATATGGTGTGATTAATCCCGAAGGCCAGTGGGTCGTTCGCCAAACCCATGTGTACACCGGCACCCGCCCTGTTTTGCGCGTGGATGCGGAGGGACGGATTTTTGTCGCCGGCGGCGCGCGCCGCCTTTCCGCGGACGACTTGCCCCCGCCCGCGCCCGAGTCCGCCAACCGGCAGTGATCAGCGGCCGGCCAAATCGCCCGCCCTGCGCGACGCGGGCTGAAGCCGGGCAATTTTCCCGGGCACATCCGCCAATTTGGCCAGAACGATGTCGCGATGTCCCTTCCCAATCCACGGCGAGGAAATGAGCAGCGAGGTGCAACCCGCATTATGCGCGGCCTCGGCGTCCTGCCATTTATTGCTGAGGACAAATGAGCGCTCCATGTTCACATGCCATTTAAAAGCCGCTTCCGATGAGCAACCCCGGTTTGGGCTTGCGGCACGGACAGCAATCGTTGGCGTCATGCGGACATATAAATATATCGTCCAGGCAAAACATCTGGCGCAATACGGAATGCATCCGGTCCAATTCGCGGCGGGACAACGAGCCATGCGACAAGCCGGGCTGGTTGGTCGTGGCAATGAGCAGGAAACCCGCCGCTTTGAGCTGGCGCAACGGTTCCAGCGCCTCGGTCTTCGGCTCCATCTGCTCCAGAAACAGTGGCGGCATCGGCTGGACTCCTTCCACCCGGTCCAAAATCAATATTCCGTCTCTCTCTATAAATACGGCAGATCGCATAAATAGGAATACTAGCATAAGATAAGCCATAAATGGCGCTGCCGCGAGAAATTAGTCGCATCCCCGGCTAAAGCATTTTGCAGGAAAGCCGATAAGGGTTTTCCCAAATGCCCACAACGGCCGCGGGGGGGATTTGGGCCGTTTCAGGATAAACCAAACCGGCCGCAGAATGAGCCGGCGCACCCATCATTCAACATGGAATGGAGATGAGTCTATCGGACATCGTTGGGCGAACGCAAAAATGGCTGGAGTTTTTCGAGCAATTCCTTCGGCAGGCGCCCGGGCTTTTCATCAAGGCCGGCGCAGACGTGCCGCGTTTCCCCTTCGGCCAGCAGAGCGCCGCGCGCATTGAGAATGCGGAAGCCGAAGCTTAAGCGGATGCCGCCCATTTCGTTGACGCAAAGCTCAATGGCGAGCAAGTCATCGTAACGCGCCGCTCCTTTGAAGGCACATTTGCAACCCGATGACCGGAAAAGCCGTCCCCGCCTCCTGCAGGCCGAGAAAGGGACAGCCCAGATGCCGGAAAAACTCACCGCGGGCCCCTTCCAGCATTTCCAGGTAGCGGGAGTAATAGACATGGTTGCCCACGGTGCATTCTCCGTAGATGACGCGGTGCTGATGCTGAAAAAACGTCAAATCCTCATATATGACATTTTCCCCCGTCGAGACTGGCCTCGATCATTTGCTGAAAAGTGATGGAATCGGCGGTTTGATTGACAGCGCGGCGCAGTTGCTGCCAGGCCTGGCGCAACTCCGGCGGGGGGGGCGGATTGCCGAAGGCGGGCGAGTCGAAGATTTCGCCGTGGATGCAGCGCAAGACATCGCCGAAGGTGATTTTGGCCGGCGGACGGGCCAGCCTATAGCCGCCCTCCTTGCCGCGCTGGCTTTTGACGATTTGGGCGGACTTCTGGCGCACCTCCTCTTCGGTGATCCCCTGGTTGCGAGCATATTGTTTGAACAACGAGGTCGTCCACAAAGGCGAATCGAGCAAGTTCCCCGGGCAAACGGCGTTGACACGCACGCCGAACTCGGCAAGCTCGAGGGCCAGGCTCTGCGTGAGGCCGATGCCCCCAAACTTGCTGGCCGCGTAGGCCGAGTTCTTGTAGCTGCCCTTCTTCCCGGACTTGGAGTTGATCTGGATGATCACGCCTCTGCGCTGCGCCTGCATGGCCCGCGCCGCGTGTTTTGCCACCAGGAAGTAGCCGAACAGGTTGACGTCGATGACGGCCCGCCATTTCTCGGCGGGGAAATTGACCACATCCTCGGCGATCAGGATGCCGGCGTTGGAAACGGCGATATCCAGCCGGCCGAAAGCCGCCAGCGCGCGATCCACGAGGGCGCCGACCTGAGCCTCGTCGGTGACGTCGGCCCGCACCGCGATGGCCTGGCAGCCCGTGGCCACGGAAATCTGCTCCGCGGTGGCCCCCACGCTGGCCTCATTGATATCGGCGACGACCACGTCGCAGCCCTCCTGCGCCAGCCTTTGGCAGATGGCCTGCCCCAGCCCCTGGGCGCCGCCCGTGACCAGCGCGATGCGATCTTCGAGTATTCTTGGCATCCGTTCGAGCCTCCGGCCGATGCTTCAGGGCAGCATGAGGCGCAAGAATTCGTCCTCGGCTTCCACGGTCCACTCCCGGCCGTCCTTCAGCCTGGCATAGACGCCTGGCAGCGGGCCCCTCAGGTCGGCCAGCGCGGTGAGGGCCATCGGCTTGATCCCTGGGAAGATGACCACCTTGCCGGGAAAGCTGGCGTCCATGAGCGCCTGCAGACCGTCGCGCGCGGCGTCGAGCGAGCCGACCGCGGCAACCGAGCGATTGGGCGTCGAGCGCGCCGGATTCGGCTTGCGCCAGCATGAAGCGCAGATCGTCGATGGTCGAAGCCGAGTGGCCGATGACCCGCGCTTGCTTCACGTAGGCGTCGGTGAGGTCGAGGGGGGCCATCGTGCCGCGGCCGACCCCGGCAAAGATGTTCAGCACGCCACACCGGCCCAGCCAGGTCGCCGCGTCCGCGATGACGGCCGCGATGGGCGCGAGCACCACGATGTCGTCGAAGCCCTCATCCTCGAAGCGGGCCATGCCGGCCTCGTAGGCTTCGCGGGCCGTCGGGTTCAGGCACACGAATTCGATGCCGCGCCCCGACGCCTCGGCCCCGAACGCCTGGCACAGGTCGTCCAGGCGCCGATCGCTCACGTCGCTGCAGACGATGGTCGCGGGAGGCCCGGCGAGTTGGATGGCCCGCTGGACGTGCATGTGCCCCATCGGCCCGCCGGCGCCCACGAACCAGGCGCGGCCGCCCGGCTTGAGCGATGCCCGGACCGGGACGTCGCTGTAGGCGCGTGCGATATCCGGGCCGCTCGAGCCGGCATAGACCCAGTCATTGTAGTGCACGCGCCCCACGTTGACGCTGACCTTGCGCGGCAAAGGCGCGCCGGCAATGATGGCGCAGACGCCGCCGTTGGCCAGGTGCGGGCTGGCGCCCTCGATCGTCTCCGGCTCGGGCGCCAACAAGACCAGGTCATCCACCGGCCCCGGCACGGCGTCGATCTCCTCGACCGCCGAGACCTCCACGCCGTGGGCGGCGGCGCGCTGCCTCAGCCAGCGCTCGAAGTCAGGAGGCACGGCGGTGAGCAGCAGCCGGGCAGGGTGCGACGCCGCGTCGAAGCCGGCGCCGATCGTGTAGGGGTTGGCCTGGGCGGCAGCCGAGCCGATCATCCAGGCCGTGCCGCCCGGCTTGAGCCCCGTGCGGTACTGGAGGCCATAGGCCGCCGTCACGCACGCCCAGGGCTCCGTCAGCGCGCTCTCGGCGTAGCCGGTCGCCGGCTGCACCGGGATCAGGTAGTTGCCGCCGTCCCCGTTCAGGACGCGCTGGTCGATCACGCCGTACTGGGATAGCCCGCCCTGCAGCATGTAGCCGTAGGCGTAGTTCACGCCCTTTACGTAGATATCCGCCTGGACGATGAAGCGATCGCCGATCCTGTATTGCCCGCGCAGGTCTTCGCCGGCGCCCACCACCGTCAGCGACACCTCGTGACCCAGCACCACAGGTTCCTTCCCGATGTCCCGAAAGATGCGAGGATGCCGCTGGCCCTGCTGGATCACCTTGATGTCGGAGAAGCACAGGCCACAGGCGTCGTGGCGCACCAGCAGCTGATCGGGTCCGCAGGCCGGCAGCGAGGACTCGATCGGCCGCCCGCCAACCCCGAGGTTTTCCAGGCCCGCCCCATAGAGCGGCCACAATCGGTTCACGGTGCCTAGCGGCCCCGCGCCCCGGCGATAGGCCTCCAGCTTGTCAGCCATCCTGGCCTCCATCGTGCCGCATGCCGATGCGCTGGCGGCGGACCTCTTCGTCGGGGCGGGTGTGGATGCGGTCGACATGGGCCGGCGTGAGGAAGTGCGGCCCGCCGAACGCGTAGGTGCCGGCAAGGATGCGCGCCCACTTCACTGCCATGGTCGTGATATTCTCTACCTCGCGCGGCGTGGTCCCCAGGGCGATCAGGCCGTGATTTTGCATCAGGACAACTTTGGGGACCTCGCGGTAGCGGTCCACATGCTCGTGGATGAGGCTGCGCACGGCCTTCGCCAGTGGGAGGCCGGGATCGGTGTAGGGGATCACCACCGGCGCGAGCCCCAGCACGATGATCTCGTCGGGGAAGAGCCGGCCGCTCACGGCTGCCTCGAAGTCCAACGAGCAGGTCAGCGCGTTGACGGCGGTAGGATGGATGTGCCCGACGAAGTTCACCCCGTCCAGGCTCAGGCAGATCGCGTGCAGCATGGTCTCGATGGATGGGCTGAGCCCGTCGGCGGGGGCCGGCCTCGATCCCGAGGAGGGGTCGAGCTTTGCCTCGTCCAGCCCCTGCTTGACCTGCTGATCCGAGAGGGCCGGCCGCGCCAGCATGGCCAGCACGCTTTCGAATGACATGCGCACGAAGCTGCGTCGGTCGATAGTGCGCAGCTCGGTGCCGCTGGACTTTACCCAGAACGATGATGCGTCGGCGCGCGCCGAGGTATTGCCCTCGCCCAGGATGGCGCAATCCATGGCTGGGTCGCCGAGGTGGTTCGACATAGCAACCAACTGTTCCAACACGGACATCATGAGTGCATTCTCCATCGCCGGCTTGGTACCCCTCAGAGGCATGCCAGGAGTTCGGCCGGCCACGACCGGGCATCGAGCGCGCGCAGCCTGTCGCGGCCGGCCGCGCCCGGCGGGAGCCGGCGCCCGAGGGCCGTGTAGAAATCGCACGCTGCACGCCGCTCCGGGAAGTGCGCCAGGGCCCATGCGCTGCCTGCCCCTTGCAGCCGGCCCCGCTGCATCGCGGTGTGCCCGCAGATGAAATAGGCGCCGTCCAGGAACGGCACCCGGAAAGGCGCCATCTCGGGCGCGTCGAAATCGTCGACCAGCCGGTTGCCCGGGCTGTTCATCTCCGTGCCGACGTTGAGCGGCAGGGCAAGCCGGCCGGCGAGCCGGACGATCTCGTGCAGCTTGCCCAGCTTGATGGCCCGCGCCTCAGGATCGGCGACGTTCCAGTTGCGATCGGGGATCAGGTTGAGCGCCCTGACCCCCTGCCCCACCAGCAGGCCCAACAGCTCGTGGATGCTGCGCTCGCCCTCCGTCGTCCCATCCAGCCATGCCCCGCACGGCAGGGCGCCACAGGCGAGGATCAGGCGGTGGAATTCGGCGAGCGTCGGGTAAGACTCGGGGCCGGGCGGCACGTAGCCGGCGCCGCCCTGTTTCATCAACCTGGCGCGCACCAGGTTGGAGAAGCCGGCGTAGTCCCCGCACGCCGCGGCGATCTGGGCTGCAGGCACGCCGAGCTTCTCGGCCCAGAAGGCGACGGAGCCCCGGCCCAGCGCCTTCTCGGCGGCCCGGAGGTACGCCAGCAGGATGTGGCGCTCGGTGGCGTTGCCCGCCGGGGTGAGCGGCAGCACGTCGCGGTCGTAGTCGATGGCGACAGGGCGCAGGTGGGTGTTGATGCGCCCGACCATCTCGCGATTGCGGCGGGCCGCGGCTCGCGCAGCGCCGCGGCGATGGGGGCGGCCTCGCCGGGGACCCCTCCCGAGGGGAAGCCGATGCCCATGTGATAGGCAATGCCCGGCTCGCCCAGGGAGTTGATCACCCGCGAGGCATATTCCGGGACGAAGACGCGGTCTCGATCGCCCGCGTTGCCTCGCACGCCTGCCAGGTCGCAGGCGGCCAGGAACTCGTCCACGCCGTCCAGCACGTCGAAGTTGACGATGCCGGCCGCGGCCCAGCCGCGCCGGCGGGCCAGCCACGCCAGCGCGGCCGGCGAGTAGCCATACGCGTTGTACGAGAAGAAGGTGTGGCAGTGCATGTTGGCCACGTCGCCCGGCGGATCGCATGCGATGCTGCCCCGGTCCGCCAGGTCCACGAGCCGCGCCAGGGCCTCCGTGCGGGCCGCACAATCGAAGCTATTCAGGGCTCGTTCGAGCCCGGCCACCTCTGTGTCGATGGGCGTGGCTCCTGGGAATTGATGGATTTTGTTGATTAGCGACAAAAGACAACATATCATCAACGTTGAACTTTGTCAATAGGGCGTTCGACCGGTGTTCGACCGGCCGGCCACAGGCTACCCGAGCTACTCGAGCACAAGCGTCATGAAGAAGGACAGGCGCTCGATCCCCATGCCTATCCCCTTCTTGCCATGCCCGAACCCGCGACGGCCGCGCTCCCCTCGTGGGACACGGTTGCGCCGAAAGCCACATCTCATGGCTTGAGCCCATAGACCTCAATGTGATAGTTGGTGTCCGCACCCGGTACCCAGAAGAACTGTTCCATGCCCGTTGACAACACGGCCGAGTACGCCAGTTCGGTGCCCGGACCCTGGCTTGCGACCAAAGCCTGGCCCCTATAGAACTGGAGCGAAGGCGAATCCCATTCGAAGCGGTAGGTGCCGTTTTCGGGAGCCTTCCACTGTACAGCTACGTCGCCGCCTGGCGCCGTCTTGATACTGTACTGGCAGATCTGATGGGCCGGCGCCTTTGGGCTGTCGTAACATTCGTCGTTTCCCAGGCTCTCGATACCCTGCCACTTGAAATCATTCGGCCCCGTTGACCACATATAGTACCATCTACGCGGTATGAATGGGCCAGGCCAGTCTGCCGTGGAGTCGGCCAGCAGGGTCCACGTCGGTCCGGGTGTCGGGGCCATGGCAGAAGTTGTTACAGGCGCCGCGGCAAGGGCCGCCGGTCCGGGCGTCGGCGTCGGGCGGACATTGTGGTTCATCGCGACGCCGCAATACTGGTAGTTGTCGTCGTTGAGCAGCGGTCCAAGATCAAAATCCTGGCGATAGGTCTGGCCGTTCCACACGTATTCCACGGCTCGCACCCACTGATTCTCATCCACAGGGAACGCGCTAAACGTCCAACCCGCTACCTGCCCAGGCGGGATCACCGGTTGTGCATAAGTACCCGGCCACATGAGGTCGCTTATGCTGTCAGGAGAACCGTTAGAGTTCGCGATAAGCCACAGGGTGGGCTGCCAGGGCGGCACGATTGGTTGGGTGCCGTTGTTCTTGATGTACATGTCCACCTGGAAGCTTCTATAGCCCCAGATGTCGTAGGGTTGGCCATCGTTTCCGGTGTATGTCCACGGCTCCTGTTGGCAGTTATAATGCGGGTTGATGAAAGTGACATCCAGATCACGGGCTCCGGCTGCCGGAACCGGCGTATCGCCCACAGCAGACGGAGATGCAAGCGTCGCTGTGATCATGGCCAATCCCTCAACCGGAACATTCAGCTGCACCGAGTCTGCGCTGACCCAGCCCGACTGACCTCCATTCGGGTTGACCTGCACCCAGGAGCCATCCTGGTTGCGCCCCGTGACGGGCAGGGAATCTCCCGGGTTCGCCGATTCCAGAATGGGGTAGCCGGCCCCCGGACCTGCCCTCACGTTCAGGACAGTGGATTGGACAACGGCGGCTGGGCCATTGGCTTGCGACGTAGATGTGGCCGACGGCACAACGGTGGCTGTGACTACTTGCGAGACAATAGACTGGGCCGTTGACGTAGGGACCTGCTGGCCGGCCAGAGTTGGCGTCAAGGTGGGCGAAACCCATGCTGTGGCTATGACAGAAGAAAACTGGCCCATTGCCGAGGGGACTTGCTGCTGGGTGGCCGCTGCAGTTGGTGGCGGCGTAACCGTGGGCCAAGCCTCGACCGTCGCACGCACAGACTGCTCTATAGATTGGGAAATCTGCTGCCGCGCCAGCACCAGTGTAACCGCGGCCTGAGCTTCGACCGTCGCACGCACGGACTGCCGTATTGCTCGGGAGGCCCCCTGTTGCGTGGGCGCCGGAGTGACCGCGGCCTGCGCCTCGACCGTGGCACGCACGGACTGCTCCACGGCTTGCGAAATCTGCTGTTGCGTGGGCGTTGCGGGGGAACCGCATGCAATGAGCAGCGACGAAATCAGAACAAGCAGGATGGCTGACACGCCAACTTTCATAGGGTAC
Organism: uncultured Chloroflexia bacterium; assembly: GCA_963808455.1. Taxonomy (GTDB): domain Bacteria; phylum Chloroflexota; class Anaerolineae; order CG2-30-64-16; family CG2-30-64-16; genus CAWEHT01. The sequence continues at coordinate 19,328 of CAWEHT010000255.1, read as the reverse complement.
ATCCTTTTTAGGGAAGAGGCAGGCATGGCGCAGAACAAGGCGGCCGTCAAGCCCGGCGAGCCCCAGTCCTACGGCTCCAAATGTGAAAACGGGGAACGCAGAGTGGATGTTGTTGAGCCCGCGGCCTTCGCCTCCCTATACGCAAAGCCGCTTCGTTTCCTCGTATCCTGATTCAAGAGTGACAGCCTCACCCCTTACTCAGGGCGCCGCGACGAGCCTCGCACTTCCCGCGCCTGGCCAAGAAGGGCGGATGTGGCAATGATCTCGTGACGACTCCCTCATGCACAATATAGCCCAAGGCGGTGCCCTCGTCAACACCGCAAGCGGAAACTCTCCCGATCACACCCAAGATGAAGCCGAGCAAGTGCACCCACTTGTTGATCGGATACCCTGCCCGAATGTTGATCGGTATCTGCCCAGCACCTTGAGCATGAAGCGCTCGACCCGTGCTTAAGGCAGGGCATATGTGCCCTCGGTTGCGATCGCCGTCAGCATGGCCATCACCCGGAATGGATCGGGCATGGTGAGGATCTCCTGCCCAAGTGACGCCGGTAATTCGGGTTCGTGACCACAGGCACTGGACACAACTTCCTCCTGACGGATATTCTGTCGGTTGGTGTGTGCGTACACGATCTCAGATGTCGGCTCGTTGCCTACGACGATGGGTCTACGTCCAAAGTGGGGAGGATACGTTTCATGAAGCGAGGCCGGCCGCTGTGCCTTCTTCTCTTGCTTGCTGTCATTCTGACCCTCTCTGCATGTACGGGGGGGCCGAGCGTGCAGAGCTCTGCCGGACAGACTGGGCCACGTGCCGTGTCGGTCGAGGTTGCGACCGTGGGCACGGGCAACATCTCGCAGGTGCTTTCCTATTCAGGCAACCTGCAGCCCAAGCAGTCGGTAACACTGACGGCTTTGGAGAGCGGACGCGTGGAGTCGGTGCCCGTGAAGATCGGAGAGGCCGTGAAGGCGGGCGATACGCTGGTCGTGCTCGAGAAGGACGCGCTCACGGTGCAGCTCAAGCAGGCCCAGGCGGGGCTCGAGACGGCGAAGATCAAGCTGGACCAGATGAGCCAGCCGCCGCGAGCCGAGGAACTGATCGCGGACGAAGCGGAGGTCACGTCTGCCCAGGCAGCTCTGGATTCGGCGACCGATGTCTCGGCCGAAAAGCGGACGGTCTCCGCCGCCAACATGGAAAATGCCGAGGTTGCGCTCAAGCAGGCGCAGGCCAACTATGACCAGGTTGCGTCGAGCGCCAACGTGAGCATGTTGCCGCAGTCCGCGGCCTTGCAGCAGGCCACCATCAATTACCAGAGCGCCGTGGCGTCGTACAAGCTCGATGTGAACCCAACGGAGGCGACCCTGGCACCGCTACGCAGCGCCCTGGCACAGGCCGAATACAAGCTGGCCCTGCTGAAAAAGCCCTATGAAGAGAGCGATTTCGCCCTGGCCCGCGTGTCCGTGGAAGACGCCCAGGCCGCAGTTGACCAGGCGCAGTTGAACCTGGACAACACGGTCGTGCGGGCCCCGTTCGATGGGACGGTGGCCGACGTGACGGCTGTGAAGGGCAGCCTGGCGACCCAGCAGTCCGGGCTCGTACAGCTCATCTCGAATGACGAAGAAGTGCTCTTCGACGTGGAGGAAAGCCGCATTGGGCTCATTCAGAACGGCCAGGCGGCTGCGCTGCGCGTGGCCACTTACCCAAACAAGGATTTCCCCGCCCTGGTGACGACCGTGGCGCCAAGCGCCGATTCCCAGTCGCACACCTTTACCGTGCGCGTGACACCACAGGACGACAAGAACCTGCTGCGCTCCGGGATGTATGCCGCCGTCTCGATCCTGGCCCAGGAGAAAAAGAATGTCCTGCTTTGCCCCCAGTCGGCGCTGGTGGACGAGGGCGATCACAAAGCGGTGTACGTGGTCAAAGATGGCACGGCCGAGCGCCGGACGGTCTCCGTCGGGCTGACCGGCGATGACCAGGTGCAAGTACTCTCCGGGCTCGCGCAGGGTGAACAGGTCGTCACCGCGGGCCAGACGGACCTGGCAGATAAGGTGCAGGTGAGCATCGTGTCTGCGGCTGCGGCGAGCGATTGAGGGCATGAATCATGGGACTGACTAAACTGGCCATCTCGAGGCCGCTGACAATATTGATGATCATCCTGGCCATCGTGATCTTGGGGCTGCGTGCCTACACCAATCTTCAGGTCGAGCGCACGCCCAATATGGACATCGCTTACGTGACCATCACCACGCAGTTTCCGGGTGCATCGCCCAGCGACGTGGAAGAGCTGATCGTGAAACCCATCGAGGACGCCGTGGCCGGTGCGGCCGGCCTCGACAAGATCACGTCTCAGATCAACGAAGGCGTTGGCATCGTGACCTGTTCCTTCAAGACCGGCACCAACGGGGATCAGGCCGCGATCGACATCGAGCGCATGGTGTCGGCAGTGAAGTCGCAGTTGCCCACTGGCGCAGGAGAACCGTCGATCACGAAGGCCGACATGAGCGCCACGGCGATCCTGCAAGTCGTGCTGACGGGCCCGCAAGGAAAGGACACGCTGGCTCAATACGCCAAAGACACGCTGAAGCCACGCCTGGAGAGCGTGACCGGCGTGGCGTCTGTGGACATCGCCGGCGGCCGCACGGAGCAGGTCCAGGTCAACGTAGACGCCAAGCGCCTCGCCGCCTACGGCCTGCCGCTGTCCACAATCCAGAATAGCCTGTCTGTCAACAACCTAAGCTATCCCCTCGGCTCCCTAACCGAAGGGCGGAAGCGCAGCAGTTTGCGCTCCGCCGGCCAGTTTAACCAACTTGAGCCAGGTCGAGAACCTGGTAATCTCGCAGGAGGCTGACGAGTCGCGGACCGTTCGGCTGCGCGACGTCGCATCCGTTCAGATGGGCTATGAAGACGCGACGCGTCTCCTGCGCCTGAATGGGCAGGAGACGGTGAACATCAGCATCGCCAAGACCAGCGGGAGCAATGAGATCCAGGTCGCCAACGACGTCAAGTCGGTCTTGGCCGAACTAAAAACGAGCCTTCCGGCGGGCGCCGGCTTCACGATCGTGACCGACGATTCCTCATACACGCAGGAATCTGTCAACGGCGTGCAGGAAGACCTCATCCTGGCCATACTTGTCACCGGCCTGGTGATGCTGGTCTTCCTGCACACCTTCCGCAGCACCCTCATCGTGGTGCTCGCCATCCCCACGTCGCTCATCGCAACGTTCCTCGTGATGTGGGGCGTCGGCTTCAGCCTCAACACGCTGACCTTGCTGGCGCTTACCCTGGTCATCGGCATCCTGGTTGACGACTCGATCGTCGTGATCGAGAACATCGAGCGCCACCTCAAACAGGGCGACCTGCCGAAGCTCGCCGCCCTCAACGGGCGGTCCGAGATCGGGCTGGCTGCCATCACCATAACCCTCGTGGACGTTGTGACCTACGTTCCCGTGGCCTTTACCACCGGCATGATCGGCCAGCTTTTTCGCTCCTACGGCATCACGATCGCCGTGGCGACCATGTGGTCGCTGGTGGTGTCGTTTACCCTGACGCCCATGCTGGCCTCGGTCTGGCTGCGCAACGAAAGCGAGATCAAGCAGCGGGCACGAGGCGTGCGCCGGGCCCTCGGCGTGCTGTTCTTCCCGGCCAGTTTCCTGTGGCAGCTCTTCACCCGGGGCTGGAATGCGGGCTTCGCAGCGCTGGAAAGGGCCTATGGAGCCGTCATTCACTTCGCCCTCCGCAACATCCTGACCGAGGGCCTCGTGCTGCTGATCGCCGCGGTCGCGATGGCCTGGGGCATCAGCCTGGTGACGTCGGGCGCCGTGGGCACTGAGTTCGCGCCGCAGGAAGACGACGGCCAGATTTCGGTCAGCATTACCATGCCGGCCGGGACCAGCCTGGCGGCTACCGATCAGGCAGCGCGCCAGGCGGAGACGATCATCCGCCGCGATGTGCCCGAGGCGGTGTATATCCTGACAGATGTCGGATCGACCTCATCCATGATGGGGTCCTCCGGCCTGAACCAGGCCTCGATCACCATCCGTCTGGTCGACAAGGGGCAGCGGGCCCGCAGCACGACGCAGATCATCGCGCCGCTGCGGCAAGAGCTGAAGCGCATCCCGGAGGCACTGGCAACCGTCAGCCTGACTTCGAGCATGGGCGGTGGCGGCGCAATGGCCGGCCTCGAGATCGACGTCCAAGGCGACGACGCAGGAGTCCTTGTTTCCCTGGCGAACCAGGTGGCTGCGCTCATGTCGTTCGACCCCGGGCGTCGTCGACGTGGACAACACCGGGGCGGCCCGGGGCTCCGAGACCAGCCTGGTGGTCGATACGGGCCGGGCGACCGGACTGGGTCTGACGTCCTCGAACGTCGCCAGCACGCTGTACATGGCCATCTCCGGCCAGCAGGTTGGCGACCTCCAGCCGCCAGGGCAGACCGAGATACCGATCGTCGTGCGCCTCGAGCCGGCGGCCCGGTCCAACATGGATAATATCCTCGCCATACCCATAAGCTACGCGGACGGCAAGGTGGTCACGCTGCGTCAGGTCACGCGGGCGGAAACCGGCGCATCCCTGGCGACGATTCAGCGCACGGGTCGCCAGCGCTACCTGAAGATGACGGCAAACCTGTCAGCGGGCACGACGGGCGAGGCGAACAGCGCTATCCTGGCTGGCATTCGGAGCAAGATCAAGTTCCCGCCGGGATACAGCTACTCGACCGGCCAGATGGCTCAGCAGCAGTCAGATTCGTTCAGCCAGCTTGCCCAGGCCATCGCCCTGTCGATCGTGCTGATGTACATGCTGATGGTAGCCCTCTACCAGAACTTCCTTCATCCCCTGGCCATCATGTTCGCGCTGCCGGTATCCATCGTGGGCGCGTTCGGCGGCCTGGCTTTGGCGCACATGACGCTGAGCATCTACTCATTCCTGGGCCTGATCCTGCTGGTGGGCGTCGTCACGAAGAACGCCATCTTGATTGTGGACTTCACCAACCAACGGCGAGCGCGAGGGGAAGGCCGAAAGCAGGCGCTCATCGAAGCGGGACGCCGCCGGCTACGCCCCATCCTGATGACCACCGCGGCTATCGTGTGTGCCATGCTGCCGGTACTGCTGGGGAAGATGGCAGGCTCGGAAAGCCGCGCGCCCATCGCCGCCGTTGTGATCGGCGGGAACGTCACCTCGACGTTGCTGTCGCTCGTGTTGATACCCGTCGTCTACAATGGGCTCGATGGCTTCGGCGGCGGGGTCGTGCGTTTCGCGCGCTGGCTTTCTGCTGGCGGAGCCGAGGAGCAGTCGGCGCTACCGGCGCCAGTGGCCGCTGCCGGGAGCAATCCGGGAGGGGCTGCCGGCGCAGCCGGCACAGCAGGGGCTGCCGGGGGCGCCCATGCCTAGGGGGAAACGACCATGAAAGCATCGCGGCGGCGATTTCGCCGCTTCAAGGCTCTTAGCCTGGGGGTGCTGATGGGCTTCCTGCTGGCCGTCCTGGCTACCTGCTCGGCAACTTCCGGACAGCACGCCTCGACGCTGGTTGCCCTTGATGGGCCGGCCTGGCCCACGGACGTCGCCCGCGACTCTAGCAGCAACGCCAACTCCCTTCCCCAGGGTGACACCGAAGCAGCCCCCGGCGCCACTGCCGGCTGCCACGCCGGCGCCGGCATGCCAGCCGGCCACCCCTGGCACCCAGGGTGCGTCCGCGGGTGCGGCCGCCAGGAAGGCCATCGCGCCGTCGGCCAGCCCGATCGGCACCGCAACCATCATTACCCCGGCCAACGTACGTGCTGGCCCGGGCACGGCTTACCCGATCGTCGCCGGGTTGGGCAAGGGCGAACAGGTCGCCGTGGTTGGCATCAATCCGGGCCGTGACTGGCTGCTCGTGCAGACCACCCACGTCTCTGGCTGGGTTGCGGCCTCGCTGGCGACGCTTGCAACCGGCCCGGCCGCGCTTCCAGCAGGGTCCACGCCGGCTGCCCGTTCAGGGACCACCGGGGGCTGACCCAAGCCGCGTGGCCCAGCTTCGTCTGAAGGCCCCGCACTCCTCGGGAAGCCAGGTGCCTCGCCCGTTGATCGGGCTTGGCGTGGCGCTCGCGGTCCGGCCGCCATTGGGAGTGATCAGCATCTGACCAGGACGACCGGACCGGTATTGGTCAGGTCTGAGCTATAATGGGCAGGGACAAGAGCAATCAACGTCCGCTGATGTCGGCTGCGTTGAGCGGTCCTTCGCCGGGATATGCGCAGCTCGTCGGCGGGCGTCGGTTGGAGCAGAGGAGGGTTGTGGACGAGGCAGACGGTGGCGGCCACAGCTGTCGCTCGTGGAGGGAAAGCCCGGCTCGTGGGGTCCCACCGGGTCCCTCGTACGCGCCCGGGATGCTACGCATCTTGCGGTTCTCTTCCCTGCTGCGCTGTGCCATGTCCGTTCTCGGCCTGGTCCTCATGGCGCCTTCCGGCGGCCTACGCTGGCCCATGGAGGTGGGGCTCTGTGAAAGCGCGATCCTGGCCGCGTTGGTCTGTGTGCCCCGACTACGGCGTCGGCTGGGCCGCGTCTTCCTGCCGCTGGCGATCGGCTGGCTGCTCGTCGTCCCGCTCCTCGAAGCGCCCCTCTTCATGATCTCAAGCGGCGCGGCCCCGTTAGCCGGGCAGATTTCGGCTTTATCGCGCTTCGATCCGCCCGAAGTGTGGATCGCCGTACTCCTGATGACGTGGCAGTATGGGCGCAAGGGCCTGAGCAGGACCATGTGGGTGCTGGGGGGAGCGCCTACTGTCACCGGTTTCGCGCTCTTCTCCGGCAGCCCCGAAGCGCTTCGTGCGTATCTGGTATCGGCGGCGCTGCGCGTCGGGTTGATAGGCATCTTGGGGTACGTGGTCACCCTGCTCTTGGAGGAGGAGCAGCGCCAGCGAGAGCAACTGGAGGGCGCCATGCGCCGGCTCAGCCAGCGGGCCGCCACGGTGGAGCAGCTGGCCGAGAGCCGAGAGCGCAACCGCCTGGCGTTTGAGCTGCACGATACTCTGGCGCATACCCTGACCGGGATGAGCGTACAGCTGCAGGCGCTCAGCATGCTCTTGTCCAGAGACGTCCCGGCTGCGCGTGATCAGCTCAAGGTCCTGCAGGCAGCCACTCGCAGCGGCATCCAGGAAGTGCGTCGGTCGATTCTGGCGCTCAGAGCCAGCCCTTTGGAAGAACTCGGGCTCTCGGAGGCGCTGCGCCAGTTCTGTCTCCAGCAGGCTGAGCGGACCGGGATGCACATCGACTGTGCAATCGGCGAAGGGGGACGCGACCTGTCCTCTCTGGACCCGCTATCCGAGCAGGCCGTCTACCGGGTCGCCGTGGCGGCATTGGCCAACGCGGAACAGCACTCTGGCGCATCTAAGATCGCCGTGTCGCTACGGGCGCACGTGGACGGCACCATCCAGCTGGATGTCGATGACAATGGCTTTGGGTTCGATCCGGGGTCCGTGTCGCCGGACCGGCTGGGCCTGACCGGCATGCAGGAACGGGCCGCCGGCATAGGCGCCCGGCTCGAAATCCGCAGCGCGCCGGGGCAGGGTACCCACATCGGCCTGATCTGCCAGCGTGCGCTGGTGCTCCCTCTAGCGGCCTAGAGGGAGCCTTCTTGCCCTCGAGAGGGCGGGGGTCTGTCACGGAATCGAGGCCCGCCAGTTGGATCGAGTTCGCGTTCTGATCGTTGACGACCAAGACATCGTGCGCCAGGGGCTTGGGGTCATCATCGGCCTGCATGCGGACTTGCAGGTGGCAGGCTTTGCCGCGGATGGGCTGGACGCAGTGGAACGCGGCCTCGCGGAACATCCGGACGTGATCCTGATGGACCTCAAGATGCCCCATATGAACGGAATAGAGGCCACGCGACGCCTCTCGCAGCAGTTGCCCGGCGTTCGCATCATCGCGTTGACATCGTACGATACCGACGAGTGGGTATTTGATGCCGTGCGGGCAGGCGTGTGCGGCTACTTGCTCAAGGATAGCGACGCCGATGAGATCGTGGCCGCGGTGCGCGGCGCGGTGGCTGGTGACGTTCACGTCAACCCATCCGTGGCCGGTCTGGTCTTGAAGGAATTCAAGCGCATGGCGACGCTTGTGGCATCGCGCGAGGCGACCATCGACGCTCGCCGCCCATCGAGCCTCTCAACGGGCGCGAGATGGACGTCCTGCAGGAGCTAGCCCAGGGCAGAACCAATCGCGAGATCGCCCAAAGATTGAACCTGGCCGAAGGCACGGTCAAGAACTACGTCAGCAGCATCATGAGCAAGCTGCAGAGCAACGACCGCACGCACACGGCTATCCTGGCGTTGAAGAGGGGCCTGGCCACGCTGGAATGACGCAGCAAGGCGCTTGGCCAACCTTCCATGAGATCTTGTAGACGTTCAAACCTCCCCCCGGTCCTCGATGATGATCTCAGACAAAGGTTTGCCGGGCATCCGGCCGAGCCTTTCCGCGAGAACTCTGAGCTCCTCGTCCGGCGCGCGATGTACGTCTGTTCCTTTCTGCGGTTCAACTCAGTTGCCCTGCCGCCTCCAAGAGATGCAAGGCGGCTTCAATGGGCTCCGCCGCGTCTTCTGAGAGCACTTCCAGGCGCACCCGTTGCCGCTCGCGCAGGTCCACCGGCTCGAGAGGCTTCAGGACACCGTCTTCGTAAATTGCTGTGAATGTCTGTCGCATGATCACTCCAGGGCGGCGCCGATGCGGATCCACTCCTCATTATACCACGATGAGATAGTTGTCCTTGACGTGCTTCGGGCCCAAGTCGTCGTTGCACGCGAGGCCTGTGCCGACGAAGCGGCTGCTCTGGCGGGCACAAGGGGTCTCGGCGCGGGCAAGGCTGGCCGCCGATCCTTCACCCTGGCTATCGTCGGCCAGCTTCTCGAAGGGGACGCGGGGCACCTCTACGTGGACGTGGCTGCGATCGGGCAAGGACCTGGAGAGACATCTTCGATAGCCGGCGATCGGGCCAGGGGGGCAGGTGCATTCCTGCTCGGGGTCGCCTGCGTAGCCACATGGGCACCCGTTCAGTCCCTTGCTCAGGTATCTTGCGAGATTATCACGCCGGGAAGCGGCCCGGGCGTGTGCGACGCATGCAGGGCAGCTCTCATTGGCGGTAGATCAGATCGCCGTATCTGCGAACCGTGCCGGGTGCAACGCGGGCGTGAGCGTGCGCGGCTAAGATACCACAGGTTGAAGGAACAGTCATGAGCTCCGGTACCGAGACAACATCGCCGTGGCTCTCTAGCCGAGCGTCCCGGTGCAAGGCAGACTTACCGGCGAGAAGGTCGCCGACGCGCTGGACGTCCGCAACCGCTTCTCGATTTACGCAGCCTGGCGGTCTTGTACAGCATGCTGTCCTCCTGTAGGCGAACCATGTGGCGGCTGCTTTCAGCGCGACCGCACTGGCCGCACCGGGCTGCCTGGCATCCGAGCACCGGGCAAGGATGCTCTGGCCATTAATGGCTGCGCTCGATGAGCGGCAAATATACGAGCCGCGTAGCCTGGCCGCCGATCACGTCGTTGCTGACGCCGGCGGTGCTCCAGAGCCCGCTGCCGTTGCGCGCCGTCACGGCCACGTAGTATTTCTCTCCGGCCAGCAGGTTCAGCCCCGAACGCGTGACGCTCGTCGCCGCCGTCTCCGTCCAGCTGGCCACGTCGGTGCCGCCCGGCGCCGTGCCGATAGCGTAGCGGTAGTCGTCAACCGGCGAGCTGGGGTCGTTGTCTGACCAACCCGCCCAGATGGTCGTCAGCGAGCCGTTGCCCCGGGCCGTCACGTCCGGAGGCGGGGGCGGCGTATGAACCGTGATGCTTCCCGCGTAGGCAACAGTGAAGGTCACGCCCGAATAGGGTGCGATCTCGATGCCGTCCGAGCCGACGGCGCCGGCAACTGTGACGGAATAGGTACCGAGCGGAACCAGGGTGCTGAAGTCATAGCTGGCCGAGTAACTGTTAGCGTTGATCCAGGCCGGGCCGGCAGTGATTGCGTAGACTGGGCCACCGTACATGACGCTGGCACCTCCGCTGGTTGCAAGCCAGCGGTTGCCCGCTGAAGGGTCGATGGCGATGGCGGCCACATCGTTGCTCGCTAGCCCACTATTGGCCGTGTTGTAAGTTTGCCATGTGCCGTCAACGTGCAAGACGCTCGCACCGCCCGCGGTGCCGAACCATCGATCGCCCGTCGTCCCATCAATGGCGATGGCGGTCACGGCGTTCTCTGGTAGCCCGCTGTTGCTCATGTCATATAGATGCCAGCTGCCATCGGAGCGCAGCACGCTGGCCCCGTGGTCGGTACCGAACCAACGGTCACCATTCGTCGGGTCAATGGCGAGGGCACTTACCAAGTCACTGGCTAGCCCGCTGTTGCTCGCATCATATGTCTGCCAGTTGGCCGAAGCGTGCAGCACGCTGGCGCCAGCTCCGGTACCGAACCACCGATCTCCTTTGGCAGTGTCGATCGCGATGGCGCTGACGCGGCCACCCGCGAGGCCGCTGCTACCCGCCGGGTAGCTCTGCCAGGTGCCACTCGCGTGCAGCACGCTGGCCCCCCCTTCATAGGCGCCGAACCACCGATCCCCTTTCGATGTGTCGATGGCGATGGCGCTGGTACCGTTGCTTATCAGACCGGTTGTGGAATCGTATGACCCCCAGGTGCCGTCGCGATGGAAGACGGCGACCCCTCCGCCCTGGCCGAACCACCGATCCCCTTTCGACGTGTCGATCGCGATCGATTGGATGGGGTCGGAGGCCTCAATCGTGCTGCTCTGATCAATGTAAGTCTGCCAGGTGCCGTTAACGTGCAGGACAGTCGCACCGCCAAAGGTGCCGAACCACAGATCGCCCGTCGTCGCATCGACGGCGATGGCAGTTGCGGCGCTAACCGGTAGCCCGCTGTTGTCCGAATTGTACGTCCGCCATGTGTCCTGCAGCGGGGCGTGAAAGAATAGCGATGGCGGGCCGGATGTGTCCATCGGCCGGCTGAACTGCGCGGTGAAGCTCGCCGTCTGGATGCCCACCGGGTTTGGGTTCACCGCGACCGAGCGCACATAGGCCGGCACGTCCTGCGCCGGGGCGACCAGGAACGCCGACGTGTCCACGGCCCCCTTGTGGAAGTTGGGGTCGTAACCGTAGAATCCGCGCCAGGGCCGCCCCGCTCGCGCTGCCCCACCAGTTGCCCTGCGCATTCACGCCCCCCAGGCCGGCGTCGTTGTCGTTGTACAGGTCGTACGGCCCCGGGTTGAGGTCGAAGTTGTTGTGCTGGATCTTCAGGGGGATGCCGCCGTTCAGGTACAGCGCCCGGCCCGCGATGCCGGTGAAGGTGTTGCTGACCACGGTCGCCGCGCCGGCCTGCACACCGTCGCCCGCCGTGTCGGCGATCAGGTTGCCCTGTATCAGGCCGGTGCTGGTCACAATCCCGGCACCCGCGCCACCCACCACCCGGTTTCCCACGACGCTGGCACCTGCCCCGGCCTTTATGGCCGTCCCCGGCGCATTCTCGACATCATTGGACCATGCCGTGACGCCTGCCCCGGCAGTCAGCCCGCCCGTCTGGACGGTATTGCCGCTCAACGTGCCGCCGGCGAGGTTGATGTCTCCGCCGGTCACCTGGTTCCCGCTTACGGTGCCGTTTCCCAGGCTTATGCTTCCACCCGTGACCGTCGTGCTCAGAACAGCGCCGTCACTCAGGCTCACGCCACCCGCGACTGTGCAGCTCTGCACGCTGCCGCTGCCGTTGATCGCGACGCCGGCGCCGATCGGGGTCGGAAGCGGAGTGGCCGTGGCTGCAGGGGCCGCCACGCCGTTCCTGCCCGCGCTGGGGACCGTGCCGCGCGCAGCTGCCCTTTCGCTGCCCGACGCAGCCCCGCCCACCTTGCTGGCCTGCACGTCCGAGTTCGCCCCCAGGCTGAGCCCGCCGCCCGTGATCGTCGTGCCGCGCACGTGGCCCGCGCCGCTGGCGGTCACGCTGCCGGCCACTGCGCTGTCCAGCAGCCAGAAGTCACCGCTCCCCTGAGGTGAGCAGTCTATGCCGCCACCGTCCGTGGTCAGGTGCGACAGGTAGGGCGTGCTGCCGTTGCAGGCGACCCCGCCCGCCGCGCCTTGCAGCTGCACGTAGCCCAGGATGTCCCCGCTGCTATAGGCCCCCTGCCCGTCCACCGTCGCACCCGGGCTGGTGTTGTCGAACAGCACGTTGCCCCAGCTGCCGCCGCTCGTGGCCGGCTCGAAGACGATCGGCTGCTGGGCCGTGCCCTCGGCGATCAGCGTGCCGCCGACGTCGAAGCCCAGGCCGGCGTTGAATTCCACGGTGGTGCCCGGCTGGATGGTCAGCGTGGCGCCGGGCGGGATCCCCACGTTGTTGCCGCTCACCACGTAGATCTGGTCGCTCGTCCAGGTCGTGTTGCCCGAATAGGTTCCACCCGCCGGCGTGGTGTTGCTCCGTGTGGTGACGGCAAAAGGCAGGCTGGCGTGGTAGGCCCCGTTGTTCGCGCTGAGGGCCAGCTGGAAAGCAATGGTATGGTTGTAGCCGGCCGCTGCGGCAATCGTGACCATGAATGGCGCCTGGGCGGCTACCGTTTGCGCGGAGGCGATGCTCCCAAAGGAGGCCGGGTTGCCGGTGATGGCCGTCACATCCGGGTCGCTCGTGCTCAGGCTGCCGCTGACGCCCGTGGCGTCCTCCCAATCGTTGTAGATCGTCACGGACAGCGGGACGGTGGTGCCGAAATTGGGCCGGGCATCGCCCACGCCGTTGATGCTATAGCCGGTGAAGGATAGCAGTGGCTGCGGCGGTGTGAGCGCGCGGGCGGCGTCCAGCCGCCCGCTGCCCAGCTGGTCCGTGTAGTTCGGATTGAGCCCATCGATACCGTCGGCCGTGTGCATGAGCTGGGCGCGCACCAGCGCCGGCGTCCAGCCCGGGTGCAGGCTGAGGAGTAGGCCGGCCATGCCCGAGACGAACGGCGCCGCCAGCGAGGTGCCAGAGGTGCTCACGTATCCCCCGCCCGACTGCGTGGTCAGGATGTTGTCGCTAGGCGCCGAGAGGCTGACCCAGGAACCGTAGTTGGAGTAACTGGCCTTGGTGTCGCTGCTGGTCGTGCCGGCCACCGCAACCACGCCCGGATAGGCCGCCGGGTAGAAAGGCGCATTGGTCGCATCGTTGCCGGCCCCGGCCACCACGGCTATGTTGGCTGCCAGCGCGGCGTTCGACGGCGTCGTGCAGCGCCTGCGAGTCGGCGTAGCCGCCCAGCGACAGGTTGATGACCGAGGCGGCTTTCATGGTGGCGTAGGCCACGCCGGCCGCGATGTCGGAGTAGTTGGCGATGCCCGAGGGCTGCATAACCACGATCGGCATGATGCGGCAGCCACCGCACATGCCAGCGATGCCGATGGCATTGTCCGTGGCCGCCGCGGCCACGCCGGCGACTTCGGTGCCGTGCCCGTAGTCGTCCTGGACGTCGCCGCTGTTGGTCAGCACGTTCCAGCCGTTGAGATCGCCCGGGTAGCCCGGCCCGTCGCCGTTGGCACCGCCGGGGTTGACCCACAGGTTGGGCGCCAGGTCGGGATGGGTCAGGTTGACGCCGGAGTCGATGACGGCGATAGCCACCGAGGGAGCGCCGGTCGTGGCCTGCCAGGCCCCCGCGATCTGGATCTGGCTCAAACCCCATTGCTGCCCATAATCGGGATCGTTGGGGTAGCCCGGAGGCAGGCTGGCCGAAACATCCGCCCGTTGGGCGATGTAATCCGGCTCGGCATACTCGACATTGGGATCGGCGGCCAGGGCAGCAATGGTCCGGGAGATGTCGACCGAGGGATCGAGATCCAGGCGAAAGATGCGGTCGACCCCTCGCGTGGACATGGCGGCCGCCGACGCAGCCTCGCGTTGGCTGCCCCGCTTGCCCGCGTGCCGCGGCGAGCGCTCTGGCTCCTTTGACTCGGGCCTGGGCCAGCTTACCGTCAAGGGAGGCGATGCCGGTCTGCAGGATGCCGGCGCGGGACGCTGAAAAAGTGGGAGGCTGGCGGAACTTGACCAGCAGCCGGCCGGGCACGTAAGCCGGCGCTCTGGGCGGCTTCGCCGCCACCGTCGTGCGTCCGCCGAAGGGGGCTGGGGGTGTGCTGGTAGCTGCAGCCCGCGGCGTCCCCAAACCTGGCATGCCGCCGACGATGAACCCTGGGCGGGGTGTGAGCGTCGCAGTGCTACGCGCGCTGCCTGCGACCGGCGCTGCACCGGGCAGGAGCGTGAGAAACATACCGGCGATGAGGAACAAGGCGGCCAACAAGGCTGGCAGTTTGATCTTCATAGCTCCTCCGAACATCGTGAGGCAAGCGAAACCGCGCCAGGCGTTGCCCCGCGCAGCGGCCTGTAGTCGGCAGGGGGCAACTGACCTGGGTCCTGCTTAGAGGGTCTTTGCCGGGGCCAGGCATGCGGGCAGATACCGATGTGGGACACGACATTTGTCGCGATCAGGGGAATCAAGTTGAAGGTGAATTGGCGCACGGACACGCCCCCTCACAGCGCGGAAGCGACCTGACGCGATTGGGCCGGTAGGTTCAGCGGAGATGTGGGCGATGGGGCTTGGGCCCAGTCGACAGGGAATAGCATCGCGCAGTATATCACAAGACTGGGCAAGGGGGTACGAGGAATCTGTCAACAAGCAGAGTGAACAGGAGGGCACCGTCATGGCCTGCCTGTGCCGCCCTAACCGCGATCCCGTGCAGCTTGCACCAGCCCAGCAGCGCTGCTCCAAGTGCAGCCATGCGAAGAGCCTGGGGGAGATCCATCGAAAGATGAGCGCGCCGAATGGCCGGCCCCGCCATTGCAAAGCGCGCCGCAACAAGGGCACGGGCGAGCCGCGAGTCGTCTAGCCCGGCGATATGGCGTGCCTCAAGACTTGCCGGGACTGCGGCCGGGTCACACGTCGCTCCGAGTTTTCGCCTCGTGCACGCAATGCAGACGGGCGCCATTCCTGCTGTACGGGCTGTGCCAGACTATCGGGGCGCGGGTATCAGGAGCGCTAACTGAACGTGATACCGGTCGGGGAGCGCCCGCCCTGTCTTGCAAGCGCGCCTGCCTGCCCTGGCATGCGGGGGCCGCAGCCGGCGAGCCCTGCAAGGCCGCCACGGCCCGCGTTCTCCGGTGGGCATGCCGGCCCCTGCTGTTCCGCGGATCATTGTCGGCACGCTGATGCTGCCGGCGCCCGGCTCCGAGACGCCGGCGTACGAGCAGCTCACCCGGGAGCCGCGGTTCTCCGGTAACTCACCCGAGGATGTATAGCCGGTGGTCCGTGTCGTAGAGCGAGATGCCGCCGGCGTCGCCGACGACAACCACGTCTTCGACCCGGTTGCCGAAACGCCCAGGAATGCGAATGCTGGGCTCGACCGTGAAGGTCATGGCGGCCTGCAGCATCGTGTTTTCCACGACATCGAGCCAGGGCGGCTCGTGCACACTCACCCCGATCCCATGACCGAGGCGATGGTTGAAGTAGGCGCCGTAGCCTTCCCCTTCGATGACCGCCCAGCGCGATCCCGTTCACCTCTGCCCCGCTGACCTGGCCGGCCACCATTGCGGCCATGGCCGCGCGCTGCGTGTTCAAGACCGTCTCGTGGATGTGAAGATACTCGGCGGGAGGAGCCCCGGCGAAAGCGCTGCGACCGAAGTCGGAGCAATAGCCCTGGTAGACGCAGCCGATGTCAAAGGTCACGCAATCGCCTGCAGCGAGCTTCCGGTTTGCGCGCTGGGCCGAGCTGCCGGCTCCGCCCGGAAATCCCGTGAAACTGACATCGGTGACGAAGGAGCAGTACTCTGCGCCGAGACGCTTGAACTGGTAGTCGACCTCGCTGTTCATCTCGAGCTCGGTGACGCCGGGCCGCAGCCGGGCCAGGGCATATTCGAACGCCTCCCCGGTGATCTGGCCGGCGCGGCGCAACAGCGCCAGCTCGGCCTCCTCCTTGATCATGCGCAGCGGGGCGATGATCTCCGATGCCAGGGTGAACTCCCTTTCGGGAAGCAGCCGGCGGAATGCCAGGGCCGTCTGCGCCCGGGCGTGGTCGTCGAGCGCAACCGCCAGGTCGTCAAGGTCGAAGCCACCGAGCAGCTGTCGCAGGACCGTGGTCGGATCCTCTGATTCCAGCAGGACCCGCAAATCGGCGAACCAGGGTTTGCCGGCGAGTTGGTCCCGGAAGTAGGCTGCCCCAAGGTTCGGGGCTAACATGATCGGCCCCTGTTCGAGCCCCAGGTATGCGCCGATCGCCCAGTCGCCCCAACGGTTGGTATCCGTGGGATGCGGTTCCTGGCGCGCCAGCCCGGTCAGGTAAAACAAATCGGCCCCAGGGGCCAGGAACATCAACCCCACCTGGTGTGCTGCCATGCGGCTGCGCGCCGCAGCCAGCCGTGCCGGGTAATCGATCATGCTTTTCCCCCGTTGAGGCGCCCTTGAATTTCGATCATCTTCGGTTCCGACATCGGCTACCTCCATCTCTACGGGCATGCCCCGCCCGATGCCACGAAGCCAGCAACCCTCTGCTCAAGCGCATCTGCAGTCTACCTGATTCATAGACCAGCGCGCGAGGGAATGGCCGCTAATTCGCTTGAGCAGGAGGCCACTCACGGTCGAGCATCGCATAGATCATCGAGTCTGCCCAGGCGCCCTTGATCCAGGCGTTCTCGCGCAGATGGGCCTCCAGCCGTAGGCCGAGCCTCTCGAGGACCCGGATTGAGGCAGCGTTATCGGGATCGCAGTCGGCAAAAACGCGGTGCAATCCCAGGTCGCGGAAAGCGAAGTCGAGCACTGCCCGCGCGGCTTCGGTGGCATAGCCCCGGCCCCAGAAAGGCCTGGCAAAAATGTACCAAAGCATCCCTTCACGCAGGTTGACGTGCTCGATGCGCAGGCCACAGCGCCCGATAAGCCGGCCCTCCTCTTGAAGCAGCACCGCCAGGTCGTAGGTCAGGCGCGGCACGGCCGCCGCCTCTGCTAGCGCCTGGGCAATGCGCGCCCGGCTCTCCTCCGGCGTATGAGCTCCGAACGCTTCGTAGCGCACCGTTTCGGGGTCTGACTCATAGGCATGCGTCTGCGGCCAGTCGGACGGCTCGAACTCACGCAGGAGCAGGCGTTGGGTACTGAGCAGCACCATATGCGATGGACTCCTTGGGTTGCTGAAGATGGGCAGACAGCGCCTGCGCCGTTGTTAGAGGGCGTGGCCTGGCGAGCCTTGGCCCGCGCCGGTTGCTTGGCGGGTCCGGGAAGGGCGCGCCATTGTGCCAACACTTCGCCGTCGATCACGGGTCCGATCTGCGGCTCTGCCGCACGCTCACCTTGGCGGCTCCTGAATACCGCAAGTCTTAACCGTCCCAACCTGGACACTCGTGCCGCTGTCAACGTTCCACTGGAACACCGGGCTTGTGTTGCATATGCCGTTGATCGGCCATTCAGCCTGCTGGCCCGCGACCGCTTGAAACCCGTCCGTGATGTCGTTCCACTGCGGCGCGGAGATAGTATAGGTCCAGCGTCCGGGATCAAAGCAGACGGTCTGATCGGTGTGGGAGGCCATGTCGAACTCGATCCTTTTTTCGTCGCCCTGTCGCGTAAAGGTGCCGTGCACCGTAGAGCCAATGAAGTTGTGGAAGACGTAGCAGGCTTGGGTCGAGGTCACCGTTCCACTGGCCGAGGTGGCCGTTTGCGTAATCGGGGTCGCTGCCGCCGCCGGCGCCGGCGTGGCCGTTGGCGGTGGCGTGGGGATGTTTCTCTCGACCGGTGCGGAAGCCATGTCACCGGTCGTCGTCACGACCGCTGCCGCTACCCAGGCCAGTTGCTGTCCCGCGGCCGCTACCTCCCACCACGCGCTGTCCTCGGTGCGGCCCTGCACGTCATAGCGCTGCCCCTGCGCCAGGGCGCCGACGATCGGGTACTCCGTTCCGGGGCCCGAGCGCAGGTTGACCGAGCTGGCCGCGCTGACCGACGGGCTGGCCGTGGGGACCGCCGTCGGTGTGCCCGTGGGGGCGCTGGTCGGGCTCGCTGTGGCGGTCGGCACAGCGGTGTCGGTCGGCCCTGCCACGACTGCAATATCGGTGGGGCTGGCCGGCGCTGTAGGGTTGGGTGTGTAGGTGGGATAGGGCGTCTGGGTCGGCAACCTGGCGACGGCGGTGGACGCGGCACTGGAGACCAGCGCAGCCAGGTCGGGCGTTGGCGCGGGGGTTGGAGTTGGGGCGCTCGTACAGGACGAAAGCGCGGTGCACAGAATGGCGCCGATGACGATCAGGCGGAACACCTGGCAGCTCCTTTGCTCGAGACGAGAGGCTTGTATCAACGCGCGCCCCTGACAAGGGGCCGATGGCTGCAGTGTCGCGCCGGGACGCGGCGGCGTCAATAGACCAACTTGCAGGGCCAAATCCCGATTCGGTCTCACCGGCCGGCAGCCCCGCTCCGATTCATGCCAATTGTTGCGGCGGCTACTGCTTATCGCCGCGGGTTGTGCTCCATACTATGGTCATCCCGCTATCTGCAAGGCAATGATCAGTTTGGTGCCAAGGAGGTCCCCGTATGCCTAAAGTTAGAGCCAACGACATCACGATGAACTACGACCAACAGGGTGCAGGAGAGCCCCTCATTCTTATCCCCTACCTGGCAGCCGATTACGCCTGCTACGCCTTCCAGGTGGCCGATTACGCCAAGCACTTCACGTGCATCTCGCTCGACCTCCGCGGCTCGGGTGAAAGCGACAAACCCGACGGCCCCTACACCACCGAGCTGTTTGCGGACGACGTGGCCGCGTTCATGCAGGCCCTCGGCATCCCAGAGGCTCATATCTCCGGCGTGTCTCTGGGTGCAGCCACCGGCATGTTGCTTGCGGCCAGGCATCCGGAGAGGGTCAAGTCGCTTTCCTTGCACAGCAGCTGGCCCAAGACCGACCCATTCCTGAAGGCCGTGGTCGAAGGCTGGCAGGTGATAGCCAGGGGCCTGGGAAGTGTCCCGGAGATGACCATCCAGGGCATCTTCCCGTGGTGCTTCACACCCGAACTTTACGCCGCCAGGCCCGACTACATCCAGTTGCTGGCCGACTTCGTTCGGGGCCGGCCGGCGCAGCCGTTGGACGCGTTCCTTCGGACGTCGAACGCCGTGATCGCCCACGATGCGAGGGCCTGCCTGGGCCAGATCAAGGCACCGGCTCAGATCACCTTCGGCCGCCACGATCTGGTGACATCGACGCGCTTTGCCGGCGAGATGACGAACAGTATCAAGGATTGTGAGCTAGTCATCTTCGAGGGGTGCGCGGATGCGGCGATTTACGAGAATGTCGAGGAGTTCAACGCCAAGACCCTGGCGTTCTTGAAGCAGCACACCGCCCAGGCCGCCT
>CAWEHT010000254.1:0-6368 GCA_963808455.1 uncultured Chloroflexia bacterium | reverse complement strand
AATACTCCTCTACTCCCGGGCCATCCGGATGGCGCCGCCGCACATTCTTCGGCGCAGATGCCGCAGCCTTTGCAGAAGTCGTAATCCACGACGGCCTGCCCGGCAGCGATCCTCAGGCTGCCGTCGGGGCACAGGGGCAGGCAGAGGCCGCAGCCGTTGCAGGTTGCGGCGTTCAACCAGGGGCCGGATGTAGCGCCAGCTTCCGGTGGGGTAGCCGAGCACGGTGCGCGGCGCCACGACCAGGGCGAAGTGCAACGGCCGGCCCGGGCGGCCCGGCTCCGCACCGGCGACGGGTCCCTGCTGGGGGGATGACCTGCCGCTGCCGGGCGACCTGGCTGCGCTTGGCGCCGTCCCGGGCGATCCCGGCCTTTCCGGCCGGCGCAGGCGGAGCGGGACCGCGGGAGGGCTCCCTGCCGGGCGGATGAAGTCATAACCCATCCGGACCGCCCGGCTGTTCTGGTCGCCCAGCGGGCCGGGGAAGCGGCGCAGGTAAGCCTGCTGCAAAGCGCCCAGGCTGACCTCGCCCGTCGCGGCGGCCAGGGCGCCGAGCATCACCGGGTTGACCAGCGGCTGGCCGAACACATCCTGGGCGATTCGCGTCGCGGGCACCGCCAAGACTCCGGCGTCCGCGTCGGCAGGCCCCTGCGCCATCGTCCCGGCCGGATCGGCCGGCGAGCCATCCGTGGGCCACGGGGATCTGTCGCCATCGATCAAGGCCAGGCCGCCCGGCTTCAGGCCGGCGAGCACGTCAACCAGGCCGGGGAGGGTGCGGTCGAGGATGATCACGTAGTCCGGCTCGTTCACACGATAGCGCACACGCACCGGGCCGGCGTCCAGCCGCACGAAAGCCTGCACCGGCGCGCCGCGTCGTTCGCCACCGAAGGCAGGGAACGCCTGGCCGAATTTGCCGTCCTCGAACGCGGCCACCGCCAGCAGCTCGGCCGCCAGCACCGCACCCTGCCCGCCCCGCCCGTGAATGCGGATCTCCCTCAACTTTACTCCCTATTCCCCATTCCCTGTAATGCCGGCCAGGCGCATGGCCCATCGGATTTTCTGCGGGAGGTCGGCCTGCCGCTGGAGCATGATCTTCTGCGCCTGGGGCGAGCCGGCGCCGTGCATCGACTCCACGAGCGCCGTGCCCCCCGACATGTTCTCGATGAGGCGCGCCGCCCGCAGGCGCGCTTCGGTCGGCACGCCCTGGCGGGCTGCGAAATATTTCTCGATGTAGGGCCCCACGCGCTCGTTGCGGAGGTCCTTTTCCGACGGCAGGGTCGCCAGCAGGCCCCCGGCGATGTCCTGCGCCAGGCGGGCTACCTCGTAGATGTTGCGCGTCACGTTGAGCTTGGTCACGTTGGCCAGCAGCGGGTGAACGAACCAGGCCCCTGAGGCGGTGGGCTGGCCCTGCGCCGAGCAGGCGATGGAGCAGCAGTAGAGGGTCTCTGTCAGCTGCACCATCTCCGTCAGCTTGTCGCGGATGTGAGAGGCTTTGGCGACGCCGTGGTAGTCGGCTATCAGCGCCGCGGCGCCGATGAGGACGTCTGCCACTCCCGCCTTGCAGCCGCCGTAGTTCTGGCGATGGTACGAGGCGAATGTCTCCACGAGCGGCCCGGCGAACTGATGCTCGCCGCACATGAACACGCGCTCCCAGGGCACGAACACGTCTTCGAACACGACCAGCGCTTCGCCTCCCACGATGCCGTAGCCCACGTTGCCCTGGTCGATGCAGCCTTCCTCTTTGCGCGTGTCGTTGGTCTGCCGGCCGAAGACGTAGAGCAGGCCCGGGGTGTCGGCCGGGATCGCGAAAGCTACGGCGTAGTCGCTTTCGCCGGGCCGGAGGCCTGTGGTCGGCATGGCGATGATCTCGTGCGAGTTGACGGCGCCCGTCTGGTGCAGCTTGGCGCCGCGCACGACGATGCCGCCCGCCCGCCGCTCGACCACGTGCAGGAACTGGTCGGGGTCGGGCTGCTCGCCCGGCGCTAGGCTGCGGTCACCTTTCGGGTCCGTCATGGCACCGGCGCACATCAGATCTTCCGCCTGGACGTATTTGAGGAATTCCAGCAGCCGGCCGTGGTACGGCGTGCCCAGGCGCGCGTCCATGTCGAATGTAGTGACGTAGAGCGCGTTCATGGCGTCCAGCCCGACGCAGCGCTGGAAGCATGAGCCGGTGTGCTGGCCGATGGCGCGCAGGAGCTTGACCTTCTTCACCAGGTCGTCGGCGCTCTGATGGATGTGCGTAAAGCGGTTGATGGGCAGGCCGGTCAGGTGTGAGCGGGCCGTCGCCAGGTCATCTTGCCCCGTCGAGCCGGGATGGTGGGCGTAGGTCAGCGCCGCTGCGTTGACGTGGGGGCGAAAGGCGGGGTGCTCCAGCGGGTCGGCCACACGTTCGCCCAGGTAGTACACCTCCATCTTGCGCCCGCGGAGGCTTTCGACGTACTCCTGCTCGTTCTTCATCGGCGATGTCCTTCCCTTCGATTTTATTCAATCCAGAAATGCGGATTCCAGGCAACCTCCCACAAATATCCGTCCAGGTCGGCGAAATAGCCTGAATAGCCACCCCAATCCGCATCCTCGGCCGGCTTGACGATTTTCGCCCCGGCTTGCTCGGCTGTTCTGAGCAGGCGGTCCACCTCTTCCCTCGTCCTGACATTGTGTGCCAGCGTGAACCCGGCAAACCCCGAACCTTCCGGGCTCGTCCTGGCGTCTCTGGCCAGTTCTGAGCGGGGATACAGTGACAGCCAGGTCCCGTGCAGCCGAAAGAAAGAAACGCCGGCAAAGCTGTCGTCCAGAGGCAGACCCAATCCGTCTTGATAGAACTTCGTGGCCGCCTGCAGATCGGCTACCCCCAGGGTTACCAGGCTGATTCTCGGCTCCATCCCTGTCGTCTCTGCCATGTCCCGACTCCTTTCTTTGGGCCACCTTCCGCGACGCAGGAGAACTCGCCTTCCGCGTCGTTTGCGACCCGGTGCAGATTATAGCGTGTGGGTTCCGGGTCGGCAAACGACCCCTTCCCGGGGTGCGCCTGATCGATGGCCGCGAACAAGACGGGTACCCCGCCGGCGGGAGCGAGCACAACCGCGGATGGGGCCTCACCCCGGCGCCGTCCAGTCCTCGACGAGCAGCCCGGGCACGCGCGCGAACTCGCGGAGGTTATTCGTGACGACCGTCGTTTCAGTGGACAGGGCGCAAGCCGCGATCAGCAGGTCGTAGGGGCCAATGGTCCGGCCCTGGCCCTCCAGCGCGGCCCTGATCGAGCCGAAAATGGCCGCGGCCCGAGCGTCGAACGGCAGCACCGTCAACGGCACCAGAAACTGGTCCAGGGCAGCCTGGTTCGTCTCCGGCGCACGGCTCCTCGCGACGCCGTATTGCAGCTCGCCCAGGGTGATCGCCGAGATCGCGACGTCTTCGATGGGGTGAGCCTCGAGCCGCCGTCGCACCGCGGACGACGACTGCCTGATGAGATAGATGCAGGTGTTCGTGTCGAGCAGATACTTCATCAGTCCAACAACTCCGGGCGATCCTGCATCGCCGGCTGAGCCCTCTCTACCATGAAGTCGTCGGAGAATTTGCCCAGGCTGTCAAAGAGCGTGTCCCACGAACGCTCGACCGGGATCAGCACCACGGCGTTGCCTACCCGCTTGACGTACACCTCGGTGCCCGGCAGCCTGAACTCTTTGGGGAGGCGAACGGCCTGGCTCCTGCCGTTTTGAAACAACTTCGCTCGATCCATGGTAGCCTCCGTCGATCTATATCATCAGTGTATATCATGCCTATCTGCCTGTCAATGTCTGTCCCCCGAGATTCTTGTGCCGGCACTCTGGCGCCCTTGGGCCCGGCGCGTGCCGCCGGGTTCAGGCCGGCCGCGCCGCCGTGATGTTGCTTGACAGGACTCTGAAGGGGCCGTACACTCCTCATGTCGGGCGTTGCCCCGCAAAGGAGGCCAGCCAATGCCCCCCATGCCCACGGAAGCCGCTCATAAGAGTCGCTGGGCAACCTTCGAAGTGGTCTTTGGGATACCCTTCCTTGTCGCCGTCGCCCTACAACTGGCGATCCCTGTCTCGCTGCCCGGGGGCTTCGTCACGCCGGCATCCGTCGTGGCGGGAATCGCCCTGGTCGTCGCAGGCGCAGCCCTCGTCGTCCTTGCGCGGGGGGAGCTCGCAAGGAGCGGCCAGCCGACCGACCCGGGCCTTCCCACCGGCAGGGTCGTTACCACCGGCGTCTTCTCTCTCTGAGAAACCCTATCTATCTTGGCGGGATCTGCGCCCTGGTTGGGTTGGCGCTGGCCGTCGATCTCCCCTGGGCTCTGTTGCTCTACCTGCCGGGGCTCGTGGCCTGCCACTATGTCCTGATCGTGCCGGAAGAAAGGTACCTCAACGCCAGGTTCGGCGACGAATACCGGGCCTATGCCGGCTCGGTCCGCCGATGGATCGGCCGTGCCGGGCAAGCAAGGTAACCCTATATTGAGCCCGGATGCGGCGAGCGAAATCTTCGACCACGCGCTTCAGGGCGACGCGATCACGTAAGACAGGGCCAGTTGGTCCTTCGCCGCGATGATCGCGACCATGCAATTTGGACGATCGAACACACCCTTGGGCCGACTTCAGTAGTGACGCTCGTTTCTGGGCGCGTATGTGTTGCATCGGCATCGTCTGCAACACCTATCCCACAGTTATCGTTCACGCGACGGTGATCACGAAAGGAGCCAGGCTATGCACAACCAAGAGTTGACCGATGCTTTCGCGGCCCTCTCTACGGCCCTGGTTGCCGACGCTTGCGTGCGGCTCGGCGTGCCGCTCAGGATCGCGCCATGTGGCATTCGGCCGGTCCTGCCGGGCTCGCGCGTGGCTGGGCGCGTCCTGCCCGTCCGGCATTACGGCAGCGTGGACCTCTTTCTGGAGGCATTTGGGTCGGCAGAGCCGGGCGACCTGCTCGTCATCGACAACGGCGGCCGGCTGGATGAAGGCTGCATCGGGGACCTGACGGTGCTCGAGGCACAAAGCAGCGCGATCGCAGGCATCATCGTCTGGGGGGCGCACCGGGACAGCGCAGAGCTGGTCCAGATCGGGTTGCCTGTGTTCAGCTATGGTACCTGTCCGGCGGGTCCCCGGCGCCTGGATCCGGCCGAACCGGAGGCGCTTGTCTCAACGCGCGTGGGAGGCGAGGTCGCTGATCGGGCAGACGTAGGCTTTGCAGACCTGGATGGCGTCTTGTTCGTGCCGCTTGCGCGAGCCGAGGACGTTCTGCGCGCAGCTCGCGCTATCTGGGAGAAAGAGCGGGAACAGGCCGCTGCCATCCGGGCGGGCAGAAACCTGCGGGTGCAACTGCGCTTCGATGATTACCTTGCCAGACGGGCCGCCGATCCCGAGTACTCGTTCCGCAGGCATCTGCAGACGCTGGGAGGCGCAATCGAGGAGTAAATGAGGGGCGAAGGGCAAACGAAAGGCCAGGTCAACCGGCTGGGGTTCGTGGAGCGCTGCGCGTGCGAAGTAGCGACGGCCGGCCGCCAAAACAGCGTGTGCGGGCCCCTGCGGTCAGGCAGCGGCCCGCACCGTCGGATTGCCCCTATCGCAGCCTGAAGGTTCGTCCGCGCCATCCGTCCTCACTCGGGTCAGGCTGCGGCTGGTTCCGGACAGTGCGGTCTGACCTCCTGCTCGATCCGGGCGCCCAGTGCCTCCTGCGCCGCTTCCAGGTCATACCAGGTCTGCAAGTTCAGCCACATCTGGGCAGAGGTTCCGAAAAAGCGGGCCAGACGTAGGGCCGTATCAGCGGTGACAGAACGTTTGCCCTGCACGATCTCGTTGACACGACGCGGGTCAACGCCCAGGCACAGCGCCAATCGATGCTGGCTCAGCCCCATGGGCTTGAGGTATTCTTCTAACAGGATTTCCCCGGGATGAACTGGGGGCATTTTCTCGTCACTCATCGCTTCACCTCTTCTCGTCATGGTAGTCAACAATCTCGACCTCGTAGGCATTGCCATCACGCCAAACGAAGCAAACGCGCCACTGTTCGTTGATGCGGATGCTGTGTTGACCCGCGCGCTGGCCGTGAAGCGATTCCAGACGGTTTCCCGGTGGGCTAGAAAGGTCGTCCAAGGCACTGGCGGCATGAAGCAAGCCCAAGCTCCGCAGCGCCCGCCGTTGCAGTTCCGGGGAGCACCGCTTGACATGCTCCCGATGAAAGATCCTCTCCGTATCGGCGCCGGCAAACGAGCGAATCACCGAGTAATTGTACAGCACCCTCGCATGGGCGTCAAACGCCTGGCGGTGGGCGCATGGCGCTTCACACGACAAACCTCAGCACCGCGGCACGCGTCCACCGGGCACCGGCGAGATTCGTGCCTGCGGTCACAGCTGCTGTCGCAGGGCAAT
>CAWEHT010000253.1:0-4778 GCA_963808455.1 uncultured Chloroflexia bacterium | reverse complement strand
CTATGTCCTGTACTTCGTTTCATTACGTGTACTGCCCGGACTGCGTCCATGAGTGCGGCCAGCGTCGGACAAAAGGCCCTCGCTGACCTCCAGGTGGCGAGCGCATTGCGCGGGTTGTTTGCCGTCACCGAAAACTATCCTCAGCTCAAAGCCAACGAAAACTTCCTCAAGCTGCAGAATCGCATCAGCGAGCTCGAAGAGCGCATCGCCGATCGCCGCGAATTCTTCAACGACGATATCAATACCTACAACACCCGCATCGGGCAGATCCCCGACGTGTTCGTCGCCAGCTTCATGAACCTGAAGCCGCGTGAAATGTTCAAAGTGTCCGACGAAGACCGCAGGCAGGTGGAAGTGAAGTTCCAGGGCCAAGGAGCAGCGGGGGCATAGAGGCTGCTGTGACTCCCCGCCACGGACCGCGTGCGAGTGCCCCGTTACGCGACTAACTCAGTAATTTGGCGGCTTCCTTGGCGTAGTAAGTGAGAATGATGCTGGCTCCGGCGCGGCGGATGCAGACCAGCGATTCCATGATGACGCGCTCGCGTTCGATCCACTGGTTGCGGGCGGCGGCCTCGATCATGGCGTACTCTCCCGATACCTGATAGGCGGCGAGCGGCAGGTCGAAGCGCGCGCGGGCGGCGGCAATCACATCGAGATAGGGCATGGCCGGCTTGACCATGATCATGTCCGCGCCTTCTTCAATGTCCAACTCGATCTCGCGCATGGCCTCGCGAAGGTTCGCGGGATCCATCTGGTAGGAGCGGCGGTCGCCGAATTGGGGCGCGGATTCGCGCCGCCTCGCGGAACGGGCCGTAGAAACCGGAAGCGAATTTCGCCGCGTAGGAAAGAATCGGAGTATTGGTCGAAGCCGGCTGCGTCGAGGGCCGTGCGAATGGCGGCCGACGCGGCCATCCATCATGTCGGACGGCGCGATGATGTCCACCCCCGCGCGTGCCTGCGAAACCGAGGTTCGCGCCAGCAATTCCAGCGTCGCGTCGTTCACAATTTCGTATTCAGTCGTTGCGGCCGGCGGAGCGGCCACAGCCGCGCCCAGGGATTGCGGCGATGCAGGGCACGAGATGGAAGATAGCTCGATACGGAAGCAAACGCATCTCTAGACTCCTACCTGACGATCAGCGGAAGCTGCTGCTGCGGCCCGGGCGCCGAAACTCCCGGCGTGGGCGTGGGTGTCGGCGTGGCCGGGAGTGGGCCCTGCCTGAGCAGCACACGCAGCCCGGCCTTTGGCACCGTGAGGGGCAGCTGCGAGCCGCTCATGGTCGCGAAGGTACCCTCGTTCAGCAGGTCTGCCCAGCTCGTGTTGCTCTCGCCGGCGCGGAGCGCCAGGCTGCCGGCGTAATCGACGTCGGGCGAGATGTTCACGGCCGTGATGATCTCGTCGGTCGCGCCCTGGTACACGTAGGCGGCCACCGCATCGCTCCCGGTGGACGGCTGATAGGCCTGCTGCCCGTAGATCAGGGCGTCCTTATAGGTCTGGCGGATGCCGACCAGCGTGTGGATAAGGTCCCGCGCGTCGTAGAGATACGAGCCGGGCCAGTCGCAGCACAGGGCCAGGTTGTGCCCGGCGGCGAAGATCTGCTCGAGCTGGTTGAGGTCCGTGCCGTTGCTGATGTAGTCGAGCCCCGGCACGCCGTAGCGCGCCGGGGAAGCGGTGATGCGGCCCAGATTGAGGCTACTGTTGAAGCCGAGATCGGCGTCGAGCCCGCCGTCCAGGTGCTTGCCCAACGGGCCGCTGGCCGTCTCGCTGATCACCACCGCATCGGCGTGGCCGGGGAGGGCGCGGATGGCGGCGCGCACACGGTCGGCCAGCGCCAGCACGCCCTGGCTGTACTGCAGCGGCGTGTAGCGGATGTTCTCGGCCGGGGCCAACATCGGCCAGTTCATCTGCCAGCCCCACGAGTCCAGAAAGATGCCGTCGGCGCCGTACTGCCCGACGAGCCGCTGCGCCACCTGCACGACGTAGTCTTGCCACCTCGTGAAGGGCGCGACCATGCTGAAGTTGTCCGGGTACTGGGCGTAATAGTTGCCCAACGGGTCCTTCCCGCCCCAGGCCAGGCCCGAGCTCTCACTAATCCCCGAGTACTTGTAGATGATGAACGGCTCCAGATCGAGCAGGACCCTGCCGCCGCCCTGGTGCACGAGGCTGATGCCGTTCTGTAGGGCCTGCGCGCCGCCGAGATCGGCCCTGGGGACGTAGTCGCCCTTGTTCCGAGTAAGGCGGCTCGCCCCCCTGCGCGGCGCCTTCCCAGTAGTCGTCCACGTAGACGATGTTCGTCCCCAGCTCGCGGGCCTCGGCCAGCAGGTTGGGCAGGTCGAGGAACGAGTTGAGCCGCCCCCTGCCGACCACAAAAGTGTCCTCCTGGGCCGCGCTGCGGGCCACGGCGGCGACCCCGCTGCCGGGCGGCGCCTGGTCCGGCTCCAGCAAGATGGGGGCGCTGCAGGCCCCGCCGTTGGCTTCGAACAGCGTCCAGACGGAGCCGTCGTCCCCGACCAGGAAGATGTCCTCCTGGCCGGCGTTCCGCACCACCGCGGTGACGTTGGCGCCGGGCGGGGCATAGCCCTTGGCGGTGAGAGCATGGCGCGCTGAAGGCGCCGTTGTTGACTTCGAACAGGGTCGACACGGCGCCGTCGCTGCCGGCCACGAAGAGGTCTTCTTCCGCGGCGTTCCGCATCACGGCCGACAGCGGCGCGCCGGCCGGCGCAAAGCCGGCGCCGGTGAGGGCAATGGGCGCGCTCCAGGCGCCGCCATCCAGCTCGAACAGCGTCCAGACCGTGCCGTCGTTGCCGGCCACGAAAAGGTCCTCCTGGGCGCTGCTGCGGGCCACGGCAGCGAGCCCCGCGCCGGGCTCTGCGAAGCCGCCGGCAGTCAGGGCGATGGGCGCGCTGAAGGCGCCGTTATTGACTTCAAACAAGGTCTCGACTTTGCCGCTGTTGTCCGTGACGAAGAGGTCTTCCTGGGAGCTGTTGCGCATCACGGCGGCCAGCGGTGAATCCTCGCGGGCGAAGTTGGCGGCGGTCAGGGCGATGGGCGCGCTCCAGGCGCCGCCGTTGGCCTCGAACAGCGTCCAGACCGTGCCGTCGTTCCCCACCAGGAAGATGTCTTCCTGGGCGGCGCTACGCACGACCGCGGCGATCGGCGAGCCCGGCGTGGCAAAGCCGGCCCCGGTGAGCGCAATGGGCGCGTTCCAGCCGCCGTCGTTGAGCTCGAAGGTCGTGTACAGGGCGCCGTCGCCCCCGACCAGGAAGAGGTCTTCCTGCGCACTGTTCCGCATGACCGCGGCGATCGCTGCGCCGGGCGGCGCAAAGCCCCCGACCGTGCCCAGCGGGAGCGCCGGGCTCCATCGACCGCCCTCCACCTCGAAGGAGGTCCAGACCGCCCCATTGACAAGGTTGGCAGATGGCAGGCTCAAGTAGACGCCGCCTGCGCCATATCCCGAGGGGGCATAGATGGCGCCCTGATCGCGGAACCAGGCCGGGACGGTCTGGAATTGCAGGTCGGCCGCGTGCCTGGCCACGTAGTAGTTGAACGGCGCGGTGCCAATCGCCGTCGTGGTGCACGCCGATGGCCAGCGGCGGCACGGTCGCCGAGCCGCCCGGGGGGAGGTTGGCGATCCAGAAGCCATCCATCTCGGTTGGGGAGAGCGTGAACTGGATCGGCGCGATCCCGCGGTCCACGTCGCCGCCGGCGTCGGCCACGAACAGCCCGGCGCCGCTGGCCGGGTCGTAGACGTCGGCCAGCTCCATGGTGTTCATGGAAGTCGGCAGGCCCACGTCGATGTCGAACGGCTTGCCGAGGACCCCGGTGTAGCCCTGCAGGGGCACGACCAAGCCCAGCTCCGACGGTACCATGCCCATGATGCGTGTGGGGTCGCCGGCCGTCTTGAAGTACCAGAGCTTCGGGAACACTGTACGCAAGAAGATGCTGCCGCTGCTCTGGCTGGTGATGCCGGTCGAAAGCACGGCGGCCACGTCGCCGCCGGCAGCCGTGATGTTTATGTTAAAGGTCAGCGGCTCCTGCGTCGCACGCGCCGTGATCGACAGCTGATGCCCGTCGGGGCTGAGGGCGAAGCTCTGCACGACGAGGCCCGCGTCGCTGTGGTAGGCCGTGCCGTTGTTGGCGGCGAACTCGAAGAGGAACGTGGGCTGCGCCAGGTACTCGTGCCCGATGACCTTGTCATAGATGCTGTCGATCGTGATCCCCTGGCTGAGGTCGAAGCCGAGCGATAGGTTCTCGTTCTGCACCTGGACGCTCGTCCGCACGGCCGCCCGCCCGGCTGGCGGGAGCGCGAAGGCCAGCGAGAGGAGCACGAATGCCAGGAGGGGCCACGAGCCGGGCGATCCGGTCGCGCGCCTTGTGTGGGTGTGGGGCATGGTGCGTCACCTTGTTGGCCGGCGGTCACGCGGGCGATCCGCCGGGGAAACCTGGTTTGATCAAAGGCATTCCGTCGAGCCACGCCAGTGGTTGGAAAGCACTGGCTGATACGCCAAACCTGCTGAAGCAGGTTAACTAATGAATCAGGTAAGCTGGAAAATCCCCTGGCGTTGCCAACAGCAACGACGAGCAGGAGTGCGATTCATCGCACTTCGTTTATCAGGCGCCGATTTGAATCGGCGCCGTCCGTGCCCCCGACTTAGGGCGCACCGGGATGCGGTTCAAACCGCATCCTGATACACGAGGCCTGATAAATCAGGCCGGGCGACTAGCCTGATCCATTTATCAACTCTCATAAGCAGGTTGCCAAGCCGGGCCGCGTAGTGCC
>CAWEHT010000252.1:0-4532 GCA_963808455.1 uncultured Chloroflexia bacterium | reverse complement strand
GCCAATGGGCACTGTCCAGGCACGGACTTCGTCCTCACCGACGGTGAGGAAGCTCGTGCAGGCCGAGCAGGCTGTAGCTCATCCGGATCACCCGGTTCAGACCCGGCTCGGCGATACCGTATCCGGCCAGGAATTCCGCCGCCTCGCCTGCCGGCATCTGGGCCAGCTCCATCTGAGCCGTCCCTGCAGCGTTGCGATCTCGGTGCAGCGATGGCGGTAGCCGGCGAGCCGGGCCAGGGCGTCTCCGGCAGGATCGTCGCCCACATTCAGCAGAATCAGCAGGGGCTTCAGCGTCAGCAGGCCGTAATTGCGCAGCATCTTCAGCTCGGCCGGCGGCAGGCCCATGTCACGCAGCGGGGCTTCCTCTTCCAGGTGGGCGTGCAACCGTTCGAAAAGCTCCAACTCGGCCTCATTGGCGGCGCGCGCCACCTTGTCGCCGCCTTTCTTGATCTGAGCGGCCAGGCGCTCGATGCGCCGTTCGACGATGATGAGGTCGGAGAGCAGGAGCTCGGTGTCGATGATATCGACGTCCCGGCGAGGGTCCACGCTGCCCTCGCTGTGCGGTACCTCCGGGTCCTCGAAAGCGCGCACCACGTGCAGCAGCGCGTCGCTCTGGCTGATCGTGTTGAGCAGAGGCCCGCTTAGCCCCCCTTCGCTCACGCCTTTGGCCAGCCCGGCGACGTCGGTATAGGTTACCTGCGCGAAGATGGTCTTACGCGGCTTGAACATCGCCGTCAGGCGGTTAACCCGCGCGTCCGGCACGTTGACGACGGCAGTATGCACCATGAAGACACCGGAGCTGTAGGCCGTGGTCTCCAGGTTGCCGCGCGTCAGGGCATTGAAAATGGTGGTCTTGCTGCTGTTGGGCAGGCCGACGATGGATATATGCATAGCTTCCATCCGGAGGTAATCACGGGCTACTTCAGCTGAAGCTCCGACACGATCAACGCGGCGTATTTCCAATTATATGCGCATCTTGCGCATCCGGCAAGCCCTTGGGGAGAAGGGGGCGCGAACGGTGCCGAATTGAAGAACCGGCGCAAAAAGCGGGCGCGCTCGATCCAATGGGGCCACAGCCCGACGGCGGGACGTCAGCGGGCCACCGTCGTGCGCGGCACCCGGGCCAGGATCCCCGAGACCACCTCGTAGTTGATCGTTCCGAGGCTCGTGGCGACCTCTTCGGCGCTGATGCGCTCGGCGCCCTGGCTGCCGATCAGCACCACCTCATCACCCTGGCGGGCGTCCGGGATACCGGTCACGTTGATCATCGTCTGATCCATGCTGACCCGGCCGGCGATCGGGGCCCTCCTGCCGCGCACCAGCACCTCCTGCCAGTGCTGCGGGGCGCGCCGGAAGCCGTCGGCATAACCTACGGGGATCACGGCGATGCGTTCCCGGCCGGCGGTGCGGTAGGTCGCGCCGTAGCCCACACAGCTGCCGGGCGGCAGCTCCTTGACCTGGGCAATCTGGGTTTTCCAGGCCAGCGCGGGACGAAAGTCCGGTGGACAGCGCACCTGGGGCGAGGGGTCGAGGCCATAAACGGCGATGCCGGAACGAACCAGGTTCCCCGCGTGCGGGCGCGCATGGAAGAGCCCGGCGCTGTTGGCGGCGTGGGCCAGCGGGACGGCCATGCCGGCGCGCTCGAGCTCGCGGAGCACGCTGTCGAAAGCGGCCAGCTGTGCCTCGGTATAGCCTTCTTCGAATTCGCCGGTCCCGTCCGCCACGGCGAGATGCGTGAAGATGCCTTCGACGACCAGCCCAGGCAGCGCCCGCAGCGCGCGGACGAAATCCACGGCGTCCTGCGGGAAAACGCCGAGGCGAGCCATGCCCGTGTCCACCTTGACGTGAACGCGGGCGGGGCGGTCCAGCGCGCCGGCAGCGTTGGAAAGGGCGCGCGCTACGTCCAGGTCGAAGACCGTCGCGGTCAGGTTGTGGCGGAGGGCATCGCGCGCCTGCCAGGCCGGCGTGTAGCCCAGGATGAGGACCGGCGCGTCGATGCCGGCCTCGCGCAGGGCCTGACCCTCGCTCAGGCAAGCCACGCCGAACCATGCGGCGCCGTTCAGCAAGGCCGTCTGTGCCACCTGGATGGCGCCGTGCCCGTAGGCGTCGGCTTTGAGCGAAACCAGCAGCGCGGCGGGGCCGGCCACCTCCTTGAGGCGGCGCACGTTGTGCGCGATCGCGCCGAGGTCGATCTCCAGCCAGGTTGGGCGATCGGGCCGGATGCTCACGATCTGCTGCCAGGCGGCGTCCTGGCGCACGAGCGACCTGTCTGCCGACGAAGGCTCGTCGAGCAGCGCACGGGTCACCTGTTCCATGCGGGTGGCCAGAGAGCCCTTGAGCAGCACGAGATCGCCAGGCCCCAACTGGGCCAGCACCGCCTTGGCCGCGTCTTCGCAGGTGTAGGTGACGACGGCCTGTTCGGCGCGCAGGCCCGCGGCGCGGGCGGACTCGGCGATGCGCCGGGCATGGACCCCTTTCGTCACCAGCAAATCGACCACCCTGGCGGCGTGACGGCCGACCTGTTCGTGGCCGGCGATCTCGAAGTCGCCCAGCTCCAGCATGTCGCCGAGCACCGCGATCTTGCGCCGCCCTTCGAGCGCAGCCAACGCGTCCAGCGCGGCTTCGACGGCTGCGGGGCTGGCCCCATAGGTGTCATCCAGCAGCAGGCTGCCCAGGCGTCCTTGCAGGGGATTCAGTCGCCCGGGGATGGGCGGCATCTCGGCGAGGCGGGCCACGATATGCTCCAGCGGCACCTGGAACGCCAGGCCCGCCGCGATGGCAGCCAAGGCCGCGTAGACTTGATGGCGCCCGAGGAGCCGCAGGCGCACCGCGCACTGCCCGGCCGGGGTTTCGGCGCGGAAGCACAACCCCTCGCGAGTGACCTGGATATCGGCCGCGTGGACGTCGGCGCCCCGCGGGCCTGGCCCGGCCCCGAACGTCACGATGCGGGCCGCCGTGCGGCTCGACATGGCCAACACCCTGGCGTCATCGGCGTTTAGGATGGCCAGCCCGCCGGCCGGCAAAGCCTCCACCAGTTCGCCCTTCTCGCGTGCGATGGCATCCAACGTGCCGAAGGTCTCGAGGTGGGCCGGCTCGACCCCGGTTACGACGGCGATCTCCGGCGGGGCGATCTCGCAGAGCCGCGCCATCTCGCCGAAATGGTCGGCAGCCATCTCCAACACGGCAATGCGTTGCCCGGCTTGCAGTTCACCCAGCACGATCGGCAGGCCATACAGCCCATTGTAGTTGGCCCGATTTTTGAAAACCGTGTGGCGCGCCGACAGCACGGCGGCGATGGCCTCCTTGGCCGTGGTTTTCCCCACGCTGCCCGTGATGCCGACAATCTGGGGGCGCTGCTGCGCCAGGACGTAACGCGCCCAGGACTGCGTGGCCCGGGCAACATCAGTTGCCACCACCCAGGTGACGTCGGGCTCGCCCGGCCTGGGTGGCCTCTCGCACAAAACCCCGGTCGCGCCGCCGAGGCAGGCCTGCACGATGTGGTCGTGCCCGTCGGCGCGCTCGGTCTTGACAGCCATGAACAACTGGCCCGGCCGCACCAGGCGTGAGTCGAAACAAAAAGACTCGAAGTGGGCTGCGCGAACCGGGCCGCAGAGGCGGCCACCGCTCGCGGCAAGAAGGTCTTGTAGCTCGATCATCGGGATACCTCCGCAAAGTGAACGCTTTGCGATGGGCCGAATTATGATACACTGGTCGCACAATCGAGAAATTCACGACCGCTTCCGGAAGATCGAGGCGGCCACTCAAGAGGAGGTACTATGGTGGAGGATGCGGCGGCGGGGGAGTCGCTCGAATTCCGCGCCGAGGTGCAACAGCTGCTGGGCATTCTGGCCCACTCCCTCTATACGGAGCGATGCATTCTTGCGTGAGCTAATCTCGAATGCCTCCGACGCGCTCAATCGCATCCAGTTTCAGTTGCTTACGGATCGTGACCTGCGCGATCCGGATGCCGAGCTGGCGATCCGGCTATCGTTCGACGACCAGGCCCACACACTCACCGTCTCTGACACGGGCGTGGGCATGACCGGCGAGAGTCGATCGAGAACCTCGGGACGATTGCCCATTCCGGCGCCCTGGCCTTCCTCAAGGGGCTCGAGGAGGGCCGGCGGCCGGCCGACATCATCGGGCAGTTCGGCGTTGGCTTCTACTCAGTTTTCATGGTCGCAGACGAGGTGTCGGTGACCAGCCTGTCCTGGCGCCGCGATACGGAGGCGTGGCGCTGGACGTCCAACGGCGCCAACAGCTACACGCTCCAGCCTGCGGAGAAGACGGGGCAGCCAGCACGGCGATCGAGATCCGGCTGAAGGAGGACGCTCACGGTACAGCGAGCTGCAGCCTGGCGCCTGGAGCAGGTCTGATGCGCAAACACTCTGACTATATCTCGTTCCCGATCTACGTGGCCGGCAAGATGGCCGACCGTGAGGATGCGCCGTGGCGGAAACCGCTGAACGAAGTGCAGCCGAGCGAGTATGACGACGACTTCTACCGGCAGCTGACGTTGGATAGCAATACAT
>CAWEHT010000251.1:0-14105 GCA_963808455.1 uncultured Chloroflexia bacterium | reverse complement strand
CAAGGGGCCGAGTGGAAGCCCATCGCCGAAAAGGACGAGAGCATAGCCCACAACCATGACGGCATAAGTGACTGCCCGCGACAGCCGCGCTTCGCGCACGCTGCCGCCTTCACGCGCCTGCTCGCCAGGAACCAGAAGAGGTAGAAGATGCCCCATAGGCCGGGCACCACGTAGTGCGAAATGAGATGCGTCAAGAAGACCCCCAATCTGTCGTATACGACGTATCGTATACAACATATTACAGCTGGATGGACCCCCTGTCAGAATCCTGCTTCCTTCGTGCATCGGCGGCCGCTGCCGGCCGGCCTTCCTCCGCGCCCCGGTTGCCTCGCAGGATGTCGGCCGGCGTAAAGTATTTGGCTGCACGCAGTCGTTCCGCGTGGTATACTCGACCAGCGTGGTAGGCGACCGGCGCCGGGGATGCTGTGAGCGTGTGTGCGCCCGGCAGATCAGGGCCAGGGACCAGCAGTTCGAGGAGATGATCCGGGCCAACCCGGGGGCGGCGACGGCCATCATCGCGCATCTCGCGCGGAGGCTTTATCAGAGCATGCAGCAGGCCGGCGAGACGGCAGGCGCGCCGGTGCGGGAGAAGGTGCTCCGCATGCTGCTGCACCTGGCCGACAAGTACGGTCACCCGGCAG
The DNA here is from genome assembly GCA_963808455.1 of uncultured Chloroflexia bacterium. Taxonomy (GTDB): domain Bacteria; phylum Chloroflexota; class Anaerolineae; order CG2-30-64-16; family CG2-30-64-16; genus CAWEHT01. The sequence goes on along the minus strand of CAWEHT010000251.1, from coordinate 13,464 downwards.
AAAATGCCACAGAGATCGAGCTGGCAATCACGCAGCAGGAGCTGGCCGACATGGTCGGCGCGTCGCGGGTCATGGTAGCTAACGTGCTGAAAGGCCTGTACGACGAGGGGTTGGTACAACGTCGAGACGGGCGCTATGCGGTGAGCGTGGACCACTGCATGTGACCCGCGTGGCATCTATGTGTGGAAGGAGGGTGGATGGCGCATCCAGTCGTCTAGCGGTCGCACGTGCGGCTTGAGCGGCGGGCCCGCAGCGTTGCCGCGGGCCAACCCGCCAGGCGAGCCCCTAGCCGTGTTGTACGGCGCCCGTTCGGAGATCACCAGGCACAATCGTCGCCAGCGTGGAGCATCGGCACCGGCGAGCCAGGATTCATCGAATGCCGGATGGCCACGGGCGGCGAGACGAATATCTAAGGAGGACACGATGGCTGAGTTGGTTACGATACCAGGGGATATGCAGGAGTTCCTCAAGGGGAAGATGGCATGGGTGGGCACGGCCTCAAAGGACGGCGTGCCCAACAGCACGCCCAAGGGGACGGTCCAGGTGCTGGACGACTCCCATCTCATGTTTGCCGATCTCTTCTCCCGCAAGACGCGCGAGAACCTAAAGGAGAACCCCCACGTTTCGGTCACGGTGATCGACCTGACGACCTTCAAGGGCTACCAGTTCAAGGGGACGGCCGAGATGATCGACTCCGGCCCGCTCTTTGAAAGGGTCAAGGAACAGCTGAAGCAGGCGCCCCAGCAACTGCCACCGCCCGCCTACGTGGTCCGCATTGCCGTGAATGCCATCTATGACCAGTCGGTCGGCCCGGATGCCGGCAAGCGGATCCATTAGAAGCTTCTGAGCCGGCAGGCCTGGCGCCAGGGCGACCTGCCGGCTTCAGCCGCGATCGAGGGGAGGCGGCCGCCCCCGGATGCCTGTCTCGACGGCCATGAGCCGGCGCCGCGCCTGCCGTGCCGAGGGCGAGCCGGCAGGCAACCTGAGCGCGGGGGGCCGCCTTGCTTACAGCTCTCCTCGCAAAGCAGCAGCACCTTCAGGAGGCCGCCGGGAGCAGCAGCACGACGAGCATTGGCGATCCGCTTGCCAGGCGTTGGGGTTGTGCCTCCCGCGCCCTCAGACTCGTCTTCCGTCCTTTTGCCGATCATAGCGCCAGATGTGCGATGCGAGCCTCAACCATCGAGCGAAGGCAAGCACTGAGGTGCCGCAGGCGGTGGGCAGGGCCCGCAGCGCCATGGCCGTTTCGCGCCGGCTCAGGCGGCAGCGCGCTCGACGAAAGCGCGCACGCCGGCCAGCTGCGTGACCGCACCATCTCCCAGGCCGTGTCGCCAGGCCAGGTACGCCGGGTCGTCGAAGGTGACCCATGCCTGACCGTGGTCATCCTGCCAGGCCACCGCCTTGAGCGGCAGGTCCAGCGCCACGCTCGTGCTGGCCTGCATCCAGAGTGTCCCCGCCTTGGGGCTCCCGAACAATAATAGCTCGGTCGGGCGCAGATCCAGGCCCACGCGTTGAGCTTCACGCTGCTGATCGATCCGCGCAAAGATGGTGAAGCCCCTGGCGCGCAGGTCTGCTTCCAGGCGGTCCATCGTCTCGGCAGCCGTATGCCGGCTCGCCACGCTCACGATCCCCTTGCCCTCAAAAGCTGTACTCATCGTATGTCAATGCTCCGCACTGGCCCCAAACCCCACGAAGGAGGCCCGATGGTCAGTGAGCCGGCACCGGCGAGATCAGGTCGTTACCCTCACGTTGATGCGGTCGGTAGTGTAGGTTTCGCTATGTTACTTCCAGGTAGGGACAGAACCAGTAGTCTACATTCTGTTCGCGGCCCGGTGGGGAGGTGACCACAACTCGGGGGCTGCGGGCAGAGATGGGCCGGCCCGCCAAGCAGGGCCTGGCCCTGGCCCTGGCACCCCTACGGGCCGCCCTCGACAATGAGACGCGGCCAACATACGGCCGCTTGCAGGCGTGCTACTTGCTAGTGGATCAAATGGCCTATATCGTCAAGCCGCCTTGCGATGACGGGGTGATGCTGTCCGGCCGTGCCTACGGCTCGACAGGAACGGCGGGCGCGGCGCGAGCCGTGGCGGAGGCCGCGGCTGGGCAGATTGGCCCTTGGGTTCTCGTGGCCACCATCCTCGGCTCGAGCATGGGCTTCATCGACGGCACTGTCGTCAACGTGGCCCTGCCCGTTCTGCAGGCCGGTCTGCACGCCACCGCCAGCGACGTCCAATGGGTCGTCGAAAGCTACTCGCTTTTCCTCGCCGCCCTGATCCTGGTCGGCGGCTCATTGGGCGACCATTTTGGCCGCCGGCAGAAACCACAGCGAAAGGAGCATAAAGCATGGCGCGCAAGCGATGTACGCATACGGATCAGATCCGGGATGTCACGCCGAGCGGCGACGGTTGCCAGGAGTGCCTGGCCGTGGGCGACACGTGGGTCCACCTGCGCCTGTGCCTGACGTGCGGCCATGTCGGCTGCTGCGACAGCTCGAAGAACAAGCACGCCACCGCGCACTTCCACGCCACCCAGCATCCCATCATCAGGTCTTTTCAGGCGGGCGAGGACTGGGAATGGTGCTACATCGACGAAATCGTCCTGCAACCCGGGTAAGGTGGGAACCTTGATCTTGACATTTGCCTTCGCTTTTCTGGCCGGCCTGGTCACGGTGGCGTCGCCGTGCATCCTGCCCATCCTGCCCGTCGCGGTGGGAGCGAGCCTGGCGCAGGGCCGCGCCCGGCCGTTGGGCGTCGCCCTGGGCCTGGCCGCCAGTTTCTCGGCCTTCACATTGGTTCTGGCACAGCTGCTTGCAGTGCTCGGCCTGTCGCCAGAGTTGCTGCGCCTCATCGCCGTGGCAGTCATCGGGGCAGCCGGCCTGAGCATGATCGTTCCGGCGCTGCATGAGCGCCTGGGCATGCTCCTGGGCAGCCTGCCGGGTCTCGCCAGACAACGCCACCGGAACGGGTTTGCAGGCGGCCTTGCGGCCGGCGCCGCGATGGGGTTGGTGTGGGCGCCGTGTGCCGGGCCGGTGCTTGCCGCCATCAGCACCCTGGCTGCCACGCAGCGCATTACGGCGCAGGTCGTGGCGATCACCCTGGCCTACGCTTTGGGCGCCGGCATCCCTTTGTTGGCGATCGCGTACGGCGGGCGGACGGTTCTGCGCAGGGCCCCGGCCCTGGCGAGACGCAGCGACGGGATACAACGGGGCTTCGGGGCGCTGATGGTCGCCATGGCGGCGCTGATCGGCCTCAACGCGGATGTCGCCGTGACGGCTTGGGCCACGTCGGCGCTGCCCTCCGATTGGAACAACCGCTTGCAGGCATTCGAGGGCACGCCGGCGATGCGGGCGCAGCTCGACCAGCTGCTCGGTCGAACACAGGATTCGGCAAGAGTCGAGGCCGCTGCGTCCGCCGGTGACGCACCAGCCCTGCGGTTGGACCCAGCGTCGGCTCAACCGTTAGATGGGAGCTCGGCGCAGGCCCAAACCGCGGCTTCCCCTTCGGCGAGAGAGGTAGCCACGCCCGCGTCGCCGTCACCCGCAAGCGGCCAACCTGCCGGGGCGGGCACGGCTCAGCGGCCTATGCTGGCCCCGGATGGAGGGCTCGCTTCGCAGACGAAGGCAGCTGCCACGCCCAGGCCAACGCCCCTCGCTCTCACTCCCACGCAAACGCCGGTCGCTCCCACTTCTGCTCCGAGGGTGGTCTCAGCCTCGCTCCCCGACGCCGGCCTTGCGCCCGACTTCACCGGCATCACGCGTTGGCTCGATTCTCCGGCGCTGCGCCTGGCTGACCTCCGCGGGAAGGTCGTGCTGGTCAACTTCTGGACGTTCGAGTGCATCAACTGCATTCACACGCTGCCTTCCGTGACGGCCTGGTATGCCAGATACCACACACAGGGCCTGGTCGTGGTCGGGGTGCACACGCCCGAATTCCAGTTCGAGCATGATACGGCGAACGTCCAGCAGGCGATGCGGCAGTACGGCATCGCCTATCCGGTCGCGCAGGACAACAACTACGCCACCTGGAATGCCTACCGGAACGAATACTGGCCGGCAGAGTACCTCATCGACAAGCAAGGGCACGTGCGCTACACGCACTTTGGCGAGGGCAGCTATGATGTCACGGAGCGCGCGATCCAGGAGTTGCTGGCCGAGACAGCTGGCTAGTGCAAAAACAGGGGACCCTTTCGGTGGCACAGAGACGGATTCTCCCCCTGCGGGGACTTCGTCGCTGGCGGCTCGCCGCGAGGCAGGCTGGCTTGTCTACCCGCTCAGAATGACGGGCGCCGCTACCGAAGACCTTCCCTGCACACGCACTAGGCTGCCCCGGCAGGCTTCAACCCAGACAATGTAACCCCGACGCGCAGCGTGCCTCCTCCTATCGAGAGGAGGAAGCACGGCGTCAAGCCAGGGAGGAGGTGCCGGCGATCGTCATTCCAGGCAGTTCGACGGGTACATGGCGAAATCGTTGAAGCGGGCGTCCTGAGGGACATCCGTGTTGGAAACAGCCACCAGCCCAACCCGGCGCAGCCCGATAAAGGTGGCGTCGGTGAGCGTGGTCAGGAAATGCGAGTTGGCATATAGTGAAATGCCGGACCCGGCGCGCACCACCTCCATGCGGTTCTGGCTGGTGCCCGAGTTTATGAAAGCCGAGGTGGTCCAGTCCTTCAGCACGGTGACCACCGAGTCATCTACACGTGAGAGCCGGTACTGATCTCCGGAGATGAGATACTCATAAGACGTCGTCACGACGCCATCCGCGCTGATACCGAACGCGATGCCATACGACCCGGTGCTGGCATTTTGCCGGTTTGCGGTGACGGCGGCGGTGAAGTCGGTCGCATTGGCCGCCGGCGTGACCGAGCGGGGGAAATCCGGGCTGCTGATGAGTATCTGGTACTCCCCGCTCGTGTAGCCCACCTGCGAGTTGGTGCCGCTGTTCGTAGGCCAGCCACTGTTCGGGTCTGTGAAGTCATCGGTATAGAAGGCCACGCACGACGGCGCCGCATTATCGACGAGGGGAAGATAGGCTTGCGGGCTTGCCGGACAGAACTGCCCGGTGCCGTAGCCGATCTGGTACTCACCTCCGGGGGCCTGGCCCGAGTACCACATTTGGAAGCTAGCCCCGTTGACGACGACGGCGGTGCGATCGGCGAGCTGCGAATCGAAGGCGCCGGGCGCGCCCACGACCAGCACCGGGCCGGCGGGCCGCCACGTGCTGAGATCACTCGATGCAGCGTAGCCGGTCTCCCCTATCTCGGGAAGGGCGCCGCCGGAATAGAACAGCATGTATCGGCCACCGACCGCGACCAGAGCCGGCGCATACGCCTTGGTCCAGGACCAGGAGCCCGGAGAGCCGTTGCTTATCACCGGGTTCTCAGGGTCCTTGCTCCAGGTGACTCCATCGCTCGAAGTGGCATGGCCGATGCGGGTGGTCACCCCGTTGGAGCCCGTAAAAAACATCTGGTAGGTACTGCCGACCTTCAAGACGCTCGGCCCGCCGACGCCGTGGTCATCCCAGGTCCCCTCGGCATCTACGTCAAGGACCGGGTTGCCGGTGTGCTTGGTCCAGGTGATCCCATCCGGCGAGGTGGCATAGCCGATGCGATCGGTGCCGGAGGCATCCTCCCCGACGTACCACATATCGTATTGGACGCCATCGAAGACCACCGAAGGCTTGAAGACGAGGTTGCTTTCCCAGCCCCCGCCTGCCGCCAGGACCGGGGCTGCGCCGTGTTTGGTCCAGCTGGCGCCGTCCGTGGACGTGGCATAGCCGATATTCTCGTCGCCGGCAGCGTCCGTTCCGGTATACCACATCTGGTAGGAGGTACTGCTTTCCTTCAGCACACTGGGGTCCCAAACGTCATCGCTGTCCCAGGCGCCGAACGCGCCCAGCGCCAGCACGGGTGTGCTCGAGGCCTTGCTGAAGTTGCAGACGACGGATGGGCCGGCGGCACCGAGGGTGCCGTGCGGTGAGCTGACAGCAGCCATCGGCCTCGCGAGGGCGAGCGAGGCGGTGCCGGTGTTAGACAAGATAAGGATCAGCCCGAGGGTTACGAGCGCGTGGAAGGCCAGTCGTTTTTGTGCCATGGTCCCCTCACACTGCCGAATGGATAACGGGAATGAGCACTACTGTACCATCCGGAGCGTGTTCGGGATGTGGTGCGACTTACCCAAGGTCGCGGACTTTTCGTCTTGGATGCCTTTTAGCACATAAGCTAGCCATCAAGGTGCACTGTGCGGTGCAACAACAAGATACATGGGCGAGCTCAGGTGCCCTCCCGATCGCCAACCTGCGGCCGGCCACCTTGACCAGCAGAGGCCGCTATTTGCTCCCCACCAGCGTCAGGCCCATGAGATTGGCGGATACCTGGCAACCCGCCAGCCGGGTTGGCCGGATCAGGGCGCTCAGCTCGGAAGGCGTGTAGGCGGCGTTGAGCGAGCTGATCAGGCCCGGTCGCATCGTCCTCGGTCGCGCTCCAAGCCACAAGAACCACCGCACCGGCGCGAGCGTGTCTCGCCGCAGATCGGAGACGAAGGCTCGGCCACCAGGCCGCAGCACACGCCAGATCTCGTCGAAGGTGGCCTGGGGGGCGGCCCACTCGTGAAGCGAGCCGTTGGTGAAGACCGCGTCGAAGCTGCAGTCCTCGAATTCCATCCGGCCCCCGTTGCCCGGGACGTACGCGGACCGGGCCGAGAGGCCGTACTCCTCCGCGTTGCGCCTCGCGAGAACGACCATATCGGGGCTGACGTCCAGGCCGGTCAGCGTCGTGCCTTGCGTGCGCAGCAGCCATTCAAGCCCCAGGTACCCGGGCCCCGGGCCGATCTCGAGCGCGTGCCCCTGCGTGATGCCGTGTTCGAGGAGTTGGCCCGTCTTGAGCCAGCCCCGGTCGCGCAGGTTCCTGGCCATCTGATCGTAAGCCGCCACAGTGAACTCGCCCTGGATCCCCTGATCCGTTTCCTTGATCCTCGGTCTCGTCATGGCCTGACCCTCCTTAGAAGCTTGTATATTCCAGGTTGGATATGACACGAAAAAAAGACGTCCGCCGGCTAGGCCAATTCGCCCGTCTCCACTTTGGCCAGCAGTCCTTCGGTCCAAGCCAGCTCAGCTGCGGAATGATCGCGGCGGATGCGCGAAGATATAGGCGGCGGCAGCCGGAACCTCCGCCCGCCCCATTTGCTCCGCCTCGTGCAAGGCGAGATACCTCAGGATGGCCTTGAGACGCGCCACCCGCCCGCGCAAAAGTACGACCACCTCGTCACGGGGCAGCGCCGCCAGGAAGGCCACCGCGATGTCGATGGCGAAGTACGGATGCTCGACGTCAGCCCATGTCTGCCTGAGCAACCGCAGAAACTCCTCCCGGCCGGCTGCCGTGATCTCGTAGACGTTGCGGGATGGCCTCCGGCCTTCCTGTTCGGTCGCCACCTTCTCGATCATGCCCTCGGTTGCCAGCCTGTCCAGCGCAAAGTAAATGGAGCCAAAGGCGATGGAGGTCCAATCGCCCATGTGCTCCTCGATGATCTGCTTGATCTCATAGCCGTGCAGCGGGCGCTGGCGCAAGACGCCCAGGATCACCAAGCGAGTGCTCATCACGATGGCCTGCGGTACCGGATATATTCTAGCTTGTATAATAGCCCAGGATCGCTTGCCCTGTCAAGTCCACAACTGCCTTTCCCATGGAACTTCGGCCCACATCCGCGACCGTTTATGACGCCCATCATTTTCTTCTCGCCTAGCCCGAGTAGAATATACATGCAAATATCTGCATGTAGCCAAATGGTGCCATGGACCCCTATCGCAAGCTGGCCAATCTGCTCAGGCTGATCGCTCATCCGGACCGGCTCCGCATCCTGGCGGTGCTGCGCTGCCACCCGGAGTGCGTCTGTCACCTGTCGGCCGCGTTGGACCGTTCACAGCCCTACATCTCGCAGCATCTGGCGATGCTGCGCCATGCCGGCCTGGTCGTCGACGAGAAGGACGGCCTCAACGTCTTCTACCGCCTCGCCGACGAGGAGATGGCGCGCCAGCTCACGGCCATCCTGACCTCGGCCGCCGGCCCGGCGGAGCTGGGCCTGAGCAACACGCGCCGGGCGGTCGCGGGGTGCCCATGCCCGAGGTGCCGGCAGGCGGACAACGACGGGGCCGGCGAAGCCGGCTGCCCGCGCCGGCGGTTGCCGGAATCCAGGTGCGAACGCGCGTGAAAGGATGATGCCAACCCATGACCGACGGCTTCCTGGAAGTGAGTATGGACAAGTTCACCTTTCGGGTGAAGGAGGGACTGCTCTATGCGGCGTCCGGCGTCTGGGTGGCCCTGGACGATGGGTCAGGCAGGGCGCGCATCGGCCTGACCGATTTTCGCCAGCAGTCCAGCGGTGACGTGGCTTTCGTCGATCTCCCGGCGCCCGGCACCAACATGACGGCCGGCGACGAGTTGGCGCGCATCGAAACGATCAAGGTGGACCTTGAGGTGCCGGCGCCGTTCGCCGGCCAGGTGACAGGCATCAACGCGGGGCTGGGAGACCGCCCCGAGCTCATCAACCTGGACCCTTATGGTGAAGGCTGGCTGCTCGACTTGCAGCCGGCACGGTGGCCGGTGGAGGGCCTGCTCGATGCCCAGGCTTACCTCGCGGTCATGGAGACGCAGACCGCCGGGGCTGCCTCTTGATAGGAAGGTGCCAATGGCCCAAGGAAAAGGAGTGATCCGGGTCGTGCCGTGCAGCGGCATCGGGAAGGCCTTCGGCAGCGTCACCCGCGAAGCGGCCTACGTCGTTACCGAAGAGTTGCGCCCGGAGACCACAGGGATCGTGCCGCTCTCGCTGCTCGTGCTCGGCGATGAGCAGGCCCGCTCTGCCATCGCGGGCACGCCGGTCATCACCCTGGACGGCTGCCAGCTGGCCTGCGCCACGGTGAACGTGCGCCAGGCAGGCGGCTGCGTGGCCAAAGAGTATGCCGTGCTGGAGTTCTACCGCCGGCACAAGGAACTGAAGCCGAAGGGCATTGCGGAGCTCAACGAGGGCGGGATGGCCCTGGCCCGCGCCCTGGCCGAGGACGTGGCCCGCGCCAGCGACGAGCTTTCCGGAGGTGAGGATCGTGCCTAGCCTGCCGCAACGCAAGGTCGGGATCGTGGCCTGCTCGGGGGAGGAGATGCCGGAGGGGACGGTCACGCGCCTGGCCGCTTTGCAGGTGCTCGAAACCCTCCGCCCGGCGCAGACCGTCACCATCTGCCTGCCGCTGTTCCTGGCCGGCGGCGAGGGCGACCGCGCCTTCGCCAAATTCTACCCCACCGTCGCCGTGGACGGCTGCGAGAAACGCTGCGCGGCCCGCGCCACGGAGCTCTACAGCAACCGCCCCGCGGCGAGCATCCTGGTGGAGCAAGTCCGGGCCGAGCACGATCTGCCGCGACCGCAAGGCTGCCGGCGGCTCTCCGCGGAGAGCCGCGCACTGGTAGATGCGCTGGCAGAGGCCATCGCCGCCGAAGTCGATCGTCTGATGGCCGTCCGCTGGAGCCGCACGGAAGGGGCGATGCTGCAGCCCGCCGGCGAGGCGCCGGCCGTCAGCACCGCCGGCTGCGCCTGCGGCTCAGGCGTTCCGGTCACGACGGTCCGGATCGGCGGGAAATCGGTACAGATCATGGCCTTGCAGCCCATCCTGGAAATGGCGTATCAGCAGGGCCTGCGCGCCGACGGAGCACCCCCTGAGCAGATCATGGCCACCGTGCGAATCTACAACACCATCCCGGGCGAAGAGGACCCGGCCTATGCCGAGGCCGTGAGCCTGGCCTGGGCCGACTACTGCCGGGGAAAGCTGAACTCCACGCTGCCCCATGCGGAGGGCCGGCATGATTGAAGGCTTACCCCCTTCGGGGGCTTCGTGGCCGAACCGGCAGGGAGGGGCACATGGCTAACACGGCTACTTATGCCACCCAGGTGCGCTGGGAAGGCGCGCATTGGGGGCACCTGGCCCTGGGCAACGGCCCACAGATGATGTTCTCCGCTCCGCCCAAAGCGCAGGGCCATGAGGGGGTGTTGACCCCGGAGGACGCTTTCGTGGCAGCCGCCAACACCTGCGTCATGCTGATGTTCCTCTGGGCGTGCGAGCGCCTCAAGATCGACCTCGTCGATTATCGCTGCCGGACGGAGGGCACCAAGCAAATCGAGTTAGATCACACCGAGATCTTCACGCACCTGCGTTTCTGGCCCGAGATCACGGTGCGCGTCGATCCCGACGGCGATCTGGCGAAGACGGAGCGCCGCGTGCGCCGGGCGCTGGCATCGGCGCAGAAGTACAGCCTGGTGGCCAACTCGGTTAAGAGCCAGATACTGATCGAGCCTCGGATCACCGTGCTGGAAAATGAAGACAAGATGGCGGCCTCGGGCGCGCCCTGACGCACCCCGCGGCCCATTTGTGATCGCCATCGAGGCTCTAAACCCAACCTACCAAACCAAGGAGACCAAGACCATGACGCTGCATGTGAAAGTGCTGGGTGGCGGCTGCGAGAACTGCCACAACCTGGACAAGAACACCCGCCAGGCCGGCGCACAGCTGGGCATCGACGCGACCTACGAGCTGATCACCGACCGCAGCCAGTTCGCCCGCTACGGCATCCTGGCCACGCCCGCCCTGGTGATCGACGAGAAGCTGGTCAGCGCCGGGCGGGTCCTGCCTCCTGGCGAGATCATGACCCTTCTGGCCACGGCCGCCGACGCCGGAGCCTGAGCTTCGTTCAGCCTGCCGCGCCGGCGTCCGGGCCAACGCCCGGCGGCGCGCCAGCCTGGCCCAAACCGAAGGGAGTCGTTCCCGTGCCTCAGCCGCGCAGGTTTTCTTCGCGGATCGGCCCAGGCGCAGCCTGGCGAGGCCTCGGCCTGCGTCGAAAGTGCCCGGCGAGACGGGCGCGGCAACCTGGTGATCCCGGCTGCGGAGCTCGCCCGCGCCGGGATCGCGCCGGCCGACGAACTGATCGTCACCCGGTCTGACGGCACGATGCAGGTGCGCGCCGACGCGCCACGCAAGATCTACGTCGAAGCCACCACGTGCTGCAACCTGAGCTGCGCCACCTGCATTCGCAACGCCTGGGATGAGCCGCCGGGTCACATGCCGCTGGCGCGCTACCGGGCGCTGTTGGAAGGCCTGCCCCCTGGCTCCGGTGGAGGCATCACCCTCGCTTTCGGCGGCTTCGGCGAGCCGTTGGCCCATCCGGATTTCATGGAGATGGTCCGCTTGGCGCGGGTCGCGGGGCTGCGGGTGGAACTGATCACCAACGGCCTGCTGCTCACGCCGGCGAAGATCGGCGCGCTGCTGGGCATGGGCGTGGCGCAGGTGGCCATCTCCCTGGATGGGGCCGACGATGCCGGCTATGCCAGCGTGCGCGGCACCGAGCTGGAACCTGTCCTCGCGAACCTGGCCGCGCTGTGCGAGGCGCGCCGCCGCGCTCGCGCCCCGGCCCGGCTCGGGCTGGCATTCGTCGCCATGGTGCGCAATATCGCCGGCCTGCCGGGCCTGCTGCGTCTGGCAGGCGATCTGGACCTGGATTTCGTCTCGGTCAGCAACGTGATCCCTCACACACCGGAAATGGCCAAAGAGGCGCTCTGGGGACGCACAGCGTGGGAGTCGAACTTTGTCCCGGCCCACTGGCGGCCGCGCCTGGCGCTGGGGCGGATGGATGTCAACGAGCTGACCCGATCGGCGTTGGAGACAGTGTGGCGCGATGCCCCGGTGATCCCGCCCCCGGCGCTCGATGCCGGAGCCTGGCGCAACCACTGCCGTTTCGCCCACGAGGGCATGCTGGCGGTAAGATGGGATGGCCGGGTCGCCCCCTGCCTGTCGCTTCTGCACTCGCATCCTGAATACGTGTACGGGCACTGGAAGCAGGTCCAGAGCTGCACCTTCGGCAAGGTCAACGAGAGCCCGCTGGCAGCGATCTGGCAGCAACCCGGCTACCGCGAGTTCAGGCGGCGCATGAGGGCGTTCGATTTCCCTGCGTGTTTCGTCTGCGGCGGCTGCCCGAGCACCGAAGGCAATGCGGACGACTGCTACGGGAATGAGTTCCCGGTATGCAGCGAATGTTTATGGGCGCAGGGGATCGTGCTGTGCCCATAGCCTGAGGCCGAGGGATCGAAAAGCCGAAGGAGCACGGCCGGCTCAGAACACAAGTACCTGGTCGGCAGCCACCGTCCACTCGGCCAGCACCTGCATGCTGCTCGTTTGCACGCCTTCGATGAGTCGCTCAGGCCCGAGCCCGCGGGCCTCTGCGCAGCTCCCTCAGGTGGCGACTTCGCCTCGCCGGGCAATCGAGCTCAACATACGCTCCAGATTGTAGTAGCCGGCCGGGGTGTTCTGGCCCGCCGCTGCGCACGTGACGCCGTCACCCGTCAGGAACACCCTCACGGTCGCGTCTGGCATGGAGGCAAGTTTGAGCGCCAGCCGCAGGGCATTGTACGGACGCTCGGTACCGTAGGATGCGTCGTTGATGATGAACAGGTATTGCTTCTTAGCCTCAGACATTTGCTTTTTCTCCTTTGCGTTCAATAGTTATTACAGCTCACGTGGTTTTTGGTTGATGCCGTGCTGTGACCGGATATCACATTGCGGTGGGTCAGCCGGCAGTCCACGAGGGCCAGGGTGGGGCACTTACCCTGACGGCCTGAGGGCGGAAGCTCGCTCGCCCACCAACATCGCTACCGCGTCCAATTCCTCGATGGTCGTCCAACGCCCCAGGCTAAAGCGCACGGCTCCCAGCGCCAGCTCCGGCGCGACACCCATGGCCAGCAGCACCGGCGACGGATCGCTGCGGCCGGAATGGCAGGCTGAGCCGGTCGAGGCGGCGATCTCAGGCAGTCTGCTCAGCAGGGCATTGCCGTCCATGCCCTCGAACCCCACGTTGAGCGTGTTGGGCAGGCGCTGCGTCGGATGGCCGTTCAAGTGGACCGCGCCACTTTTCTCAACCAGCGCCGCGTGCAAGTGATCCCGCAGGCCACGCAGCCGTTCAGCGGTCGCTGACAGGCTCTCACCGGCGATGCGGCAGGCTTCTCCCAACCCGGCAATACCAGCCACATTCTCGGTACCCGCCCGTCGCCCAGCTTCATGATCGGCCCCGTGAATCAGCGGCTCCAGCCGGACCCCCCGCCGGACATAGAGCGCGCCGATTCCCTTGGGCGCATAGAGCTTGTGTCCGGCGACGGTCAGCAGATCCACGTTGAGGTCAGGCACTAGCGTGGGGATCTTGCCCACCGATTGAGCGGCGTCGCTGTGCATCAGCACGCTGTGGACACGGGCGATATGCGCGATCTCGGCGATGGGCTGAATCGTGCCAGTCTCATTGTTGGCGTGCATGATCGTGACCAGGATGGTGCGCCTGGTCAGCGCCCGTTCCACATCATCTGGGCTTACCATGCCGTGCCTGTCTACGGCCACGTACGTCACCCGCCAGCCGCGCCGTTCGAGGTAGCGGCAGGTCGCCAGGACGGCTGGA
>CAWEHT010000250.1:0-9015 GCA_963808455.1 uncultured Chloroflexia bacterium | reverse complement strand
TGCGCTGGGCGCGGCTGGCCGGCGAATTCATGCTGGCCCACCTGGCCTGGCAGGCGCCCGATGGCACACTGCGGCTGTATCGCAGCTACAAGGCCGGCCAGGCTCACTTGCCCGGCTACCTCGAAGACTATGCTGCGGCCGGCCTTGGCACCCTGGGCCTTTACGAGGCGACGCTGGAACCGCGCTGGCTGAGGACAGCCGCCGCGCTCGCCGGCACCATCCTGAATCTTTTCTCTGATCCCGAATCTGCCGGCTTCTTCCAGAGCAGCGGCGAAGGCGAAACCCTGATCGGGCGTCGCAAGCAGTATCTGGACAATGCGGTGCCGTCCGGGAACTCGCTGGCGGCTGAGTTGTTTTTGCGTCTGGGCCGGTTGCTGGGGCGCGACGATTATGCACGCCATGCCGAGGGCATTATCAGGGCCGTGGCCGGCGCGTCCGGCGATTATCCTGGGGCGTTCGGCAGGCTGCTGTGTGCCCTGGATCTGCTCCTGAATCCCGGCTACGAGATCGCTATCGTGGGCGATCCCGCTGCCCCCGACACGCTGGCGCTGCTGGCTGCCATCCGGGCGCGCTATCTGCCGGCGAGCGTCGTGGCGCTGCGCCCGCCGGAGGATATGGAAGCGACGGCGCTTGTGCCTTTCCTTGCCGAGCGCGTTCAGATCGGCGGCCGGGCCACCGCTTACGTGTGCCGCGATTATGTTTGCCAATTGCCGGTCACTGACCCGGCCGCGCTGGCGGCGCAGCTCGCGCATGGCTAAGCAGCGCCCACTGGATTTACGGGCCGCCCTCGGCGGAGTCTCCCCTTAGGAATGCCGGCATCCCTGCCTGCCCCGGGGTTCGGTGACATAACCGGCAAGATGCCAGCGCTCGCGGGCGAGGAGCAGCCCAACTTCCCGGCGCGAGCGGACTGGTGACGCCGCCGGACCGCAGTCGGAGGATTTCGGCTTCAGCCGAGGGGTGTCCTGCCGCATCCGCATGCCCGGCGCATCAGTCTACGTGGGCCACCTGAGGCACCAACCCTCGCAAGATGCGCAGGTTCTCCACGTCCTCATGCATGTCCTCGCTCTTGGGGGTCTCCAGGATCTTCGGTATTTCTGCCAGGCGTGGGTCGGTGAGGATCAAGCGAAACGGCTCCAGCCCTAGCTGCCCGCTGCCGATGTGCTCGTGGCGATCGACGCGCGAGCCCAAGCCCTTCTTACTGTCGTTCAAGTGAAAGCAGCGCACGCGTGCCAGCCCGACGAGGCGCGCGCATTCTTCCATCGTGCCGGCGTAGCACTCAGGCGTGCGCAGGTCGTAGCCTGCCGCGAGCAGGTGACAGGTGTCCAGGCAGAAAGCAAGGCGCTCCGGCTCGCGCACGCGCTCCAGCACGGCGCGCAGTTGCTCGAAGCTGTATCCCAACGCGGTGCCCTGGCCGGCCGTGTTCTCCAGCAAGGTCAGGGTCTTGTAGCCCGGCGTCGCCGCATGGCAGCGGTCGAGCGCTTCGGCCACCCGCGATGCCCGGCTCTTCGCCGGACCCCATATGGCCGCCGGGATGGAGCACAACGCCCAGGATCGCCAGCTCTTCGGCCCGCGCCAGCTCATCGATCATGGCTGCGATCGACTTCTCCCACAGCTCGGCTTCCGGCGTCCCCAGGTTGATCAAGTACGCGGCGTGCGCTACGACGGGATCGATGCGTAGCTCACTCCGCATGGCATGCCAGCGCTGGACTTCCTCCGGCGGCGTGGGCTTCTGCTGCCAGCGGTTCTGGTTCTTTGTGAAGATCTGCATGGTCGGGATGCCGATGGACTCTGCACGAGTGAGCGACGTGCAGATCCCGCCGGCGCAAGACATATGAGCGCCAAGTAGCATGCGATGGCCTTTCATTCTTCGGCAGCGAGGGTGAAACTCGTCACGCCCTCGGCTTTATCTTCCAGGCGGGCCAGCAGAAAGAGCAAAGTCGACAGCCGGTTCAAATACTTGAGCGCGGTGTCGCTGCGCAGCTCGCCGTTGTGCTGCAGGCGGGCGACCCAACGTTCCGCACGCCGCGGCGACGGTCCTCGCCACATCCAGGGCCGCGCCGCCCAGGCTGTCTCCGGGCACGACGAAAGCTTTCGGCATCTCGACCTCGGTCCCCAGCTCGTTGATCGTGGCTTCCAGCCAGGCCAGGCGCTCCGGCGGCAACCACGCCGGCCGCCGCACCGCTTCGGGCAAGGTGGCGAGATCGGCCATCATCTTGTACAGGTCGCGCTGGACGGCGAGTATCACAGCGCGCGGGCGCGGCTCGCGCCTGCGCGCGACGAGGCCCAGGACGGCCGACAGCTCATCGACGGTCCCATAGGCTGTGGGCCGGTCAGCATACTTGGGCACGCGTTCCCGGCCAAGAACGCCCGTATACCCGTCATCACCAGTCGAGGTGTACCAGCGTGGTGCCATCATTTCACCTGCATTGTTCGCGTGAGGGAGGGCTTCGCGTCGGGCCGCAGCCTCCCTCGCCGGCCCCCGAAGGGGGTTGCGACCAGGCCCCGCAGGGGCTCACCTGGCCCGTCAGCGGTTAATCACGCCCACGCCGAGGTGGTAGACGAGCTGGCCCCCTAGCCAGGCTTCGAGCACGATCAACGCGGCCCCTGCCAGGATCAACCCGACGTAGGCCCGGCAGCGCCCGGCCTGCGCCAACAGCTTGCGATCGCGCAGCGGCCAATACAGGGCCAGGCCCAGCACGACGATCACGGCGATGCCCGCCGTGATGTGCCGGTTGATCGCGGCTGCCACCGCGGGATTACCCGGCGCCCGGGATTGATCGATCAACCCGGAGAGCGCGGCGATCAGGGCGCCGATCCAGCCGAAGAGCAGGCTGGTCCGCCCATAGGCCGTCCAGTGCTCGCGCCCGCGCCATATTCCCCAGAGGATGCACGCCGACCCGACCAGCGAGAGGGCGATGGGGAAGTGCACCAGGCGCGGGTGGATAGGATAGAGGGCCTCAAGAACAGGCATGCCGCCTTACCCATTGTACGAAGCGCGGCAGCAGGCGGTCGGCGAAGTGTTTGCCCCGCGGCATCCCGCAGACCTGCATCTGACGGACCACTTCGGGCACCGCATACTCGATGCGCGGTTGCTCAACCTGCCAGGCTGTCCCATCCCAGGTCAAGACGGTGTAGCACGCGCGGCGGTCGCCATCCATCGGCAGGCCGGCGCCGGAGACATCGACCAGCAAGCGATCGTGCCAGCGCCGGCTGTAGGGCACGTGCAAATGGCCGAAAGCCAACACCTCCCAGTCGCACTTTTCGACAGGCCCGAGCAGCTCGGCCAGCTCAGCCTCGCCCATCTGGGGCGAGATGTGCCGTTCTTCGTCCAGCGGGTTGGCATGGACGACCAGCAGATCGTGGCCGGCGGCCGGGGAAATGCGATGCGAAAAGGGCAGGCCCAGAAGGAAGGCAGTCCGCTCGGGGCCGAGGCGTTCTTTGTACCAGGCCAACAAAGGGGCGAAATGGTGCTCCAGCTTGTCCTCAGGCGGGTCGTCGGGCGCATGCCCGAGGAAGGCGTCGGTGTTGCCTTGAATGACGGTCGCGTTCAGGCTGCGGACGCGATCCACCACTTCGGCGGGCCAGGGGCCGGCCCAGACCAGGTCACCGGCCACAACGACCTGGTCGAACTCGCCCCCTTGGGCCATGTTGGCCAGAACGGCATCCAGAGCTACCAGGTTGCCGTGAATATCGGAGAGCAAAGCTACACGCACTCGGCCTCCCGCCTCCGAGATATCTGCCTGCGCCCCAGGTCTGCTGGCATTATACCACCCGGCGATACAAGCGCAATCCCGGCGCGCGGTTGCCCTGGTGCATCCTTTGTGCTAAAGTGACGGGGCGCCTTCGACGGCGCGAGAGGGATTACCCGATGGCAGTTGCGATCATCGTTCATGGGGGGGCCTGGGATATCACGCCGGAGCTGCGCGCCGGCCATCAGTCGGGTTGCTATGTTGCCGCTGAAGCGGGCTGGTCCATCCTCGAACAGGGGGGATCGGCGCTCGACGCCGTTGAATCGGCGGTGCGCACGATGGAAGACGATGCCGTGTTCGATGCGGGGCGCGGCTCGGTGCTCAACCGCGACGGCGAGGTCGAGCTGGATGCCGGCATCATGGACGGCCAGACTTTGCGCGCCGGCGCCGTGGCTGCGGTCAAGCGCATTGCGAACCCGATCGCGCTGGCCAGGCGCGTGCTGCAGGACAGCGAGCATGTGATGCTGGTCGGCAGCGGCGCCGAGCGTTTCGCTCAACAGGCCGGATTGCCGCTGTGCGATCCAGCCGACCTGATCGTGGAACGTGAGCGCGTGATCTGGGAAAGGCACCGGGCGGGCCTGCCGACGGCAGGGGCCGGGTTTCACGATGGCCCGGCCGACACCGTCGGCGCCGTGGCAGTGGATGCTTCCGGCAACCTGGCAGCGGCGAATTCGACGGGTGGGACGGCCTTCAAATGGCCGGGACGCGTGGGTGATACCCCGATGCTGGGCTGCGGCCTCTACGCCGACAATCAACTGGGCGCGGCAGTCTGCACGGGCTGGGGTGAGCAGATCATGAGGATCGTGCTGGCTAAGAGCACGGTGGATCAGATCAACTGGCTCGCCGATCCCGCCGCTGCCGCGAAGAGTGAGCATTGCCTATTTCCGGCACCGTATCGGTGGGCTCGGCGGGGTCATCTGCGCCAGCCCCGATGGGCGGATCGGTTTCGCGCACAGCACATCCTATATGGCTTACGCCTACCGGACCGCGGCCATGGCGGGGCCTATTGCCCTCGTCAGCCGGCTGGTGGCACCCGATGAGGGACGAGGGCCGGCGCAATGAAATGGCCGGTCAGGCGGCCGGCTTCGCCCGGCGAAGATCGGAACACGGCCCGATGAAAGAGAAGCGATTGCGCGTGGTCATCACCGGCTGGGTGCAAGGCGTGGGATACCGGATGAGTTGCCAGCGGGCGGCCTGGCGCCTGGGCGTGAGCGGCTGGGTTCGCAACCGCTGGGATGGGAGCGTGGAGGTGCTGCTGGTCGGGCCCGCCGACTCTGTGGACGCCATGGTGCAGTGGTGCCGGCGTGGGCCCGAAGGCGCGGACGTCGAGGGGGTCGAGGTCACGGAGGAGCCGGCCGGCCCGCCCGTGCGAGGTTTCAGCGTTCGATCTACCAATGGCTGATCCCGGCAGCGTGGTGATCGCTACGGACGGCGCGTGTTCGGGAAACCCCGGCCCGGGGGGCTATTGCGCCATCCTGCGCTACGGCGAGCATGAGAAGGTCTTGCAAGGCGGCGCCTCGCTGACCACCAACAACCGGATGGAACTGCGTGCTGCCCTCGCCGCGTTCCAGGTGCTCAACCGGCCGTGCCACGTCGAGATCTACACCGATTCCGAGTATGTGCGGCAAGGTGTCACCAAGTGGCTGGCCGGCTGGCAGCGCAATGGCTGGCGCACGCGCGACAAGCGGCCCGTCAAGAACCGTGACCTGTGGCAGGCGCTGCAGAAGGCCATGGCGCCGCATGACGTGGCCTGGCACTGGACGGCGCGGCCACGCCGGCAATGCGCTCAACGAGCGCGCCGACCGCCTCGCCGTGCAAGCGATCCAGAGCCATGGCTTGCGCGGGCACCCCGATCTGGAGCTGGCCGACGCTGTCGTGCCGGAATGACCTCCAAGAATGAGCAGAAAAATGAGCTTGCTTCTGGCCATCGAGACCTCTTGCGACGAGACGGCGGCTGCGGTGATCGAGGATGGGCATCGCATCCGCTCGAATGTTGTGGCTTCTCAGATAGAAATACACCGGCCCTGGGGCGGCGTCTTCCCGGAGATCGCGTCGCGCCAGCACGTGTTGGATATCGTGCCGGTCATGGCGCGCGCCCTTGCCGATGCAGGCGTTGCCTGGGCCGACCTGGCCGCGCTGGCCGTGACCCGTGGCCCCGGCCTTGCCGGCTCGCTGTTGGTAGGCGTCAACGCGGCCAAGGCGGCGGCCTGGGCGCGCGGCCTGCCATTGATCGCCGTGAATCACCTGGAGGGCCATCTTTATTCTAACTGGCTGGATGAGGGCGCCGGCATCAAAAGCGACAGCATCACCCGTCCCAGCCTGCCTGAGCTGGCCCGAGAAGGGGCCTTTCCACTGCTGGTCTTGATCGTCTCGGGCGGCCACACGGAGCTCATTCTGATCCGCGACCACGGCGTCTACGAGCGCCTCGGCGGGACGCTGGACGATGCCAGCGGCGAGGCGTTCGACAAGGTCGCCCGGCTGCTCGGGCTGCCCTATCCTGGCGGGCCATCCGTGCAGCGGGCCGCGGAAGGCGGCAATGCGGCCGCTTATGCTTTTCCGCGCGCCCTGATGGCGAGCGCCGATCGGCGTTATGATTTCAGCTTCAGTGGCCTGAAAACGGCCGTGCTGCGGCAGGTCCGCGAGCTCCCTGCGGATAGCCTGCCGGTGGCCGACCTGGCGGCGAGCTTTCAGGCCGCCGTGGTGGACGTGCTGACCGCCAAGACGGCCCTGGCGGCCCGTGAGTTCGGGGTCGGCCGCATCTGCGTCTGTGGTGGCGTATCGGCCAACCGCGCCTTGCGCGGCGCGCTGGCCGAACGCATGCCGGTGCCTGTATCTCTGCCGCCCCTCTTTCTATGCACCGACAATGCCGCCATGATCGGCGCCGCCGCATACTACGCCCGGCTTCCCGCCGGCCCGTCCGGCCTGGATTTCGACGTCGAGGCGGACCTGGCGCTTGTGTAAAGCCCTTCCTTTGTGCATCCCGCCGCTTGAACGCTGTGCCTGTCATGCCGGAACGCTGGCAGGAAGGAGAAGGACGATGCAGGTTTCGAGCCACGTTCACGCCATGCGGTTCCCTTTCCGCAAGAATGAGATGCTCACCTTTCCGCTCTGACCCATAGCTTTTGGCCGTCCCCGATCACCTCGACGCGGCCGTTCAGGTCGGTCCGGAAAATGGCCGCCGAGGCCAGCCGTGCCAGCGCTTCGGGGGCAGGCTGGCCGAAGCGATTATCCTTGCCGACCTGGATCACGGCGATGCGTGGCGCTACGGCGGCCACGAACGGCGCCGAGCTCGAAAAGCGGCTGCCATGGTGGCCGACCTTCAGCACATCCGCTTTGAGGCGCACCCCGCTGGCCAACATCTGCGCTTCCGCCTCTTCCTGGGCATCTGCCGTCAGTAGGAAGCTGTTTTGGCCGTAGTCCAGCCGGAGGACGAGCGCGTTATTGTTGTCGTCGGCGGAGGTGCCGGTCAGCGGTACTTGCCCGGGGTGCAGCACCGTCACAAGGAGGTCACCGACCGCCAGCTGCAGCCCGCGTTGGCCGATGATGTGGGCCGCCCCGCTGTTCGCCACGTGCTCCTGCCAGGCCGCCCAAAGCGCGTCGGTCCTGGCTACGGGCACCGCGTCCATGACCTCGGCCACACGATAGCGCTCGAGCACCGGCAAGAGGCCCGTCAGGTGATCCGCGTCAGGGTGAGTGGCCACCACGAGGTCCATGGACCGATCCCAGAAGGGCGTCACTTCGGCCAACTGTGAAAGCAGCGCGGCCGGGCTGGGGCCGCCGTCCACCAGGATCTGTTGCCCGCGCGGCGTCCGCACGAAGATGGCGTCGCCCTGCCCTACGTCGAGGAAATACACGTGCAGCCGCCCATCGGGGAGGCCCGGGGCCGCCAGCCAGAGCAAGGCGACCACGACGGCCAGCAGAGCGACGCCCCACCACCACGCAAAGTGAACCTTGGGTCCGGTCATACTCAGGTCGCTTCCTGTCCGCTACGGGGAGGAGCCGTTCGGAGGGATCGCCCCGCCGAGAACGGTAAACCTGGACGGATTGTGATCCTGGGCCACTGAATCGGGGGCAGTTTCCTGGTATACTATGGGTTGTTGCGCCCAAATTGTCAAGAGGAAGATGCCATGGCCGAACCAAACGCGGCGATTGTCGTTTACGGCACGACCTGGTGCCCCGATTGCCGGATGGCGAAACAGTTCCTGGGCGAGCACCTGATCCAGTACGTGTGGGTCAACATCGAACAGGACACGACCGCCGCGGCTGAGGTCGAACGCCTCAACCATGGCAATCACAGCGTCCCGACCATCGTGTTCCCGGACGGCGGGGTGCTGGTCGAGCCCAGCGCCGATCAGCTGTCCGAAAAACTGGGCCTGCGGTCCAGCGCGCAGCGGTCGTTCTACGATTTGATCATCGTTGGCGCCGGTCCTGCAGGCCTGACGACGGCTGTCTATGCCGCTCGTGAAGGTATCTCGACTTTGATCATCGAGAAGCGCGTGCCGGGTGGCCAGGTAGGTTCCACGCAGCGCATGGACAATTACCCCGGCTTCGACGAGGGCATCTCGGGATTGGAGTTTGCCCATCGCCTGACGCGCCAGGCCCAGCGCTTTGGGGTCGAGCTCTTGCAGACAACCTCCGTGCAATGCATCGAGGTCAACGGCCGCTACCGCTGCGTGAAGACCCCAGCGCGGACTACTCGGCGTCCGCCGTGCTGATCGCCACCGGCGCCCGTTATCGCTGGCTTGGCGTCCCCGGCGAACGGCAACTGATCGGCTCGGCAGTCCATTTCTGCGCAGTATGTGACGGCCCCTTCTACAAGGACAAGGATATCGTCGTGGTTGGCGGCGGGAACAGCGCCTTTCAAGAGGCGCTGTTCCTTACACGCTGGGCCAGGCACGTCACGATCGTCGAGCGCAGGCCCGAGGCCACGGCCGGCAAGCTCTTGCGGGACGCCGTGGCCGAGCGCCCCAGCATGAACGTGGTCACGAACCGCGAAGTCCAGGCATTTCGGGGCACGCGAGGCAAGCTGCTGGGGATGGAAGTCCTCGACCGGGCTTCGGGCGTTGTCGAGACCTGGCAGCCGGACGGGGTCTTTGTGTTCATCGGGCAGGAGCCCAACAGCGAATGGCTGCCGGCGGAGATCCAGCGCGATCGCTTTGGCTTCGTGATCACCGACGGCAGGCTTGAATGCACGATGCCGGGCGTGTTCGCTGCCGGCGACGTGCGGGCCGGCAGCACCAAGCAGGCTGCGGCAGCCGCGGGGGAA
>CAWEHT010000249.1:0-5745 GCA_963808455.1 uncultured Chloroflexia bacterium | reverse complement strand
TCCGAACGGGCCCGCACGATTTTCCTGCAATGGATGTGTTAGGATGGCACGACGAAGCGGCGCGGCGCTGTATGGCGATGTACATAGTCACCGGCAGTATGATGAATGGCCTGGTGTGGCGCTAAGGATGGATGATGACCGGCATGCCGACGAAGGCGGCATTGTTTGAAAGCCGCTCGGGCGGCGTCGTTATCATTACCACGCAGCCATAGGTCACGGGTGTGCCGATCAGTCAGCCCCAAAATCGCTGGCCGGTGACCATGCTGTAGGGCAGGCCATGGATGCCGTTCTCCAGCGTTCCGCTGTGGTAGATGCCGAGCCAGTACGGCAGCCACCAGTTCCACGTCGATCCGTTGCCTACGGGCAACTTGTCCAACACGGTGTAGCTGCCGGGCGCGGTGGCGGAGCCGGCAGCGCCCCGGTCGAGCAGGGCCAATGCTCGTTGACGGTGTTGCCGTTGTACAACCAGCACGATTGCTCGGAAATGCTGACCACGAAGCGTAAGCCTCCGCCGATGGAAGGGCCTGCCACGGTGCTGGTGATTGGGCTCGCGGGAACGGCGATTGGCTTGCTAGATGCCATGCCGCCGGCGGTGGCAGGGACACGGAGTATTATGCCGGCGACGACGAGGTCGGGATGGGTGATGGCGTTTGTGCGCATGAGCGCCCTGACGGTGACGCCGAATTGGCTGGCAATCTGGCTGAGATTGTCGCCCGGGCGCACCCTGTACGCCCGTCCTGGCGCCTCCGTTGCTCAGGGTCGCCGAGTACCCTGGGATGATCAGGCGCTGGCCGGCCCAAACATCGTCCGGGTTGGCCAACCCGTTCGCCTGTACGAGCGCCTCGACGCTCACGCCAAAATCGGCGGCAATCCGGGAAAGCGTGTCGTCAGGCTGCACGATATAGGTGCGGCCCGTCGCCGCGTTGGCGACGCCAGGCAGGGCAAGCAGGATCACGAGCAGGGTTACTGCGACGAAGATGCGCACCGAGGTCATTTCATCCTCCCGCAACCACAAGAACGGACAGAGGCGTTGACTGCCAGATAAATGATATAGCAATCAGCCGTTCTTGGCAAGAGGGGAATCTATCCTGAGCGGCGCCTGGAGCCGGGAGCGCGTGCCTCAGGGTCCCGTTCGAGCAGCTAGTTTCCGGGTGCGTGTGCAGGGCCGCGAACGGCTATGGCAGTGAGCGAGCCACATGACCCACTAACGGTGCGTTGTGGCGTCCAGGAGCGCCCAGCCCTGTTCGATCCCGCCGAACCGTGCCCGTATGGAACCGGAGCGGGCGTCAACCTCGATGAGCTGGCCGAGGGCGGCGCTCGTCGCATACAGTGTGGTGCCATCGGGACTGATAACCATACTGTTTACCGTGACCGAAGGAAGAAAGGTGGCCACGAGCGAAAGGTTGTCCAGGTTCACCACAGCCAGACCAGCCGTGGTAGCCAGGTAGAGCGTGTGGCCATCGGGAGAAAGCACCGGCCCTGCGCCGAAAAGGGCACGGCGTGCTCCGGCGGCTGCCAGGCCATTTCCTCCGCCGCCGTTTCCCGGCTGCCCCCCGCCGCCAGCCGGCTGGCCGGAGGCGAGCAGCGCGCCGGGCAAAAGCAGCCGCTGGTTGCCTTCGACACTCAAGCCGCTCGTTGCGATCCGGACAATGGAAGCTGGCGTGGAGTTGATCACAAACAGTTCGCTGCCGCCCGGGGCCACGGCCAGCGAAGCACGTTCTTGGGCGACCGTGCCCATGCCGCCCGCGAGGGGCAAATCGACCCGCCTCACCGTCCGCGTGGCGAGATCCAGCGCATAAACCAGCTGTATCCCGGAGGCATCGGTCTCCAGGCTGTAGACCCAACGGCCATCCCGCGATGGCACGGCGGCCATCCGCTGGCTTAACGTGACCGTCCTGCCCTCCTGGTCGGCCAGGGGTTGGGTCAACAGCTGGCTTTTCTCCACGTCATATACCACCAATTGCCAGCCGAAACGGCCCTGCCGGGATGCGGCTTGCGCCAGATTGACGCACGCTGGAGTCGTCAGGCGCAGGCTGAAGCAAATACAGCGCATTGCCGGCGTCGGCAATTGCATAAAATCGATAGGCGCTGTCCAGGATGATGCCCCACCGCAGGGGCCACTGAAGCCGGTATCCAGGACGACAAAGCGGTCGCTCGGGCCCGCGAAGCGTAGATAGCTGGTGGAGCCCTGATCGCCAGACGAGCCCGCCAGCACCACATATTTGCCTGTGGGTGAGAGCCCGCCGCCCGCAAGTTGATAGTTGCCCTGGATGAGCTTCTGTCGCAGCGCGGGGGCGCCCGGTCCGAGGGCAGGGTCGAGGGCGCTGATTGTGGTCGCGCCGTCCTTGGTGGTAACCACATAGAGCACCGACCAATCCGGCGCGCCGATGCCTGGCGGAAGGCTCTCTGCCTGCGCGCCCGTGGAGGCACTGAAGACCAGGATGGATCCTGGTGGGCTGACTGCCGCGCCAAAGCCCGTGCGAAGATACACATAATCACCGGGGACCAGGGTTGGGGGCGGCATAGGGGAGGCAGCCGGCGTCCAGGCGGGAGATGGTGTCGAAAGCGAAGGTCCAGGCTCGAAGGGCGCGGGGGTCTCGGCCTGGGCGACCGCGGTGGGAGGCGGCGCGGTCGGCACGGCCTCGTGGCCAGCGCTGCAAGCACCAAGCAGAAGCAGCAGTATTACCAGGAAAAGGTCCGCTGCTGCTCTCATGTGTGGTGGCGCAGGGCGTGCGGCCATTCTCCTGCGCCTCAAATAGCAAGCAGGACCAAACATGTCAAGACCTCACGCCGGCAACGTAGCGCTTCGCCCGCCCGAATTCCCGCTGGGCCGCCGGGGGTTGCGAGTGTCCCCGCAGGGGGAAACTTGCCGGCTGATAGATGAAGCACTTAGGGCAGAGCCATCGGGCGGTCAAAAATGCCGCTGGCGGGTCAAGATGTCAAATCCGTAGCTTCTTCGGGCGCAGAGGGGAAGGCTGAATCTGACGATCGGCCCGGCCACCTGGGCGGTTGGCAGCCCAGATATGGCCACGGTGGGCTTCGATGATCCCCTTACAGATCGCAAGACCCAGGCCGGTGCCGTTGGCGTTGTCCGGCCTGTGCACCCGGTAGAATTTGTCGAAGGAGTGCGCGGACGAGATCTTCGGGCTGGACCCCGCTTTTACCCTGGTCGGTCACGGCGACTTCCAGGTTTCCGGCGGCCTCACGGGCTGCCATGGTGATGGGTGAGGCCGCCGGAGAATACTTGACGGCGTTGTCCAGCAGATTGACAAGCACTTGCACGATGAGTCCCGGGTCCATGGGCACGGCGGCCAGCGCGGGAGCAACATTGACTTTCACCTCGCGGTCTTCCAGGCGGTTGCTGATCCTTTCCAGGGCAGTGCCTATGACCTCTTCCACATCGCAAGGCTCGGCGTGCACGCGCAGCGCGCCCGCCTCGATCCGCGTCATGTTGAGCAGGTTGCCGACGAGACGGTTGAGCTGCTCGGCCTCTTCGTACCCATCGGCGGCCAGGTTCCGGCGGGCCTCCTCATCCAGGCCGCCGGCGTCGTCCCTAAGGCTGGATAGAGCCCCTGTGATTGCCACCAGCGGCGTGCGGAACTCGTGCGAGATCGAATTCAGCAAGGCGCTCTGGAGCTGCTCGGTAGCTTGCAGGATCTGCATTTGTCGCGTGCGCTCCGCCAGTTGGGCCCGTTCGATGGCCAGCGCCGCCTGGCTGGCGAAAGCCTCCAGCAGCCGGCGCTTCTCAGGTGACAGGGGCGCGCTGGGCTCGGCGGGTGTAATGCCCATGACACCCAGTACGCCTTGTGCCGTCTTGAGGGGCAAGTAGCGGATGCGCGCGGCAGGCAGGGTATCCGTGCCGCGCCCGGCGGATTGCCCGTGTTTGTAGACCCAGTCCGCGACGGCCAGCTCGTTCTCGTCCAGCGTCACGCTGGGCGCCAGCGAGTGCATCTGCAACCGGCCGCCCTCGGGTAGAAGCACTACGGCATCGCGCCCGAACGTTTGAGACATGTGGGCCAGCACGACACGCACGATGGAATCGAGGCTGCCGGCTCCGGCGAGGTCGCGGCTGACCTCGTAGAGCTGGACGGCCTGGCTTTCGCGTTGCTCCGCCGATATCGCCTGATTGCGCACGCGTGTCATGAGGGAGCTGATCACGATGCCTACCAGAAGCAAGCCCACGAAGGTGAGAAGGTATTCGCTATCGCTCACCGAGAAGCTGAGGTAGGGTGGCACGAAGAAGAAGTCGAAGGCCACCACACCCAGGATGGCGGCGAGCATCGAGGGGCCGCTCCCCAGATAGACCGCGGCGACGATCACGGCCACGAGATAGAGCATGATCAGGTTCGTCGGCGACAGGAAGGACGTCAGAGGCTTGGCCAACAAGGTGGCTATGACCACCAGGGCGGCGCTGAGCAGATAGCGCCGCAGGGGCCGATGCGGGCCAAGAGGGCGTGGGGCGATGGTCCTTGCCCCTGGGGCCGGATCGATGATCACATAGACGTCGATGTCGCGACTCTGGCTGATGATCTGGTCAACCACGGACCCGCTGATCGGCATCGACCAGCGGGTTCTCAAGGGCTTTCCGGCGACGATCTTGGTGATGTTGTGTTTCCGCGCATAGGTTACCACTGTGCCGGCGACGGCCGCGCCCGGGATCATTGTGACTTTCGCCCCCAGGTTTTGCGCCAGCTGAACGTTGTGCGCCAATTCCGCGGCGGGCATCCGGTGAGAGGCGGGCGTGGTCCGGCGTTTCGACGTAGATGGCAAACCACTCGGCGTTCAGTTGGTTGGCCAGCCGGCGCGTGGCATGGATCAGGCGCTCGCTGGATTGGCCCGGGCTCACACACACCAGAAGCCGTTCAGCCGCAGGCCACGGGCCGGGAATGGCCCACGTCCGCATGTAGGCGCGCATCTGGCCATCGATGCGTTCGGCGGCGCGGCGCATGGCCACCTCGCGGAGGGCGGTCAGGTTGCCGAGCCGGAAAAACTTCTGGACGGCGCGCGCTGCCTGGTCCGGAACGTAAACTTTGCCCTCCTGCAGCCGCTGCACCAGCTCCTGGGGCGGCAGGTGAACGAGCTCTATCTCGGCTGCCTCATCGATCACATTGTCGGGTATCTTCTCGCGCACGGTGACGCCGGTGATCTGGGCTACGACATCGTTGAGACTCTCGAGGTGCTGGACGTTCAGCGTGGTGTACACGTCGATGCCGGCTGCCAGCAACTCCTCCACGTCGAGGTAGCGTTTGCTATGCCGGGAATCCGGGCGCATTTGTGTGCGCCAGCTCATCTACCAAAACCAGCTGCGGCCGCCGAGCCAGCACTGCATCGAGGTCCATTTCGGGCAGCGAGGTGCCGTGGTAAGGCATCTGACGTCGTGGGATGATTTCCAGGCCGGCCAGCTTCGCCTCTGTCTCGGCCCGACCGTGAGTTTCGACGTAGCCGGCGACGACGTTGAACGTCTTCGGCCACCCTCTGGTGAGCGGCCTCGAGCATGGCGAAGGTTTTGCCCACGCCCGCGGCATAGCCAAGGAAGAGCTTCAGGCGGCCCCGGTTTTGCTGCTGTTCCTCGGATTTGGCCTGTGCCAGAAGGTCATCCGGATCAGGGCGTTGATAGGCGCTCATAGTGTCGCCGCCGGGGCCTGGCTGCACAGCTCTGACACCCGCACGCGGGCGCCTTCGTCCAGCACCGCTACCAGAACGTCGCCGGGTTGAAGGAGAGTGTCGCCGTGGGGGATGATGATA
>CAWEHT010000248.1:0-23075 GCA_963808455.1 uncultured Chloroflexia bacterium | reverse complement strand
ATGATCATAAGCAGAAATTTTACATTCTGCTGTTTCAAGAGCTCATCGGTGATCACCACCGCGCGGAACAAGCGCGCCCAGCCCTCTTCAATTCTCTTCTGGGTCAGCAGGTAATGCTCGTGCTGGAGAGTGTAGTAGCATTCACTTGGACTGGTCGGATAGGGTTTTGTCGAAGAGAATTGATAAAGCAGATTCAGGATTCGCCGCGACAGCTCGATATAAGTGTACGTTTTCTCGTAAAAATAAGGGCCTCTCACGTAAGAAGATTGAATAATTCCGTCCCAGGAAACCACATACCGCCCGCCCCGCACTGCCGTGGGATAGCCAGGGTGATTAGGGTCCTCATCCCAGCGCATCAAAGCTTCGTCGGTAACATCGTTGGAAAGCTCGGTTTCTATCAAAACCATAGCCGGATGCCATTTCAAAATGTCGTTCTTCAAAGCCATGTAATAGCATGAAGGGCTTATCCCCGGTCCTGAAGCGTTTATGACATAGTAATGCCGGGAGGGGGCCCCGCTTTCATTCAGCCTTCTCTCAAGCACTTTGGCATAGGTGTTTTGTGCCTTAATTCCCAAACCGAAAGCAATGGAGTCTCCCACTGAAACGATCCGATATTCACCATCGGGCGGCAGAGGATTGAAATCGGGTTCATCCCGCAAACCATAACGGTTCAGCGAGACCGGCATCCCCCCAACCGTTCCGTGAAAATTGCTTCTCATTCTCACGGGCATGTACGTGCCGTTTACACCATGCCCGGGCAATTCATGGGCGTTTTTGAGCTCGAAATAACGAAAAGCGAACTCCATGCAGGCGAAGAGGATTACGAGCGGAACAATAGAACAAACGAATGCAAACAAAACGCGCAAACTCGTCCTCATGGTTGACTCCAGGATATCAGGCTGCAACCGAACTTATAGGTCATGAGGGCCACCGAGACAAGCCCAAAATTGCTCCCCGGTTTTGTTCAAATCTCAAAAAACCTGCGGACTTTTTCGGAAGACAACAAGCGATGCCCCTGTTCCTGCCCGCGATGGAAAGTGCGCATCGTTGTAGCATGGTCCATGCAGAGGAATCCGGCTTCGATCTTGTGGTCGGGATGAATGATAAGCATCCTGTTCTCGCTCAGGGCATTGGCTACCGACGGGACGATGTTCAACCGATCCAGTCTTGCGCTGGTTTCCCACAAATTGCCCTTTGGATCACAGCAAAAAATGACAGTCTTATCCGCACGGGCCCAGTTGCCGAGCGCTAGAAACCGCGGATCCTGCTCGAACAGGCGGATTGGCATTTTGATTGCATATCCTCCATCCATGAAAGCGGAATGCGAGTCACCTTCATGGGATGTTTGGTTCAGGTCTTTCGGAGAAAACGGCACACCCATTGCCATCGGCATAATACAGGATGCTTCGATGACAGCATGATAATTCCCGCGCGTCAAGGGGCGGACGTACTCGGAGCGGAGTTCATCCGGCAGGTTCAGCGCAAAAATGACCGGATCCTCAAAATACATATCCGGGAGGTACTTCATCGATTTCGGGAACTTGCGTGTCGCGGATTTAAAAAAGAATCGTAACCTGTCAGCCGATTCAAACGACTTCTCGTCGCGCCGGCGCACGCGGGTGGTAAACAAAAGGAGTTTTTTCCCGGGATTTTTCTCAAAGACTCCCTCAAGCTCCCTTTGATCCATTACATAGAAAACGGAAGAATGCAGGTGAGCGCGGAACCGGCTTTTTGTCTTCTTTGTCAGCTCGCGTGAAACCTGTGAGCCCCAGTAGGTCCAACCTTTCATTACGGTATGCTCTGTGCCGGTTGCCACATCGGCCGCCGCATATGCGCCTGCCGATGCGCCCATCATTACGGAGGGGAAAACGCCATTTTCCCGAGACCAGCGCATGAATTCGTAAATTACTCCTCCCTGCCAGGCGCCCCGGCCTGCTCCTCCGGAATCCAGAATCCAGCAATAGCTTATAACCATTTGCGTGTGAGTTTACTGCAAGCATAATATTCATGTAAAACCTGTTTGGGTGTTGGTGTAGGGGCGGCCACCAGGTCGCCGCGCGAATTTGCACTTAAAACGGAATCGGGCGAGCGGCAGCTCGCCCTTACAGGAGAATGATGCTGATCGATACGCATGCACATTTATGCGACCCGGCTTTCGATCTTGATCTGGAGCCGATTCTGGAAAAAGCTGAAGCTGCAGGGATTGCGGCTATTATCGCGGTCGGTGAAAATCTCGTGGACGCTGAAAAAAACCTGCGGCTCGCTGACCGGCATCCAATGGTCCGCCCTGCCGCCGGACTCTATCCGGCAATTCTCGATCGCGAGATCGCAGATCAGATGTGCGAGTTCATTCGAAATCACAGAACGCGGCTGGCAGCTATCGGCGAGGTGGGTCTCGATTACTGGAAGATCCAAAACGATTCCGGCCGGGAGGTGCAGCGCGATATCTTCCGCAGATTTATTCAGCTGAGCAAAGAATTGGACCTGCCGCTGAATGTGCATTCGCGCTCTGCCGGACGTCATGCAGTGGCGGTTCTGCTGGAGGCCTCCGCTCCCAGGGTGCAGTTGCATGCCTTCGACGGTAAATTCGGTGCCGCTTTGCCTGCACTGGAGGCTGGTTTTTTCTTTTCCATACCTCCTTCGATTGTCCGATCCGAACAGAAACGGAATCTGGTAAAGAAGCTTCCGTTATCCAGCCTTCTCATCGAGACCGACAGTCCTGTTCTGGGTCCTGCGCCGCACGAGCGCAATGAACCGGCGAACGCCATCATTGCCGTGAAGGCAATTGCCGAGCTGAAAGGAGTGAGTGAAACCGAGGTGATGGAAGCAGTCGGGGAAAATGCGCGTAAACTCTACCAAATTGCGAATTGCGAATGACGAATTACGAATTGAAACACACGCCCGGGTTTTATTTCAGCATACGGTTGGACCATTGAGAAAAGAACGGCCGCTTAGTATGTTTCAATTCGTCATTCGTAATTCAGGATAGCCCGGATCGGCTGCGAGGTTGGGGCTTCTGGCCGCGGATTTAGCCAGCTCATCGCAGCGCTCGTTTTCAGGGTGGCCCGCATGGCCGCGAACCCATTGGAATTTCACCTCGTGAACCTCGCAGAGTTTCAGCAGCTTTTCCCATAAATCCGGATTAATGGCAGGCTCTTTGTTATTGCGCCGCCATCCTTTCTGGCGGTATTTTCCTGTACTTCGTTCAGCGTATGCTCCCCGAGATCTTGATCTTCGACTTGTATGGGAACATCGGGCGGTGAATCTCGCTCTGGAACTCCAGCGTGATGCTGTACAGCAGATCGAGCGTGTCGATGCAGGCGTGCTCGCAGCGAGCCGGCCCGACGCAGCAACTGGGAGTGCGCATGTCGCTCCCAGAGCCGCCGAGATCGAAGCCGATGTCGGCCAGGTCGTCGAAGCAAGGCTGCAGCTCCTTGGTGGGAGCGCCGAGCAAGATGATGTCGCCTGTGGCGCCATGCAGATTCGTCAGGCCGCTGCCATGCTTATCCCATACATCGCAGAGCTCGCGCAGCCGATCCGTCCGGTAGAACCACGCCGAGGGGTGATTGACCCGGAAGGAGTGGAACTCAGCCACGGCCGGGTACTCGTCGGGCAAGTCTGAATAACGCCCGATGACGCCGCCGCCGTAGCCTTTCACGCCGACGATGCCCCCATGTTTCCAGTGGCCGATCCTGTCCTCGTAAGAGCGCTCGAGCTGGCCCAGGAGATCGCTGGCCGCTTCATTCTTGGCAGCAGCCCGTTTCATCTCCGACACGAAGCTGGGCCACGGCCCTTGTTCCAGCTCGTCCAGTTGTGGGGTCGGGGGTGGCAAGTGTCCTTCTGGCGGCTCTGTCATGCTCCTCCCTCCTGATCCTGACCCGCGCCTGATTTTTCAACCCTAAAGCTGCTGGTCAATTGCACAGCCGGGCGGATCGTCGCAATCGCCGCGCAGTAGCGTTCCTCCGACAGCTGGATCGCACGCGCCAATGCAGCTTCCTCGACGTCGCCGCAGGCCACATAAGTGACGTGGATCTGCGTGTACCGCCGGGGGTGCTCTTCTGCCCTTTGGCCTTCCGCGTACAAATTGAGCGCGGTGACCTTCTGCCGTTTCTTCTGCAAAACGCTGATCACGTCCATGGCCGTGCAGCCGAGCAGCCCCATCAGCAGCAGCTCCATCGGGCGGGGGCCGGTATTGCGTCCTCCAACCTCTTCATCCCCATCGATCACGATTGCGTGTCCTGTGCCCGAGCCGGCGACGAACTGCATGCCATCAACCCATGTCAGCGTGGCCGTATTCTTCATGTTTTGCTCCCAGGATGTCAGCGGATGTTCTCGTTCTCTTCGACCGCGTCGAGCACGATCGATCCCTCGGTCTGCGCCGGGTAAGGGATGCCGATCAGGTACGACATCATCGGCGCCACGTCGAGCAGGCGGATTGGCGTGCGCCTGCGAACGTTCTTCCGCACGCCGGGCCCGCAAAACACGGTCAGAGTCCGCAGGTTCTTCGCCCAATTCGGGAAAGAGCAGTGGTCGCCGGTCATGTCGTAACCGATTTTGTTGCGGATGCAGGCACCCCGGTCGGGGGTTACGCCCGCCCGCATGTCGCTCTTGCCCAGGCGTTCCGTCACGCCGCTGTCGTAGCCGACGTGCGTCACGTAAATCACGTCGCCGATGCTGCCGCCATACAGGCCGAAGTAGTCGGCATCTTCCACCTTCATGGCCGCAGCCACCGGATGGACCCCGGTCTCCTCGCAACGTGCCTCGTAGAGCAGCCGGATGATGCGCTCGCGCAGCGCCTCGTACTCCGGCCCCGGCTCGACGATGCCCTCGGGGTCACGGCCCTTCAAGTTGACGTACACGATGTTGGATTGAAAGCTGTACGCCTTGGTCTCGGACCAGATCGGCTCGTACTGGCCGTCATCGCCCATGCGGACCTTGAGCAGCCCCTCGCGTTCGAGGATGTTGTTGAAGCGGAACGTGTAATGGCTGCTGTCTGTGCCGTGATCGCCGGACATGACCACCACCGTATCCTCGCCCACCGCGTCCATCACGGCGCCAAGGTAACGGTCAGCCTCGTGATAGGCACAGCGCAGCCCTTCCCAGCCGACCGCTTCGTTGGCCGGATCGTATTCCGGGTGCTTCGGGTCGATGAACCCGTAGTAATAGTGCTCGGCATAGTCGATGGGATGGTGTTGGGTCACGAAAATGTCCCAATCGTGGTGGGCCAGCAGGTGCTGCGCCACCTTGATGAGCCAATCGGTATGGACCTTGTAGATCTCCATTTGGGTCTGGTGATCGAACCAGCCGTAGAGGGTAGGTTCCATCGCCGTGAACTCGGGGAACGGCCCGGCGAGCGTAGTGATCTCCTCGGCGATGGCAGCCGGGACGGTGTAGCCGTGCAAGGGATGGTTCTGCGTCATGAAGAGCTTGACGCGCGTGCCGTCGGGCGCCAGGTCGATCAGCTTGCAGCGGAACCCGCCTTCTTCCGGTGCTTTCTGCCTGTCAAAGACGCCGGTGATCCAGTCGCTCCACTGGCTGAGCCCGAGGTCAGCCAGGCAGTCGCGCCCGTCCTTGCCGGATGCCATGAGGAAACGATCGAACGCGCCGCCCGGCTGCGTTCGGTAGATCAGCCCGTAGAAAGTGATCCGGCCGCGATGCCGGTTCAGATTGATGTTGAGATCGCACTCGAGGGCCTCGGCCAGCGGCACGGGCACATTCTCCCAATCCGCCGCCGGCCGGATGTCAACCGGGGTCGCATGGCGCACCCCAGGCTCGTTTGTGAAACAATGCCCATGCCAGACATCCAGGTAGCTGCGCAGCCCGCCGAAGCCGGCCGAACCGCCCACCTGGATGCCCTCCTCCTCCTTCAAGAAGACAGGGAAGGTGACAGGGTATTTCACGATCATTGCTTTCTTGCCAACCTTGGCCCCTGCTTCCCATATCGTCTCGGCTTTGCGCAAGTCCTGGTCGAAGCCGCGATGGTACACTTCGTACGGCAGCGGCTCGCCGGGCATGTGGATCTCGAAGCCCTCGATGCCGTGCGTGGAGGTCTGAGCGCCGGTCACGATCGTCGTCCAGTTGCCCGGTGTCCACGTGGGGAGCGAGGGGACGGACTCTGTCGTGAAGCCGTTCTCTGTCAGACGTACCAGGTTGGGCATGATCCCTTCCGCCATGAACTTTTCAGCCATCCATGGGATAGTGCCGTCCAACCCAACGAATGCCACTCGCCTTGCCTTCATCTTCGCTGTTTCCTTCCTGATTGCATTACTAAGCCTTGAGGCGCCGGTGCGGGTCCAACGCGTCGCGCATCCAGTCACCCAACAGATTCATGCCGAGCGCGGTGATCATGATGGCCAGGCCGGGGAATGTGGCGATCCAGGAGGCCGACACCAGGTATTCGCGGCCGTTCGCCAACATGTTCCCCCAACTTGGCACACTTGGCGGCACGCTCAGGCCGAGAAAGCTCAGCCCGGCCTCATAGAAGATCATGGCCGACATCTGGAATGTGGCCACTGTGATCAGCGATCCGAGCACGTTCGGCAGGACGTGCTTGAGCATGATACGGAGAGGCTGCGCGCCTATGCTCGCGCGCGGCCTCGACATAGCAGTATTCGCGCACCACCAGGATATCACCGCGCGTCATGCGCGCAAATAGCGGCGAGCACGTGATACCGAAAATGAGGATCACGTTCACCAGGCTGCGGCCAAAGATAGAGGCCACCACCACCACAAACAGGAGGTAAGGGAATCCCAGGAGGACATTGACAATCCCCATCACGACCGCGTCGAGACTTCCGCCGATGAAGCCGGAGAGCATACCGACGACGAGGCCGATGGACGAGGCGATCAGAACGCCGCAGAAGCCGACGACCAGCGAGACCCGGCTGCCATATATGATGCGGCTCAAGAGATCGCGGCCCAGATTGTCCGTGCCCAACGGGTAGCTCCAGGTGCCACCGGCGCTCCACGCCGGTGGCTGCTTGGCAATGTCCAGGTGCTGATCGAAAGGATCATGTGGCGAAACCCACGGCGCGCAGATGGCGCAAAAGAGCACCAGCGCGCAGAGCGTGAGCCCGATGATACCAGAACGGTCGCGCCAGAGCGAATGCCCCATGGTGCCGAGCAAGCTCCTGGCGGGGCGGCCCGGCATCAGCACGACACCTCCTCCGCCGGCTTGCGCACTTAGCTCATTTGCCATATCTGATCCTGGGGTCTATCAGCCCATAGGCGATGTCTGTCGTAAGGTTCAAGAGGACGACGACAAGGCTCGTAAAAAATGCCACGGCCTGGACCAGAGGAAAATCGCGATCGGCCACGGCCTGGGCGACCATATTGCCAAGGCCAGGCCAGGAAAAGATGGTCTCGATGTAGATCGAGCCGCCCAGCATGTAGCCGAACTCCACGCCGATGAAACTGATCAGCGGGACAGCCACATTTCTGAGCACGTGCCCGAGGTAGACGGCCTGTGAAGACAGCCCCTTGCCGAAGGCGGTCCGGATATAGTCCTGGTTGCGCACTTCCAGCACCGCCGCGCGTGTCAAACGCACCATCTGCCCCATGGTCACCATGCTCAGGGCGAAAGCGGGCAGGATGACCGAAGACCAGTTGTCGCGGCCGAAGGAGGGGAACACGCGGAATCTTACCGCGAACACCAGGATCAAGATCATGGCCAGCCAGAAGTTGGGGACGGTCTGGCCAAGGAGGCCCATGAAGCGGGAGGCCGAATCGGCCCAGCTGCCCGGCCGGCTGCCCGCGAGCAAGCCGAGGGGAATGGCCAGCACCACCGCCATCACCAGGCCCACCAGGGCCAGCTCGACCGTGGCCGGCAGGCGCTCGAGGACGAGCGCGAGGGCCGATTCGCGGTAGTGAAGCGATTCGCCGAAATCGCCGACGACGGCGCGCGCCATGAAGTCTCCAAATTGGACGATCTCGGGCTTGTCGAAACCCATTTCGTGCCGGAAGGCAGCAATATCCGCATCGGAGGCCTCGCGGCGACATCATCAGCCTGGCCGGGTCACCGGTTGCCCGCACGAGGAAGAACACGAGCAACAAGACACCAAACAGGACCAGAATCGATTGCAGCACGCGGGAGAGCAAGTAACGTTGCACGACGAAGTCCCCTTGCGTGGCGTAGGGCACCCCTGGCCCGTACGTGGCCCCCTTCTCCATCAGCTGGCGAAAGGGGGCCACGTCTTTCCCACGAGGTTGGCGTGGGCAGGGGCGTTGCCTACTGGGTCAGCGCCCAGGTGTCTTTCAGGTAGTACTCTTCTGCGGCCCGTGGCGCGTAGGCCTGGACGCGGTTGTTCACAGCCTCGAACGTCACGGGTTCATAGAGATAAATGAAGGGCGGGTTGTCGTACATGTACTTCTTGAGTTGGCCGTAGACCGCCGCGCGCTGCGTGTCGTCCACTGTGGACGCGATCTGGGCCAGGTAGGCCAGGATCTTGGGGTCGGTCCACGATGAAAATGCCGCATCCTTGCCTCCCAAGGCACCCTGCAGGCGCGGGTAGGCTTCGCCGCTGGTTTCGGCCCAGCTATCGCCGAAGAGCGGGGGCAACTGCTTCTGCCCCTCCAGGTCCCAATAGTGCCCGGACTCCTCGATGTCCAGGTTCGTGGTGATGCCGACCTTCTTCAAGTACTCTTGCACCGCCTGGCAAACTTCCTCGAAATGGGTGTAAGCCCCAGACGGGCAGGCAAAGTCCATCGAGAAACCGTTGGGGAAGCCGGCATCTGACAGCAACTGCTTGGCCTTGGCAGGATCATAGGGGTACGGCTTGATCGAGGCATCGTAGCCCATGTCGTTGGGCGCGATGAGCCCTGTCGATAGATTGCCGTAGCCTCCGAAAAGCGACTTGATGATGGCCGCCCGGTCCACGGCGTAGTTCATCGCCTGGCGAACCCTCACATCCTCGGTCGGCTGGCCTTTACCGGAGGTCATGTTGTTGAAGGCGATGTAGAATTCGCGATCCACCGTATACTTGACGATCCTCAGGTTGGGCGCGCCCAGCAGGCTCTGCGCCTCGTCTGAAGTGAGACGTGGGGCAACATCCACCTCACCCGTCTGGACCGCGGCGATGCGCGTGGATTCATCAGGGACAGGGCGGAAGATGAGGGTGTCGACCTTGGGCTCGCCGGGGACCCAGTAGTTCGGGTTGGCCTTGTACACGATGCGGTCGTCTTTGACCCATTCCTGCAGCACGAAGGGGCCGGTGCCGATCGGCTTGGCGCTGAAGCCATCATCGCCGACCTGGGCCAGGTATTTGGGCGGGATCATGGCCCAGAATTGAGCGATGATGCGCAGCAAGAGAACATTCGGGGCACTGAGCACGAGCTTGACCGTATAGTCGTTGACTTTCTGCACGTCTGTCACAACCGACCACTTTTCCACCCAGTGCATGCCCTTGCTCTGTCCGTGTTTCCAGGAGGCGATCACCGAATCGGCGGTGAAGGGCTCGCCGTTGCTGAAACTGACGCCCTGGCGGAGGTGGAACGTGTAGGCCTTGCCGTCGGGTGAGATATCCCAACTCGTGGCCAGCGCCGGCACGACTTTGCCCTGGTCGTTGAGCCAGACCAGGCTGTCGAACATGGGCCAGCTCGCGTTCTGCGCTTCCCGCTCCGAGGCGAGCGGCATATCAATCGAGTTTGGGGAGGCGCTCAAAGCAAGGGTGAGGGTTCCCACCGGTTTCACGGGAGTTGGTTGCGCCACGACCGGTTGAGTTACCACCTGCGTGACGGTGATGGGCTTTTCTACGATTTGCGTGACTACCACCGGCGGCTGGGTGGGCTGTACAGCGGGGGCCGGGGCAGAGGTGGGGGCAGGGCTGGGCGCGCACGAGCTGAATAACATACCGACCAGAAGAAGGACCAAGACGACGGTCCAGAGCTTGGCTCTCATGCTTTCTCCCTCCTCGCCAACTGATAGGAGCCCGTATATCGTCGGCGAACGCATGCGGTGCGGGTGAGACAACCTTGTCGGGAACTGTCCGAGGTTACTTTGCGCGGCCATCATCGGTACCCGCATAGGGGCCTGGCGCGCCTTGTCCTGGCCCTCTATGGCCGAAGGTCTCCCTAGCGTACCACCCCCTTTCAAGAGCGAGCGGTCTGAGCCCCGCGGCGACGTGCAGAGGGATCGAAGCGGCGCACAGGCCCGGAAAGTTGCCAGGCCCTTCCCGTCCGGCGGCTGTCGGCGCAGGGAACGAGGTCGGCAGGGCAACCGCTGGTGCAAAATCAATCAACCTGTTCGGTGGTGCCCGACGGATTCTCCTTCTGCGGGGACTTCGTCGCTGGCGGCTTGCCGCGGCCCCGGTGGACCGTAGGCCCGCTACCAAGAAACTCCCCGGCGACGGACCCTTCGGCCTGGGCGACCCTGCTCGTCAAGTGCGTCACGGGACCCGGCCTCAGGGTGACATTGGCGGGTTTCTTGGCCGCCCATGTGCCGGCGCGGCGGCATGGGGGACTCAGAATGACACCTGGTGCTGCCGAAGACGTGGCTTGCGGTTACACCAGTAAGGCCCTGTGCCGGGATACCCTGCGTCGATCGGGTGCACCCTTTCCCTGACGTCCTTGTATCCAGCCCAGCATATCACCTGCGTGGGCCGGTGGGAATAAGGCTTTCCTTATGTGGCAATAGGCAAATGTTCAGACGTGATGCCGCTCGAGACGGGGCATTTTCATTCCAGCCAAGGCAGCGTGGGCAAGGGGAAAACCTGGGGCATTGTGACTTGCGCCTGCTGCCCGCCGAAGGCCGTTCTGGGAACCGGCGCCTTGCATGCGGCGCTTGCCGCCGTGGCCCCGAGCCGCGGCAGCCGGCCTGCCTTGGTGGCTGGCATTTTGGGCCAGCCACCAAGGCAGAGGTATGTACGTTACCCGATCAAGATGACGTGTGTTCCTGGCCCGCCGGTTCGCGGCCCTCGGCGTGCCGGGCGCTGCCTGCCGCGCGTCAAGGTGCTCCAATCGCTTCGTGCCGGCAGACGAGCCAGAGGCCCTCACTGGATTCTGGTAGCGCGTTAGCGCCTTCATGTAGTTGGCGCGCTCGAAGGCCGCCGGCTCCGGGCAGGAGCGCTGGCTGAGGCAGCCTTTCATTTGACCGACGGACTCGTACTCGTGAGCTTCCATCCAGGCGCGCAGGCCGTTCACGAGCTCGCCCAGCTTGCCCACGCCACCGTGCAGCAGCACCGAGCAGACATTGGCGATGTCCGCGCCGGCCATGATGGCCTTGACGACGTCCTCCGGTGTATGGACCCCCGTGGTGAGCGCCAGCGAGGCCCCCACGTGCCCGCACAGGATCGCGACCCAGCGCAGCGGCAGGCGCAGCTCGTCTGAGTCGCTCAGGACGAGGTTCGGCTTGACCGCCAGCTCCTCCGGGTTGAGGTCAGGCTGATAGAAGCGGTTGAAGAGCACCAGCCCATTGGCGCCGGCCTCGTCCAGTTTGTGGGCCATGTTGGGGAAGGCGCTGAAGAACGGGCTGAGCTTCATCGCCACAGGGATCTTGACGTAGCCCTTCACTTCTTTCAGGATCGCCAGGTACAGCCGCTCCACTTCGTCGCAGGCCATGCGCGGGTTCGTCGGGACGAAGTAGATGTTCAGCTCCAACGCATCGGCTCCGGCTTGCTCGATCTTGCGGGCATACTCGATCCATCCGCCCGGCGTGACACCGTTCAAGCTGCCGATCACCGGCACGGCCACTGCCTCCTTGGCATGCCGGATCAGTTCGAGGTAGCCTTCGGGGCCGCTATTGTACTCGGCCGGTTCCGGAAAGGGAGCCGTCGCTTCGGCCGAGACGTAGAGCGCCTGCTCGATGAAATGGTGCTGGGCCAGGGCATCGATGTCGATCTGCTCCTCGAACAGCGAGTACATGGTGATTGCCGGCGCACCCGCGCTCTTCCAGCGCCCGGATGCCGCTGAGGCTTTTCGACAGCGGCGAAGCTGACGGAACGATGGGATGTTTGAGCTTGAGGCCCATATACGTCGTGGTCAGTTCCATGAGTTTGTCCTTTCCTCATCGCATTCAGTCATTTTCGGCTACTGGTCGCCGCCGCCATTAGCAGCCGCCAGACGCTCCAGTTGCTGCCAGCGAGCCATCACATCCTTTTCGGCCAGGTGCAGCAGCATCTCGGCCCGCTCCTCGTCGGCGCGAACCAGCGAACTGTAGCGTGTCTCATTGTAGATGTAGTCCTTGAGCGGGATCTTGGGCCCTTTCGAGTCCAGCGTCAGCGGGTTCTTGCCCTGGCCCGCCAGGATCGGGTTGTGACGATAGAGCACCCAGGCGCCGCTGTCGACCGCCAGCTTCTGCTGGCTGAGGCCGAACTTCGTGTCCAGCCCTTGCTGAATGCAGTGGCTGTAGGCGATGATCAGGCTTGGCCCATCGTAGGCTTCGGCTTCCAGCATGGCCCGCACCGTCTGTGCATCGTTGGCGCCCATGGCGATCTGGGCCACGTAGATGTTTCCATAGGCCATGGCGATCATGCCCAGGTCTTTCTTGGGCAACCCTTTGCCGGCGGCTGCAAAGCGGGCCACGGCCGCGCGGGGGGTCGCCTTGGACGCCTGGCCGCCGGTGTTGGAGTACACCTGCGTGTCGAGGACCAGCACATTCACGTTGCGGCCCGAGGCCAGCACGTGATCCAGCCCTCCGTAGCCGATGTCGTAGGCCCAGCCGTCGCCGCCCATGATCCAGATGCTGCGCTTGACCAGCATGTCTGCAATGGGCAGCAACTGCGCGGCCCACGGCTCGCCTGCGCTGCTCAGGCGCTGCTTGAGCTCCGCCACCCTTTGCCGCTGCTCAGCGATGCCTTTCTTGGTGGTCTGGTCGGCTTTCAGCAGCCCCTCGGCCAGCTCCTCACCCACGGCCGCGGGTGGGCCGCGATCAGCTCGCGGGCGAACTCGGCCTGTTTGTCCACCGTGAGGCGGAAGCCCAGGCCGAACTCGGCGTTGTCCTCGAAGAGACTGTTGGACCAGACCGGGCCACGCCCTTCCTTGTTTTGGGCCCAGGGCGTGGTCGGCAGATTGCCCCCGTAAATCGACGAGCAGCCGGTGGCATTGGCGATGATCGCCCGGTCGCCGAAGAGCTGGCTGACCAGCTTGACGTAGGGCGTTTCGCCGCAGCCGGCGCAGGCGCCGGAGAATTCGAACAGCGGCTGCAGCAGCTGCGAGTTCTTGACGTTGTTCAACGGGATGGCCGTGCGGTCAAGCTCGGGCAGGTCGATAAAGAAGGCAAAATTCTCGCGTTCCTGGAAGCGCAGCGGCAACTGCGGCGCCATGTTGATGGCCTTGAACTTGGGCTCGCTCTTGTTCTTCGCCGGGCAGGCCTCGACGCAGAGCCCGCACCCCGTGCAATCTTCGGCGGCTACCTGCACGGTGTATTTTTTGCCGGGCAGGGCGCGGTCTTTGTAATCCATCGACTTGAAGGTGGCCGGCGCTTTCTCCAGATAGGTCGGGTCATAGACCTTGGTGCGTATGGCCGCGTGTGGGCAGACGAGCGCGCACTTGTTGCACTGGATGCAGATGGAGAGGTCCCACACCGGGATCTCCAGCGCCAGGTTGCGCTTCTCCCACTGTGTCGTCCCCGTGGGGAATGTGCCGTCGACCGGGAAAGCCGAGACCGGCATGGCGTCGCCGTTGCCCGCAATCATCGGCGCGGTCACCTGCTGGACGAATTCCGGCGCTTCGACCGGCACGATGGGTGGCAACTGAAGGTCGCTGGTAAGCCGGTCCGGGTAGTGGACCTCATACAGGTGCGCCAGGGTATGGTCCACCGCGGCGAAGTTCTGCTGCACGACGATGTCACCGCGGCGGCCGTAGGTCTTGCGGATCGATTCTTTGATCCTGGCGATGGCCTCATCTCTGGGCAGGATGCCCGAGATGGCGAAGAAGCAGGTCTGCATGATGGTGTTGATGCGCACGCCCATGCCCGTGGCCTTGGCCACCTCGTAAGCGTCGATCACGAACAGCTTGAGCTTCTTGGCCAGGATCTGCTCCTGGACCTTGCGAGGCAGCCTGTCCCAGATCTCGTCCGGCCCGTACAGGCTGTTGAGTAAGAAGGTCGCGCCTGTGGCTGCCCCGCCGAGCACGTCGTAGCGCTCGAGGAAACCCCACTGGTGGCAGGCCACGAAGGTCGCCGAATCGATCAGGTAGCTGGACCGGATCGGGTTGGGGCCAAAACGCAGGTGCGAAGTGGTCAGCGTGCCCGACTTCTTCGAGTCGTAGAAGAAGTAGCCCTGTGCGTAGTTCGACGTTTCCCCGCCGATGATGCGGATCGAGTTGTGGTTGGCACCCACCGTGCCGTCGGCGCCGAGGCCATAGAACAGACAGCGCGCCACATCGGCCCCCTCCACGCTGAAGGCCGGGTCGAAAGCCAGGCTGGTGTCCGTCACATCGTCGAGGATGCCGACGGTGAAATGGTTCTTCGGCCTGGGGGCGGCCATGTTGTCGAACACGGCCTTGACCATGGCCGGGGTGAATTCCTTGCTGGCCAGGCCGTAGCGGCCGCCGAGCACTTTGATCGCACGGTCGCCTTCGACCATGGCGGTCACGCAGTCCTGGTAGAACGGCTCACCCACCGCGCCCGGCTCCTTGGTGCGGTCCATGGCCGAGATGACTTTCACGGTCTTCGGGAGCGCGCCCAGGAAGTGCTCGATGCTGAACGGGCGATAGAGGTGCACCTTGAGCAGCCCGACCTTCTCGCCCCGGGCGACCAGGTAGTCGACGGTCTCGTGGGCTACATCGCCCCCGGAGCCCATGATGGCGATCACGCGCTCGGCGTCCGGCGCACCGACGTAGTCAAACAGGTGGTACTGGCGCCCCACGACCTGCGCGAACTTGTCCATCTCCTCCTGCACGATGGCCGGGACGGCCAGGTAGTAGGGGTTGATGGCTTCGCGCGCCTGGAAGAAGACGTCGGGATTCTGGGCCGTGCCGCGAATGAACGGGCGCTCGGGATTGAGCGCCCGCTCCCGGTGCGCCCGCACCAGGCCGTCGTCGATCATGGCCCGGAAGTCGTCGTCGCTCAGCTCCTCGATCTTGCGGATCTCGTGGCTGGTGCGAAAGCCGTCGAAGAAATGGACGAAAGGCACGCGGGCGCGCAGGGTGGCAGCCTGGGCGACCAGGGCCAGGTCCATCACTTCCTGCGGGTTGTTGCTGGCCAACATGGCCCAGCCCGTCGAACGGGCTGCCATCACGTCACTGTGGTCGCCGAAGATCGAAAGCGCGTGCGTGGCGACGCAGCGGGCCGCGATGTGGAATACTGCGGAGGTCAGCTCGCCCGCGATCTTGAACATATTGGGGATCATGAGCAACAGGCCCTGCGACGCGGTGAAGGTGGTCGTGAGCGAGCCGGTCTGCAGCGCGCCATGGACCGCCCCCGCAGCGCCGCCTTCAGACTGCATCTCCACCAC
The DNA here is from genome assembly GCA_963808455.1 of uncultured Chloroflexia bacterium. GTDB lineage: Bacteria > Chloroflexota > Anaerolineae > CG2-30-64-16 > CG2-30-64-16 > CAWEHT01. Next base: position 7,686 of record CAWEHT010000248.1, on the reverse strand, counting down.
CAGGGGCACCGTGCCCCAGATGTTCTTGTCGCCCTTGGCGGCCCAGGCATCGGCCCATTCGCCCATGTTGCTGGAGGGGGTGATCGGGTAAATGGCGATCACTTCATTGGTCTTAAAGGCAGCGTAAGCCGCAGCTTCGTTGCCGTCGATCGTAACAATGTGTCTCTCAGGCATCTTGACTCCTCTTGAGCAGACTACGCCAAAAACCGGACTCGCAACCGAGTCCGGCTACGTTAGACGAGGTTATATCTACCCTGACATTAGCACGAACGCGCGATCCAGGATATGACTCTTGTCATAAGGCTCGGCGATCAAAGGTCCCGCTCGCCGAAGCGCGAGCGATCCGGGAGTGCAGGGCCCGTGGGCGGGCAAATCAAAATCCAGGATCAAGAACCTAGTGCAGAGGCAGAGAGCCCTTTCGGTGACACCAAGACGGATGCTTCGCTGGCGGCCCGCCGCGACGCTGGCCCCTCGTCCACCCGCTCAGCATGACAAACGCTGCTACCGGAGACCTTCCTTGTACATGCACTAGGATGAAGCCACCTGCTGCAGCGCGGCCTCGCGTCCGGCCTGAAAGGCCTGCTGGTTGAGCGCCAGGTACTTCGCCGGCACCCGTTGGGCAATGACCGCCAGCCAGGCCTCCGCCGCCAGCGCCGGTGCGAGCGCCGGGCCAAGCTCGGGCGCCAGACCCTCGCGAGCCAGCAGCGCCGACAGCGCGCCGAGCAAGACCACGTTGGCCGCCCGGACGTTGCCCAGTCGCCCGGCGATCGCGGCACCCTCGATGAACTCGACCCGGGACGTGACCTGGGCGGCCGCCGCACGCACGTGCGCATCGTCGGGATACAGCTGCCCGCTCGAGGTCACCGTCACGGGCAGGATCGTCTCGTCGTTGATCAAGATCAGCGCGCCGGGCCGCAGATAGTACAGGTTGCGCAGCGCCTCGACCTTTTCGAAGGCCAGCAGCACATCCACCTCGCCCGCGCCGGCCAGGGGGGAGTAAATGGTCTTGCCCCAGCGCACGTGGCTGACGACGTCACCGCCCCGCTGCGACATGCCGTGTATCTCGGCCTGCTTGGCTGCCAATCCCGCCGCCAACCCGACGTTCACCAGCACATCGCTGGCCAGAATGGTCCCCTGGCCGCCCACGCCGGCCAGCAGAAAATTGATGGTGCCGTTCATTGCGCTTCTACCTCCGGCCTGAAGGTGATCGCATCCCTCGGGCAAATCTCGGCGCAGACCTCACAGCCCGTGCACGACCCGGCGTCGATGAGTGCCTTGGGGCGCTGGGTGCGCTCGTCGAGCTCTGAGCTCTTCGTGATGGCCGGGCAGCCGATGCGGAAGCAGAGCGTGCAGCCGTTGCATTTCTCGGCGATCACCTCGAGCGGCAGCCAGCGCTTGCGGCCCTCGGGCAGCAAGGCGCACGGCTCGCGGGTGATCAACACGGCCGGCTCGTCAAGCTTCAGGTACTCCTTGAGGGTGGCTTCGATCTCCTCGACTTCGAACGCCGGCACGGTCTTGACGTGCTTGACGCCCAGGTCGCGCACCAGCGGCTCGAGCTCGATCGCGAAGGCCGGCTGGCTCTGGAGCGTGCGCCCGGTGCCGGGATTCTCCTGGTGGCCGGTCATGCCTGTAATGCGGTTGTCCATGATGATCGTCACCACGGGGCTCTGGTTGTAGACCACGTTGATGAGCGCCGGTATGCCGGTATGGAAGAAAGTGGAGTCGCCGATGACGGCTACATGCTTTTCAGGGCTGCCGGCCTTGGCCGCGCCATGGGCCACGCCGATGCCGGCACCCATGCAGCCTGTCGTGTGGATGGCGTTGAGCGGCGGGACCAGCCCCAGCGTGTAGCAGCCGATGTCGCCGTTGACCGGCACCTTCAGCTTGCTGAGCACATAGAAGGCGCTGCGGTGCGGGCAGCCGGGGCAGAGCACCGGGGGCCTGGCCGGCAGCGGTCCGGGGTCGCAGTCTGCCAGCGGGATATGCGCCGAGGGTGGCAGCAGGCCGGCCTTGACCGCGCACTCGCGAACGACGCGCGGGTCGAATTCGCCGCAAAGCGGGAAGATGGTCTTGCCTTCAGCCGGGATGCCCAGGAGGCGCACGGCCTCTTCGATGAATGGGTCCAGCTCTTCGATCACGATCAGCCGGTCGAACGGAGGCCGCAAAGCCCCGGATCAGGCGCTCTGGCAGGGGCCAGGTCATGCCCAGGTGGAGGATGCTGGCGGACGGAAAGACCTCTTTGGTATACTGGTAGGCCACACCGCTGGTGATGATGCCCAGCGCGCGATCTCCCGCCTCGACCCGATTGAAGGGAAAGGTCTCGGCGAAGGCCGCCACGTCGAGCATGCGCTGCTCGATGACCGGATGGCGCTTGCGGGCGTTGGCAGGCACCATGACGTACTTGGCCGGATTGCGCGGAAACTTGTCGATCCGCGGTGGCACGTCGAGGCGTTCTCCAAGCTCGACCGCGCTGCTAGAATGGCAGATGCGCGTGGTCATGCGCAAGAGCACCGGGGTATCGAAGCGCTCGCTGAGCTCATAGGCTGCGATCGTGAGGTCTTTCGCTTCCTGGCTGTCGCTCGGTTCCAGGCAAGGGATGCGGGCAAGCCGGGCCAGATTGCGATTGTCTTGCTCGTTCTGGCTGGAATGCATGGCCGGGTCATCCGCGGAGACGATCACCAGCCCGCCCTCGATGCCCGTCATGGCGACATACATCAACGCGTCGGCCGCGACGTTCAGGCCCACATGCTTCATCGTCGTCAGCGCCCGGCGGCCGGCATAGGCCGCGCCGATGGCCGCGTCAACGGCCACCTTTTCATTTGGCGCCCATTCGGCATAGACGTTGGGGAAGTGTGCGAAGTTCTCCACGATCTCCGTGCTGGGGGTCCCAGGGTACGCCGAAGCCAGCGTCACGCCGGCCTCCCATGCGCCTCGTGCTACGGCCTCGTTGCCGGAAAGCATGCGGATCACTCATCTGCCTCCATATGACCGTATGATTGCCTAGCCACCCGACTATACGCCTCGGCGACCGGGGCTGCCATGATATAGGTCAGGGAAAGGGGCCTTCAGTGCCGGCCCAGAAAGGCCAGCACCAGGGCGGCGTAGGCGTCCGGATTGCCGAGGTGCATGGCATGCGAGGCGCCGGGGAGGACGGCGCGCTCGGTATCGGGCAGGCAGCGCTCCAGCTCGTCGCTGATGATGTAAAACATCCTCGGGCTGAACTCGCCGTCGAGGAGCAGGACGGGCCGGGCGATGCGCGCGGCATCCTCGGGCCCAAAGGAGGAAAAGAAGGTGGCCGAAAGGCATTCGGCTCTCAGCTCGGGAGCGTTGTCCAGCATCATGCGGCGGCCGGCGGGTGCCAGGCGGTTGAAGGTATCGCGCCCCGTCACGCCAGTCCAGGAAGAAGCGCGCCCCGGCCTCCAGGTCGCCGGCCAGGAAAGCGCCCCGGGCCGGCTGCCAGGCCCCCCGGTCGAAGACGCCGGCCAGCGACGCGCCTTCCGGCGTGGCAGCCAGCCAGGGCATCAGGGGCGGCTCGCCGAGGACCAGGGTGCGGACGGCAGCCAGGTGCCTGGCCGCGAAGCAGAGGGCCACATAGCCGCCAAACGACGACGTCACCAGGTGAGCCGGGCCCAGGCCCAGGGCGGCGACCAGCCCGGCGAGGTCCTCGGCGTGCAGCAGCGCCGAGTATTCGGGCCCGCGTTCGTCGAAATCATTGGGGTAATGGTAGCGCCGGCTGTAGGCGATGACGCGGTAGTGCTCGGCGAACCCTTCCATCTGCAGGCGCCAGGAACGCAGGTCATCCACGCTGCCGTGGATGAAGACCAACGGCTCGCCATGCCCTTGCTCGAGGTATGCCAGGCGGGTGCCGTTGGCAGTGACTGTTTGGATGCCGCGTGTCATGCAGGGCTGTCACTCTTCGATGCCGAAACGGGCGCGAGCGCGGGGCAGATGGCGCGGCGCCGTCAGATCCCCTGGGCGAAATCGCGAACGGCGGCCAGCCGCTCGCGCGCCATCGCCAACACTTCTTCCCAGACGGCCCGCTGGTCAGGATCGGCGGCCTGGCCGCTTAGCTCCTGGTAACGGGCCACGGCGTGCTGCGCACTGACCAGCAGGAACTGCGACCGGGCGTACAGGCTGCTGCAGGCCCGCGCCTGGAGGAGGACGCGCGGGTCGGCGTCCATATCGCCGGGCGCCCCGCCGGCCCGGCGCAGGGCGCGGGCCAGGACGTAGATGATCTCACGTTCGCGGTCGGCCAGGGGCGCGAGGAAAGACTCGAAGTGCGTCTCGTTCGAGAGGCGCTCGTACTCCTGGATGATCTCCAGGTAGGCGCGGCGCACGGCCAGATTGCTTCGAAGCTCCGCCGCGGGCTTCAGGTCGAATTCGCCCTCCTGAGGAAGCGCCGTGGCCGCCCTCGGCCCGGGCGGTCCGGCCTGATCGCCCCCGAGCGCCCCCTCGCCCGCTTCGTTCGGGATTGGGCCGGCTTGCATCGAAGGGGCTTGCTCGGACGGCAGGGCATCCAGCCCGGCCAGCAGATCGCTCCTCTCGCCGGGCGGCAGCGGCACGCGTACGGCAGCCAACACGAAGTGCTCGTTCTCCCAGTAAGCCTGGCGGACGTCGTCGGGCATCCGGGTGAACGTGCCTTCAGGATTGTGCTGCGAACGGTGGCACTCCCAGGCTGCCTGCCGCCTCTCGACGCAGCAGGCGACCTGCATGGTGACGTCGATCGCCTCGTCGGGCGTGGCATAAAACGGCAATTGTGTGCCGTTGAGCTGTACCCGGTAGGCCGCGAAGGCCGGGGCGGCATCGAACATGCTCTGGGGGATCGCGCGCGTGAACAGGCGGGCCGGCGCCCAGGGCGCGCCGGCCTCAGGGAAGTGCCCCGCATCTCCGGCGGCGTCGAAGGCGGCGCGGGCGATCTCCCAGACGGCCAGGTGGTCGGGGTGCGGATACCCGCCATTCGCGGGGTGGGTCAGGATGATATCGGGCCGCATGTGGCGGATGATGGTGACCACCTGCGCGATGGCACGGCGGCGCGGCAGGTCTTTGATGCCACCGTCAGGCCAGTCCAGCCAGCGCAGCTCGGCGATGCCCAGGTGACGGCAGGAGCAGGCGAGCTCCCGCGTCCGCACTTCGGCCAGGTTCTCGCGCGTGGCGCAGTCCTCGCAAAAGATCGTGGCGGCCTCGCCGCGGCTGGCGCAGATCAGGTTGGCCAGCACGCCGGAGCCGGTGTAATAGGAGAGGGTCGAGCCGATGCCGATCTCATCGTCGGGATGGGCAAAGAAGGCCAGGATCGACAGGGGAGCATCACGCATGATCGGGTAGTCTCCTCAGGGGGCTACTTGCACGAACTGTCCGCCCTTCACCTGGAAGATGTAGATCTTCGGGTCGCGCAGATCACCGTCGGGCTGGTACTGCACCTCGCCCAATGCCGTCTTGATGTCGAGCGCACGTATGGCGTCGGCCACCTTCGAGGAGTCGAGAGTGCCGGCTTTCTTGACGCCTTCGGCCAGCACCTGCATGGCGCTGTAGCCGTTGATGGAGTACGTGTCAGGGTTCCGGTAGTTGACGGCCTGATATTGCTGGATCCAGCTTGCGTCCACGGCGGCTTTCGGGCTCGGGGCAAAGCCCGTGATGTACATGCCCTCGGCCGCCCCGTCAGAATTGTCGATGGTGGCAGAGAGGAAGCAGCCGTCGGAGGCCATGAACGTGAGGTTGTTCAGCCCGGCATCGCGCAGGTCGGCGCGCAGGTAAGGGCACTCGGTCTCGTAGCCGGCGTAGTAGATGGCATCGGGGGCGGCCGCCTTGATCAGCGCCACCTCGCTGGTGAAACGGTTCTGCTCGACCTTCACCTGCCGGCTCAGGACGGTCTTGGCGCCCAGTTTGGAGAGGTCGGCGGCGACGAGCTTGCCCAGGTCCTGCCCGTAGGGATCGTCGTTGAACAGCACGGCCACGTTCTTGGCGCCCAGCTTCTGCACCAGGTACTCGGCCCCGGTCTCGGCCTGCACGTCGTTGGACGCGTTGACGCGGAAGAAATTGTTGTAGCCCGAATGCGTCAGGCTGACCTCGGAGGCGGTGGGAGTGATGACGATGATCGACAGGTTCTTATAGATGGCCATGCCCGCCTCGGTCTGGCCGGAGTTGGGGTGGCCGATCACGCCGATGACCTTGTCGCCGCGCTGGACCGCGGCCTGGATCTGGCCGGCCACCTTGGTCGCCGTGTCTGAGTCGGCCTCGTCGTCCAGCTCCACGATGTCGAGTTTGTAGCCCAACAAGCCGCCAGAGCGGTTGAGCTGCTCGGCCATCAGGCTGACGCCGCCGGCGATCGTCTGGCCCGTGTTGGACTGTTCACCGGACAGCGGCCCAACGACGTAGACCGTGGCCGAACCCCGGCTCCCCGCTGCGCCGCCACAACCGGCAAGGATCAGGGTGATCAGGACCAGCGAGATGGCCGTGGCACGGTGTCTTAGCCAGGAGCTTCCTGTCACAAGGTTCCCCTTGAGGGTCCGTGGAATTCCTCCCATGTGTTATCCCCTATCACCTCGATGAGCGAAGGCCTCAGTGTTTGGCTGTGGCCTGGCGCGAACCTGGAGCGTCTTTCAGGGACGGCGCCGGCTGGCCGGTAGCGTCGCCGGCTGACGCCGGAACCATGGTCTGCGTCTGATAGCTGTACACTTCGTTGAGCGATTGCACCAGGTCCTGCAGCGCCAGCACCTCGTTGCGGACGTCGCCGCGCAGCCGCTCGGCATGGTCGGAATCGACATCCCGGCTGCCCACCAGCAAGATCTGCGAGTACACGGTGCCCAGGGCTGCAAGCGAGCGATCGAGCTGCAGATCGGCCCGCTGCATCCGGCCATCCAGTTCCTGCAGGTTGGCCAGGTACTGTTGGCGGGCGGCCAGGGTGTCGTTCATCTGGTCTTTGCTGCGCGGGTCGCGCTCGAGGCTGGCGCGCTGCCCCATTTCCTTGATCTCGGCCGGCACGCTTTTCAGATCGCGCTGCACGATCTGGTCGCGCCGATAGGCGTCGATGCGCTGGGCCAGGCGCACCATGTTGGCGATCCAATCATAGACCTGGTCGGTGGTCTCGGCCACCTTGTCGCGCAGAAGGCCCGGCGGCTGTTGGGCCACCGTCTCCTGGATGCGCTGCCGGTATTGCTCAGCCTCGCTCAGCTTGGTTTGCAGACCGTGATCATGGATATCCCCGACGCTGTACTTCTCGCGGAACATCGCTTCGACGATCCGCTGCCGTTCGTTTTTGTCGGTCAGGCTCGACGCGACGATGGCGATTTCGCCAATCAGGCCGAGGGCCGGCCAGGCCCACCAGGGCCAGCCGGCGAAAGGCTTCACGAAAACCGCCAGCAGGATGGCGCCTGAGATCATCAGCGCGCTCTCCCAGCGAAAGAAAGCGTTCTGAATCAGCGCCCTTCCGGCCTGTTTTTCCAGCTGTTGTTGAATTGAGCCTTCAGTCATAGCCTCGTTGCCGCTCACACTATTTCCAATCGTGAACATCCCGGGATGCCGGTCGCAGCCGGGGAACAGGTCAAAAGTAGTTGGACAGATCCTGGTACAGCGTGCGGATGGTATCGGGCGTGCCTTCGCGCTCCTGGCCGCCGCTGGCCTCGGCAATTGACTTCAAGGTCCCGGTGTCGGAGCAATACGTAAACTCGGTCTAGTAGAGGAACATAACAG
>CAWEHT010000247.1:0-11931 GCA_963808455.1 uncultured Chloroflexia bacterium | reverse complement strand
ACCTATTCCCTCGAGGACATGGGCGACACGCCCTGGCTCGACCTCAGCGATGATGCCCTGGCGGCCATGGCAGCCATCTACAACGCCTTCGAGAGGGCCGGCCCCGAGGGCCGGCGGGCCTGCGAGCTGCTCGACATGATCGCCGGCCTGCTGCCCCAGGAGCGGCTTGGGGCCTTGCAGGGACGCCGTTCGATCCTCACGATGGAGCTCCGCGAAGTAGATGAGACCCCGGTCAACGGCGCGGGTATCGGACACCGTGCGCAAGGCCATCCTGGAAAGGCACGTGCTGGGCTTTAGCTACTGCGCCGCCGGCCAGGCCGACCGGCAGCCGCGTTACCACGAGGTCGAGCCGTACGGCATCGTGTTCCGCAACGGGCACTATTACCTCGAAGCCTACGACGTATTCAGCCGCGGGGAGGCGCACGGCACGGTGCCGCAGGGCAAGGTGCGCGACTTCCGCCTGCAGGGCATCCTCGACGACGGCATGCTGCGCATCCTGCCCGACCGCCTGCCACCGTCCCGGCGTCCCCAGAAGCGCTACCACGTCCGCTATCTGCTCAGGCCCCCGGCCATCCGGCACGGGATCAGCCGCCATTTCGCCGACATGCAGATCGAGCGGCAGCCCGACGGCTCGGCGATCGTCGAGGCCAGCCCCACCGACCCATGGGATGCCGCGCGCCTCCTGCTGCACTATGGCGAGAATTGTGTGGTCTTGGAGGGCGACGAGGTGCTGGGCCACATGCGCAGGATGGTGAACGGCATGGCGAAGAACTATGGCTTGCTGGCGGCCGAACAGTCAGGTCCAGTACCCGCCATTGAACACGACGCCCGCGATCCCCGTCCCCTTGAGGACGTGTGACGATGACAGGCCAAATCCCTCAGGCGGGATTCAAAGGCGGGACACAAGCATCACCACCTGTACGCAAGTATTTCAATCTCTCCTGCGAGATTGGGCAGGCGTGCGCGGGCCTGTGCGGCGGGGCCCCGAGCGAGTGCCCCACGAGCGCGCGGACGCTCTTGACAAACACCTGTAGTGGCACGAGAATTCGGAATATCAGTGGCGAAGGTTACATTAGTATCCGTGTAAATGCTAGTAGAGGTCACATGTCCCCAAGCCCAAACCCGCCCACCCGGTGGACACCCGCTCTTACTATCACCATCGGGTTCGTCTGGCCGCCGGCACGCTCGGCGCGACCCGGCACAGCGGGGGCTCCCGCCCTTACCGTCACTATCGGCATGGCTCCCGCGCCGCCGCCGCAACTTACAAGCGCAGCGCAGGGAAACGAACACACTCGCAGTGTATCAGAGCTCTGGCGGGACTACCAAACTGAGCGGTTGCGCGAGGCCGAGGCTTTGGACGATCGCTACGCCGAACTCCTGGCGCGCGAGCGGGCGCTCGTGGCCCAGTTCAACTGCGCGCTCGACGACACGGCCCGCGATGCGCTGCAGGAGCAGATCGACATTGCGCGGCGGGAGATGACGCAAATCATGGTCCGGTTCGACCCTGTCGATGAGTGGGGCGAGTAAGGTGTCAGCGAGATCCGCGCCGCTCGCAGCGGGACGGGCCTGTATTTGTGGGCCGGTCTACGGCGTATAGTCGGCGTGTAACCAGGAGATGGAGCCATGTTGAGGATCACGACCCTGCCGGTTTACTCGAAGCTGGCCGACGATGCGTTGGTGCCCGTGCCGATCAAGCGTCAACGCCCGGACGGGCTGCGCCTCAGCCAGCACCAGTTGGACACGCACGCAGCGCTATCGGGTGGCGAGTTCGACGTCGTCATCAACTCGGCCATGACGGGCGACGGCAAGAGCCTGGCAGCCCAACTCGGCACCCTTGCCTATGAACGGTCGCTGCTGATGATGTACCCCACCAACGAGCTGGTGCGCGATCAGGAGCTACAGGTCGCGCAGGCGCTGGGTGACTGGCACCGGGAAGGGCAGATTCGGAGCACGACACTGACGGCAGATAGGCTCAAGGACATCGCCGCCGTGGGCCTGTTTAGCCGCAAGGCGGATGCCATCAGGAGCCTGGCGGCCAACAACGAGATCCTGCTCGACGAACCCGGACATCTTTCACTACATGGCGCAGTTCTTCTATACCAGGCGCGACGATGCACCGGACGCGCTCTTTGCCCGCCTGATCGACCTGTTCGACCTGCTGGTCTTCGACGAGTTCCACATTTTTCAGGTGCCGCAGATCGTGTCGGTGCTCAACGCCATGCTGCTCGTGCGAGAGATCGTGGGCCAGGTGCGGCCCAAGCAATTCCTGTTCCTTTCGGCCACGCCCGGCGGCTTGCTGGCGGAGTATCTGGCCAAAGCAAATTTTCGCGTCAAAAGCATTACGCCTGGACCGGACGGGCTCTATCTGCACACGCTGGACCGCCCCGAGGGGTCGCTGTGGCGGCCCATCATCCGCGGCAGCCGGATCGATTTCTGGGCGGCGCGCGCCGAGGAGTGGGTTCGACGCCCACCTGGACGACGTGCTGCTGGCCTTCTTCAAGGAACATGGGCCCGGCGCCAAGGGCGCCCTCATCGTTAACAGCGTGGCAGCGGCGCACCGCCTCGTCGAGAGGTTGCAGCCAGCCTTTGCCCGAGAGCACCTGACGGTCATGCCCAACACGGGCCTGACAGGCGCGGCGATGCGAAAGGCATCGCGCGAGGCAGACCTGCTGGTGGGCACCTCCACGGTGGACGTCGGTGTGGACTTCCGCATCAACTTCCTGGTCTTCGAGAGCCGGGACGCCAGCACCTTCCTGCAGCGCCTCGGCCGGCTAGGCAGGCACGAAAGCGACGGGCATGGCCACGCCTTCGAGGCCTTTGCGGCGCACGCCCTCGTGCCGGGCTTTGTATACGAGCGCCTTGCGACGGGACGCGGCGGCGCTCCAGCCCTGCTACACGAGGGTGATACGCTGACACGTGAGAGACTGAGCGACGTAATGAGTGCTGCATACTGCTCGCCGTTCGAGTTCAGATCCTACGCCAGGGAATGGGGTTGGGTGCAGTCGGCGCACGTTTTCTGCGGGCTGTTCAACCCGAAGGTCAGAGACACCTACGCCGGCGCGCGCGATTGGCTCAGAAGCCACTACCGAAATTGCTTCGGGATCAGCATTGGGAAGGCGATGCACGACTACAACGCCCTGCGCGGGGCGGCCCGCCAGATCGTCGAAGAGGCGCAATCGTTCCGAGGCGACAGCCCGTTTGACTGCGGCATCATCGACGAGAGCCGGCTGGCAGGCGGCGGCGCGGGGAATGCTGTGGCCGGCGATGACGCCAGGGACCGGGTGAAGCGCTACGACCTGATGATGTTGGCGGCCAACGCGGACCTGGAGTGGCTCGGGCCAGAGGAGTTCGGCAGGCTGGCGCGCCGCGAGTGGGGCGGCGCTGACCGAGACCGACATCGAGGCGATGGCCGGCTGGTTTCGCCTGCGCGGCCTCGGCCAGGAGCGCAAGAGGGTGGCCGTGCGGCTCAACCAGGAAGTCGGGGCGTGGGGGGCGGATAGGTGGGGCGTCGCCCAGGTGATCGATGGTGTGACCCTGGAGGTGCCCTTTGTTCACTGGCTGAATGACCTCAACCGCCATCTTCGGCAGCGGAAGCTCGTGGCGTTGCTGTGCTCGTGCCCGCCGGGTGAGATCATCAATCGCCTTAGCCTTCCGCCCATGTTCGAAATGTACCCGTTCATCTCCCGCGACGGGTTGACGGGCAGCGTCGCGTTCGCTCGCGAGGCGCTCCTGCTGCATGTTGCTGTCAAGGAGCGGCGCTTTCCGTGCGGGGGCACGGCCATAATCTCATGAGGAAGGGGGGGCCAATGGCAAAGGTGAGGATCGCGCCGGTGAATCCTGCGTCGGACGAAATCGAGGAAGAATACGACGAGACGACCGAAGCGGCAGCAAGCCGGGATGAAGGGGACAAGGAGCCGGAAGCAACAGGGCGCGGGGATGAGCCGATGTTTTCCGCGCCGCTGCGCGCGGCCGTTGCGAAGGCCGCGCCCGGCGACGACGTGCTGAACGACTACGTAAGCTGCGTGGCCGAACGCTTATCGGCCGAGCTGGCCCTCGTGCCAGCCAAGGGCGGCGAGGAGTTCATCGCCGCGCGGGCTGGCCAGCGGAAAAACCGCGGCCGACGTGGCACGCTACCGGCAGGAACAGAGCATGCGGGCGCATATCGTCAACGGCCTGCTGCCTGCGGCGCGCGTTGCTCGCCAGCTCCGGGCCTGGGACGCGCCGCGCATGCGGCGCTTCGACGAGAAAACCTATCGCCTCTTCTGCGCCGGCTTTACCCTTCACGACTGGGTGAAATTCCCTGAGGTGGACAGCTGGCTCGCCAGCGCGGGTCTTGACCACGCCTCCGCCAACCCGGCCAGGGCCCTGCCGCTGATCGAGGGCATCTTCCGACACTGGTCCGCCCGGCTGGGGTTGGACAGGTTTCTGGCACCCATCGGGGGCGTGGACGCCTGGCTGCACGACCTGATATACCTGGCCTGCAACACGCAGGTGCGTTGGGGCACGATGCTCAACCTGGCCGAGCTGCCGGGCGCGGCGCTGGATGGCCGGTCGCGGCAGCTGGCGACGGACTTGTGCACGCTGGCGGACCGCGTCGCGTACATCGCCCGCACCCCGCGCGACGTGCCCGCCACGCGTGGCATCACGGAGGTCATTGCTGGCCTGTCGGACGGCCAGGCGCACTTGCTATACCATCACGTCGCCGAGAATCGGGGTGTGCTCACCAATTTCCTGCACAACGCGGCCATGGCCGCGCTGACAACGCCCGACTGCATGCCACTGCTCTATGCTCCGAGCGGCGTCGTGTACCTTGCCCGAGGCCGGGCCGCGGCGCTGGAACCGGCCGACGTGGCCGAGCAGGTAATACGAAGAATTCGCCAGGTGTGCGGAGCTCACCTCAAGGCCAATCTCACCGGCTTCTCGCGTGACGGCAAGGGGCTCAAGTACGCGCCCTACTACGACCTGCACTTCTCCCCCGGCGAGCGGGTCCGTCTGGCAGCCCGGGCGGCTTTCAGGCGCATCCCTGAAAGCAAGCCGTCGAGCGCCGGGAAGCGTTTCGGCAAGATAGCCGAACTGGGGATGGCCCCTGCTGGCGTGGATCTGGCGTTGCCCGACGATATTCGCGTGGACCAGCTTGCCGAGTTCTGCGCCGTGGCTGCCAAGATCGCCGGGCAGGCGGCAGCGCCGCAGGAAAGCCATTCAGACCGGGTTGCCCGAGGGAGGGGGCATAAGGTCGCTCGCCAGCCATCAGCACCGCAGCTGGATCCTGATGGCATGATCCTGGCGAGGCTGGGCCTGCAGGCGATACTGCCCGACTTCGGTACCATCGCCGCGTACCCCAGGGCCGGCGGGGTGGCCTATCATTGGTATTACGCCGCCGGCTACTACCTGAAGTCCGGGGCGGGCAAGGGGGCATCCCCGTCCGAATGGCAGGCGCTGGTGGAGGAGCTTGCCGAGGCAATTGCCGGCGCTCTCGAGCAGACGGCCGCGCGGCAGGGCAAGGGCACGGATGGCTGGGACGACCTGCGCAACTACGTCAGCCAGGTGCTAAGTTTTGGTCCCGAGGAGGGCGCCGAGGCAAGCCAGGAGGTGCCCAGGGCCGCGGCGACGGAGCTCGCACGCTACGCGATGTCGAAAGCGCAGGGGCGCGGGCGCGACCGCGGTTTGTTCCGTCTGTTCCTCGTCTTATGAGGTTGCCGAACAGCGGGAGGCGGGCATCCTCTTCACACCACAGGTGTACTCCAACAAGCAGCCCTTGCACGGATCGAAGGCCATCCGCAACATCTGTCGCATCTGCGAGATCGAGATGATGCTACGCCAGATCCTGATGAACCATCAGGGCACCTACGGCGGGGGTTTCGAAGACCGCCGCGTGCGCTACCTGTACTTCTACCCGACCTACTTCTTCACACCCGAAACGCTGGCGCAGATGGAGTTGGCCTACCAGGCCATCCGGCGCCTGAGTTTTACCGCAGTGCGCAAGGCACTGCTTCCCCAGAAAGGTGAGGCGCCGGTGCTGCACATTTCGGCACAGGACTTCCAGCGGCTCGGGCCGTTGATGATGGAGCCCGAGCCCCCAAAGCCCGAGGGCGACCGCATGTTCCGGCTGCAATTCCCGCGCGGCGAGCCGCTGACCTTCTTCTTCCTGGGCATACCGCCGCCTGGCCTGAAGGCGAAGGACGCGGAGGCCTGGGTGAACCCGGCCTTCCTGGCCCTGGCCCTGCCCCTGGCAGTTAACGTGAAGGTGGTCGCCAGCGAGTCTTCGCTGCCGTTGCTGGGCGAGGCGAATGAACTCGACGAGGCGGTATTTCTGGACGCGCCCCACGACTGGGTCAAGGATGTCGTCGGCCGGGAGCGAATTCCATTGGAAGGCCTGTTGCCGAGGCTCCAGGCACTGACTGCGGCGTATTTCGTGCACCTGGACGGGAATGCGTCTTCCGGAGGGGGCAGCTACGACTACCGCTGGCACGCACTGCCGGCCCTGGCACGCCGGCTGAGCGAGGACCCGCGCTGGGCCCTGGCCTATTTGAAGAAGTGGCAGCGAGCGCAAGGGCTGGACGCCATCACCGTCAACAAAGCTCAGCTGTACATGCAGCTGGTGGATGTTCTCGATTCTCTCAGGGGAGGCAATAGCATGAGCCATGCAAGGGAGCTGACAGGCCTGTACATGCGCTTCTATCGGGCAAAGCGGTACAACTCCAACAGCATCCTGCGGCCAATCGCCGTGGCGGCCGACACGATCCTGAAGGCGGATCCTCGTTTGTTTGACTGTGAGGGGCTGGTGGAGGCTGTGCGCGGCGAGCTGCGCGACTTCATGGACCGCGTCGGGTCTGGCCGGGCGGACGGCCTCCGCGCGCCCGGGAGCGACACGCAGAGCCGCGAGGCCGCCATGCGCCAATTCGCCGGGTATTTTGTCAACACGGTCTTCTATTCCACCTTGCCGCGCCGACAAGGCGGCGTTGCGAGGCAAGCAGCTCAACCTGCTGAAGAACGCTTGCGAGGTAATTTACGTCGACGCGGCGGCCAGGGAACGGGCCGACCGCAACGCCAAGGAAAATGAGGAGGAATGAAGATGTCGCTCAACACAAAGTGGTTTCCGTCCGAGGTGCCGGCCAAGCCATCAGGATACTACGCGCACATCCTTGTCCTGCGCGTCACCGATTCCTACGCCGTTTTCCAAACGGACGGCGAGCTCAACACGACGCGCGTGCGGGCCGGCCTGAAATCCCCCGAACTCATGACCCGGCTGACGATCTTCAAGCGCAAGCAGACGACCCCCGAGCGGCTGGCAGGTCGTGAGCTCCTGCGCCGCTATGGCCTGCTTAGCGGCGAGCCTTACGACGACAAGACCAAGGCGGAAGTAGATTCGGCGGGCCGGCCCATCTGCGATTACAACGTGAGCTTCTGCAAGAAATGCCCTGACTGCATCACCTACGGGTTTGCCATCGGCGACGCCGGTTCGGAGAAGTCGAAGGCCATCTCCGACTGCGGCTACAGCCTCACCGACTACGACTCGTCGCACGAGACCTTCACGCTGAACGCACCTTACGAAGGTGGCACGATGAGCCGGCAAGGTGAGGTCACCAGCCGCATCAATGAGGCGGATCACGTCCGCCCGCAAGTGATCTTCCCATGCGTCATCACGGCACGCGATCTGACGGCCGCGCTGTTCGAGTACGTCTTGAGCAACGTATTGCGCACGCGCCGGTACGGCGCGCAGACCACACGCACGGGCACGGTCAGCAACCAGGTTGTGGCCATTGCGTTGACCGACGGCGAGATCTTCTCAAACCTTGAGTTTACTCAAGCGCTCTATGATGCACTGCGCGCCCGCGGCGCCCTGAACCCGCCAGACCCGATCGATCCGCTTACCGCGTGCGCAACGGCCGCAGCCCTTATGCCCGCGCTGCTGAAGGCTGACGGCGTGACCGTGGATCAGTTGCTGGTAGGCGACGAACTGGAGGCGGCCATCCAGGCGCAGGAGGCCAGACTCAACGACGCCGCGACGGTCAGGCAGCTTTTGGAGGCCGCGTTCCATGACAGCCGTGCCTACGCTCAGAGCTACATCGCCAAGAAGGCCAAGTGAGAGTTCGTCGAAACCGCAGGCGCCGGCCGTTGGGACAGGGCACGAGGACCATCACAGGAGGTCGCCGATGAGAGTGTATAACTGCCGGCTGACAACGCACGAGAGCCTGTTCTTTGCAACGCGGGAGATCGGCCGGCTGTACGAGACGGGGCGCTACCTGCACAACTACGCCCTGACCTATGCCCTGGGCCTGGCGAGCGCCCCATACCATAGTCCGACGCAGGTTCCGCGTTATGCCGAGCAGCTCTCGCCGCTGAACGACCGAGGCATTTACGTCACGCCGGCGCGGGGCGTCAGCATCGGCTACCAGATGGCGACGTTCAAGTACGGCGACAACCACTACCACGTCGCAATGGAGCAGGGCCGGCGGAACACGCCATCTTTTGGCCGCGCCAAAGAGATCGGCCCAGGCAGCAGCTTCGAGTTTGCCGTTTGTTCGGACCACGAATCACTGGGGCTGCCACGATGGGTCCGGCTGGGCTTGTGGCGGAGCAAGGCAGAGGTCGCCTACACGGAGGCCATCGCGGAGAGCGAAGCGCCGACCAGGGCGCGCGCCGCGTACCCGCTCAACCCGCTGGACCTGGCCGGGCAGCTGGTGGCGTTCGACCTGATATCTATGCCGCCCGCGAGCCTGGTCAACCATGCCGTAATGGAAGGGCAGTGGTGGGCCTGGTCGTCGGAGGGGGAGACCCGGCGGCTTCCGGCCCACATGGCCTACCGTTTCCCGGTCGGCTAGGCAAACCAGGCCGGGGCCGAGCGGACTCGCCGGCCTGGCCCTTAGATCCAGAGGAGCGAACTCAGGAGCAAGCACGTGCCTCTCGACTCAACGCTACCGTTTGCGGCCATCGTCGCCAACCTGATCGCGGTGGAAGATGGCCGGCTGCCGCTCACGCAGGGCGCGCTGGCGCACGCGGCGTTCCTCGACCTGGTGCGGGCGGCCGAACCCGGCCTGGCCGAGCGCCTGCACGACAGCGGTACCCGCCAACCCTTCACCGTCTCGGCGCTGCGCGATTTGCCCGGCCGGCCCGACGGTGACGGCCGTCGCGTGGCCGCCGGGTCGCGCGCGGCGCTGCGCCTGACGCTGCTCGATCCGGCCCTGTTTGCGGTCTTCCTCGGGCGGCTGCTGGCGGCCGGCCCCGACCTGCGGCTGTGCATCGGGGGCCTGGCGTTTGCCGTCGAAAGCGCCCTCGGCACGCCCGGCAGCCACCCTTGGGCCGGCTACACGACCGCAGGCGAGCTGCGGTCGGCAGCGGCTGCGGACCGCTGCATTCGGATGCTGTTCGCCAGCCCGACTGCCGTCAGCCTGGGCGCGCAAGGGCCGGCCAGGCAGCGCATGGTGCTGCTCCCGATCCCCCGCTACATCTTTGCGGCTCTCCGGGGGGCATGGAACCGGCTCACGGGCGATGAGATCCCGATGGCGTTCGAGGTCTGGGTCGAGGAGTATGTCTTCGTGCGCGAGGTGCGTCGCTGGCAGACGGCCGTGTTTCAGCTGAAGCGCGGCACCTATCCGGGTGGGTATGGCGACGTGACCTTCGAAGCGCTGGACGACGATCCGGCCAACCTGCGGGCCCTCAACCTCCTGGCCGACTTTGCCTTCTACAGCGGCGTAGGGACGAAGACCACCATGGGCATGGGCCAGGCGCGAAGGCTCCTATAGCATGGAACCGCCGGATTACCTCCCACTGAGCTATCTGAACCAGCTGCTCTATTGCGAGCGGCGGTTCTGGTACATGTACGTGCTGGGCGAGCTGGCCGAGAACGCTGCGCTGCTGGAGGGGACCTTGCGCCACCAGCACGTCGACCAGCCGGGAGCCGAGCGGATGGAGGAGGGCCGCGCTGTGCGCCGGGTGGCAGTCTACAGCGATCGCCTGCGCATCAATGGCTTCTGTGACCTGGTCGAGGAGGCCGGCGGGGCGCTGCGCCCGGTGGAATACAAGCGGGGCAAGCAGGGGCGCTGGGACAACGACCGGGTGCAGCTTTGCGCCCAGGCGCTGTGCCTCGAGGAGCGCACTGGCCAGGCCGTGCCGGGCGGCGAGATCTTCTATCTATCGCTCGCGCCATCGCATCGAAGTGCCGTTCACGCCGGAGCTGCGCGCAGAGACCGCAGACGCGGTCGCGCTGGCCTTTGCATTGCTCGAGGCCGGCCAATTGCCGGCCCACACCCGACTCAGGGCCCGCTGCGGCGAGTGCAGCCTCAAGCCCGTTTGCCTGCCGGGGGAGGTGCAGCAGCTATCCTTCGTCGGGCCGGGCCGGCCGCCAGGCGGCCGGAGGGACGACCTGGATGGAGACGATCTATGAGCCATCGTGAAGCGGGCGCGGCGCTGGCGGTGCCGGTGATCTGCTGGCATGGCTGGCGGCCGGCGCCCCTCGACCTCGACGCCGGCGAGCAGGGCGGACAGACATTCCTGGTCCTGGGGCGCGAAGGGGACACGGCCTTGCTGCCCGTGGCCATGGTGACCTACATCTGCTACGCGCCGCTTGGCCCCGATGACCGCTGGGAGGACCATGGTCTGCAGCCCGTCGAGGTATCCTACAGCGCGGCGGCCCAAAGGCAGGCCGTCTTGCAGGAAGTGCGGGAGCTGGAAGACCAGGGCTGGCGGGTCGTGGGGCGACTCCAGGCAACCTTCAACGGCGTCGATACCGAGGATGATTTCTGGCAGCGTGTGGAATGGACGCTGCGTGACCCTCCAGGGGCCCCGAAGAAGGGGCGTACGCCAGCCGAGGACAGCACATGACGACACTCTACCTCACGGAGCCACACTCGACGGTTCGGAAGGACGGCGACACGCTGATCGTCAAGATCCCGGCCAGCCGGGAACGGGGCGTCGAAGCGCGCGATGTACGCGTGCCGCTGATCAGGGTGGAACAGGTCATCGTGCTCGCCGACAGCACCGTCACCACGCCGGCCCTGCTGGCCCTCCTGGAGCAGCGGGCCGACATCTGTTTCTGCACGTACGACGGCCGGTTCGCCGGCAGGCTGGCGGGCGAGTTCTCGCGCAACGGCCTGCTCCGCATCGAGCAGCACCGGGCGCACAACGATTACGCCCGCCGTATCGCCATCGCCCGGCAGATCGTAGCGGCCAAGGTGGCCAACCAGCGCACGCAGCTGATGCGCAGCAACCGCAAGCTGGGCGATCCCGCGCTGGCCACGGCGGCGGAGCAGATCGGCGGCGTCATCAAGAGCATCAGGGGCCTGGCCGTGCCCGAGCAGGTCCTCGTCGATGCGACCCGCCCCCAGGCCGATACGCCGCTGGGAACCCTGCAGGGCCTGGAGGGGGCGGCCGCAGCCATCTACTTTGCGGCCTATCCAAGGCTGCTGCGGGCCAGCCTCGGCTTCGAGGGGCGCCGCCGGCGGCCACCTACGGACCCGATCAACGCGCTGCTCAGCTTCGGCTACGTGCTATTGACGAACAAAGTCCTGTCCGCGATCGGCCTGGTCGGGCTGGACCCATACGTCGGCTACCTCCACTCGTCACAATATGGCAAGCCGGCGCTGGCCCTGGACCTGATGGAGGAGTTCAGGCCGGTCATCGTAGACTCGGTGGTGCAGACGGTGATCAACAATCGCGTGCTGGACGAGGCGGACTTCGTCGCCGAGCTGGGCGCGTACCGGCTGACAGATGGCGGGCGGCGCAAGTTTCTGGCGAAGTTCGAGGAGCGGCTGAATCAGGCGGTGCAGCATCCCACCTTCAACTATCAGGCGACCTACTACCGTTGCCTGGAGCTGCAGGTCAGGCTGTTGGCCAAGGCGCTGACAGGGGAGATCCCCGCCTACCGGCCGTTTGTGGGCCGGTGAGACCAGCGTTACAATGCGCGGCAGCTCTGCGCAGCGGACGCTCTACGTC
>CAWEHT010000246.1:0-14682 GCA_963808455.1 uncultured Chloroflexia bacterium | reverse complement strand
GCATGCGATCCCCACATCGCTCGCGGCTCCAGCCGAACTGGTTGACAAGGAGCACGCGGACGTTGTGGTGGCCCCAATGGAAGGGCTCGATGGCGTGGAAGAAAAAGGCATCTTCGTCGCCGCGCAGATCGCCGTTGTCGGCACGATGGCCAACCGGCCAGCCATACTCGTGCTCCCAGCGGTGCACGTCGAACGGCAACCGGCCCATGGGATCCCCTGTGGCGACGATGAAGAAGATCGCGTTCTTGCCCTGGGCTGCCAGCAGACGGTCCATATGCTCGAGAACTCGCAGGTCACGCCAGAGCGCCTTGCTGACCACCAGACGCCCGACGTGCGTAAAGACATAGTCGGGGCGATAACCCACGAGGTTCTGCGCATATTGGAGCATCAGCTCGCGGCTGGCCAGCTTGCGCGCCATATCGATCGAGGCGGCGGGCACACCATTGTAGACCAGCTCAACCGGCTTGCTGCCCACGACGCCGCCCAAGAAGCGCAATTCGTCGATCACCAGGTCGCCGACCGCGAACATCCCGTCGCAGATCCCGGCGCTGCTGCACCATGGCGTGTTTGAAAAACCCTGCCTGGTCGCCAAAAACGGCATCCAGGCTGTGGCCTTGAGCCAGCCCCAAACGCAGCGCGTTGTAAAAGCGTGTGTCGTGGCCACCGTTGTACTCGACCAGCCGCCGAACAACAGCCACCTCGTGAGCGTAAAAGACGCTCTTGTAGCGGCCGGGCGCGTGCAGGTCAGCGCTCAGGACAACGGGCAACCCCATCCATTCGTGGGCGATCAGGTAACGCGGCGCATCTGCCGGCAAATCACCGGTCACGGCCTCGAGGGCGGCGAAAAGCGGCTCGGCCGCATTCATGAAGAAGCTATATTCCCATTCCGTCTGGTAGCGCAGCGAATCGAGCTGCCAGCGATCCCAGCAGAAGAATTTGAAGCTATTGATCACTGGGCCGCGGATTGCCTGGGCGTTCACAAGGACCACTTCGTGTTCGGCCGGGCCGAATCCCCTCCGGCCATAGAGCAGGTGCACGCCCATCTGCTCCTCTATGGCACGCAGCGCGTCGGCCAGGGCCGGTGCTGCCTGGTTCACGTTGTGAAGCGAGGAATAGACGACCTGCAGTCGGTTGGCCGGTGACGTCAAACGCTCCATTTCCACATAGTTGTACCGGTTCAGCGGGCCGACCAGGACCGTGCGCGCCACCTCCGCCGTGTACGCCGGCGAGCTCAACAGGCCCTTGAGGGCTGCCCCGATTCCGCCGAGCTTGATGTGAGCCTCATGGGTGGCATGGACGACCAGGGCAAAGCGCGATCCGGGCATAATCAGGTAGCTCCTTCCCGCCGTGTGATGACCATCGAGGGCAAAACAGATCCGCGATGGGGCCAAGAGAGATCGTCACGCCCAGGCCCCATTAAAGCCCAACCGTGACGATCCGTCCAATCACCGTGGCCCCGCCGCACCGCCCCCGCCGGCCGCGGGGGCTCCAGCCGTGAGCGGCCCCTATTCGATCGTGTGAGGCTCGCGGTTCGAGCTCAGAACGGCCAGGGGAGATGAACAATACCGCCGAGACAGATGGCCAGCAGCACTACGAACAAGAAGAGGTTTGACGTATGAAACAAGTGCCAGGCCGCGCGCTTGGTTGGAGTGCGCACGAGTTGGCCGCCCTCCAGCACCAGCGCTACGGCCGCTGCGCCAGCCGGGATGAAATAGACGGGCCCCAACGCGGGGCGCAGGAAGATCAGTGCAACGCTCGTGGCAGCAGCCCCCACGCCGTGGACCAACCCCCAGGCCGCGGCGGCCCGCGCGGTCACCTGCACGGGCAGCATGGGCACGCCCGCGCGGGCATAGTCCTCGCGATAGACCAGCGCCAACGCCCAGAAATGGATCGGCGTCCACAGGAAGACCAATAGCGCCAGTGCCAGGGCGCCGGGGCTGGCCCAGTTGCCAGCGGCGGCAGACCCGCTCAGGACAGCGCAACTGCCCGCCGCACCCCCGATCACGATATTCAGGACGCTGCGCGGCTTCAGCCACAGCGTGTAGACGACCACGTAGATGAAGGCGCCCGCGGCCAGGGCCATGGCCAGGGCGGGGTTCGTTGGCAGCACGGCCAGGACCGGAGCAGCGATCAGGGCCACGCCAAGCCACGGCACCCAGTAAGGATGCGCCCCCAGGCTGCCCGTGACCAGAGGGCGCTTGCGGGTGCGGGCCATGAGCGGCGTCGCGATCGCGCTCGATGTACTCGTTGAGGGCGCTGGCGCCGGCAGCCGAAAGGGTTCCGGTCACAAATACCACACCCAGCGCTGAAAGGCGAGGCTGCCCGCCAGCGGCCAGGAAAGCCCCTGCGACTGCCGCAAACACCAGCAGGACCACGATGCGGAGCTTGAAAAGAACGACGATCTCGTGCCAAAAGGAAATCGCGGTACCCTTGACCGTGGCTTCTCCAGTAGTCATTCAGCTCTCCATGTCGGGACGCATCAGCAAGGCTGATCGATGGACTGCTCTAGCACCTGGCATAACACATAGAGGAAAACAAGCGCCGAGCATGGCGCCAGGCCCCTTCGGCGCAATAGTGAGAGTGTGACGTACTTCCCCAACCCATTCAGTGATCCAGATTCCGACGCCTCCGGACTGCCGCTTCGGGCGCCTGGCTCGGTTGAGCCAAAAGTAAAGCCCAAGACTGACAGGCCGGGCCACCTCGTCTAGAATCGGTCCCGGCAAGACAAGATAGCTCAAGCTGGGGAGTGATAACGTGACGACAAACGGAGACAGCGACGCGCGCCTGGCGAAGCTCGAACAACGGTTCAGCGCGCTCGAGACAGAGCTTGCAGCATCGCCCGAAAGGAGGCCCTCTCCATCCTGCATGCGATGATCCATGAGGGCTGGCGCCGAGGCGGGCCGGGGAGAGGCACGGCCGAGGCGGTGGCGAGGAAGGAGACGGACGTCTTCAACCTCTACAAGAGCGCGCCGGCGATGCAGGGCACGGCGGAAAACCGCGGCCTGGCGCCTGGAACGCCCGCGCCCGATTTCACTTTGCTCGACGCCGAGGCGCGGCCCATCTCGCTGCATGCCTTCAAAGGCCAGCCCGTCGTGCTCGTCTTCTACCCGCTGGACTGGAGCCCGGCCTGCAGCGATCAGTTGAGCCTCTACCAGAGCGAGCTGCCTGCGTTTGCCGAACACAGGGCCAAAGTGCTCGGCATTTCCGTGGATAGCATTTACAGCCATGGCGCCTGGGCGGCGGTGCGTGACCTCAGCATCCCGTTGCTGGCCGACTTCAATCCCAAGGGCGACGTCGCCCGCCGCTACGGCGTCTATCGCTCCACCGACGGCTTTTCGGAGCGCGCCCTTTTCGTCATAGACAGTGAGGGCATCATCCGCTACGCGGCAGGTCGCGCCAGAGCTGCACAAAGTGCCCGATATCTACGAGCTGTTCGAACATCTCGAAAGTTTGCACCAGCTTGACTGACGGGATGAGCCTCGGCCGGCAGGGCTGAAGGAGTGCCTCGTGTTCGCAAAATCCTCTGAGCGGTCGCGTCCTGCCAGCGCGGACGCCCCGCACGCTGTGACGGTCTATGGCACCCAGTGGTGCGCGGCCACACAACGGGTGCGGCGCTATCTGGACCGCCTGCACGTTCCCTACACGTTCTATGACATGGACCGCGATCCCCGAGCCAACAGCATGGTACAGTGGTGGACCGGCGGTGATGCCAGTCACCCCACGATCCAGATTGGCGGCGATGTCCTGATCGAGCCCGCCATGCAAGAACTCCAGGACGTGTTGGTCCAGCACGGCCTCATCTGAGCTCGCACAGAGGGTTAGCCCGCTGCCACCATCCCGACACGCCATCATTCTCGGCGCACGGTTACACATCGTTGGCAATCCTGTGTATACTGTGGCCAGCAAAACGCTGGAGGATGAGCATGGTTGAATATCACCTGCGCCGCGCCGAGAAATCCATCGTCGATGAAGATGCGATGTGGGCCGTCCTTGCCCGCCAGAAGTATCTGACCCTGGCGATGTGCGAGGACAGCCAGCCCTACCTCGCCACCCTGAATTACGCTTACGACCGGCAGGCGCGTCTGCATTTACTTCCATTGCGCCAGCGTGGGACGCAAAATCAGCTACCTGCGGGCCAATCCCGCGGTCTGGGGCCAGGTCCTGGAAGACTGCGGATACGTGGACGGAGCCTGCGATCATGCCTTCCGCACGGTCGAGTTTGAGGGCCGCGTGGATTTCGTGGAGGACCGGGCAGAGAAGCTCCACGCGTTGGGGCTTCTGATCGATCGCCTGGAGAGCAATCCGGCCGCCGCCCGCGCCCGCTTGCTGACGGAAGATCGCCTGCCCGGCGTCACGATCGGCCGGGTCCACATCTACGCCATGACAGGCAAACACAATCGAGTGCCATCCGAGGTGGATGCCGCGCAATAGACGGAGGAGGATCAGCCATGGGGATCAGAGTTTGCATAGCCGGTGCCACTGGGTGGGCAGGCGGGGCAGTCACGCGGCACATCCTGAAGGCGCCCGGGTTTCAGCTGGTGGGGGCCGTTGCCCGCCGCGACGCGGGGCGGGACATCGGTGAGGCGCTTGGCCTGCCAAAGACGGGGATCGCGATAGCCGGCGATCTCGATGAAGCGCTCGCCGTGCCGGCCGACGTGCTGATCGATTACACCACCCCCGCGACGGTGAAAGCGCGCACGTTGAGGGCGCTGGACCGGGGCCTCAGGGTGATCATCGGGACATCGGGCCTGGCGGCTGCAGAGTTCGTCGAGATCGAGCAGAAGGCCATCGCGTGTGGACTTGGCGTGATCGCGGCCGGCAATTTCTCGGTCAGCGCGGCCCTGGCCAAGCATTTTGCGCTCATCGCGGCCCGCTACATGCCTTCCTGGGAGATCATCGATTATGCCCAGGCCGACAAGATCGATGCGCCCAGCGGGACTGCGCAGGAGCTAGCCGAGGCGTTGGGGCAGATCGCGCCGAGCCAACTCGCTATGCCCATCGAGAACACCCACGGCAGGCCAGACGCGCGCGGTGCCGGCGTCGCCGGCACCCAGGTTCACGCCGTGCGCTTGCCGGGCTACGTGTTGAGCTTCGAGGCCCTGTTTGGATTGCCCGACGAGCGGCTCACGATCCGCCACGATGCTGGGTCAGGAGCAGAACCGTACGTGGGCGGCACGATCCTGGCAACGCAACGCGTCATGAGTATCACCGGGCTGGTGCGTGGCCTCGACACCCTGCTCTTCGGTTCGCCCCTAAAATAGCCGGTGGGGGCCGGGCAGGCACCTCGCCTCGATAAGGTGCCTTTCGCTTCGCCCGTGAAATAGGGCCAACCACGCAGGATCGAGGCAAAGGCCTCAGGCCGGGATGGCGACCTCTACCGGTCGGGCCTCGAGTGCCAACGTCAAAGCCTGCGGCTGGATCTCCACCAGGAAGCCGCGCCGCCCACCATTGATGAAGATGCGAGCCAGGTCGAGGATCGTCTTCTGAACGCACACCGGCAGCCGGGCTCGGGTGCCAAACGGGCTGATGCCGCCGACCAGGTAGCCGGTGTGTTTTTGCGCGGTGGCGACGTCGCATGGTTCCACATGCTTGACGCCCAGAGCACACGCCAATTCCTTGGTGGAAACCTCGCGATCACCGTGCATCAGCACCAGGAGAGGATGCCGCGGGTCGCTCTGCATCACCAAAGTCTTGATGACCATGTGCTCATCCACGCCGAGTGCGGCCGCCGCGTGTGACGTGCCGCCATGTTCCTGCCAGGGATAGAGATGCGGCACGAAGTCAATCCTGTGGGCGCGCAGGGCGTGCACGGCGGGCGTGCTGGGGTAGTCGGTGTTTATGTGAGATCCTCGTATGAATCAGCTTCGGCCTCGGCATCGGAACGCGCGATCTGGCGTTGGGCATCCAGCATGCTCTGCCGCATGTCCTCCCCCCGGTCGTTGTCGGTGATCAGCAGGTCCCAAAGCCGAAGCGCAGAAGGCAGCGCGAGCCGGCGCACGGCACGCCCGGCGTGCTCGCGCAGAAAATAGACGGTGCCGGCTCGGATAGCATTTCCGAATTCATCCATATAGAAGCGTTGGCTGGTTTGTACCGTCCAGGGCCCACCGTTGACGGCTCCGGCGAAAGAGTTGAGCAAGAACAACAAGCGATCTTCCTGGCTGTCTGGATCGAACACGCAGCCTCCATGGGTGGGTCGGGTCAAGATCCCCAATGAACCGGGGGCGACGCCACCCAGCAACACATTTTAGCACAAATGCTACCCATTTGAACATTTGGATTATAGCAGCCCCGCCACAGATCAGTGGATGGCCAGGCGGGTGACGGCTACGGAGAGGAGGCGCGGGTCCGGCCTGGCTGGCTCGACCGGATGCGCCGCATAAGCGGCGCGCAGTTCCAGATCGTTGAAGCCAACCTTTACCAGCGCGGCCGGGATGGCGAGCGTCGTGGTCCAGGGCTGGCAATCTGCCCACTGGTGGGACGCCACGACCGTGCCGTTGACCTGCACCGTGAGCGCCTGCTTCCTGCCGGGGAGGCACAGTGGGAAGGCCGACAGATCGAGCTGCTGCGCCTGCACCTCGGGCGCCACCCACTGGGCCAGAGATGACGTGCCCTCATTCCAGACACCCCAGGGCTCCACGCCCGACCAGCCATCGCGCAACACCAGGTTGACAGCCGGCAGCGGTGGTGGTTGGAGCTCCAGGATGCAGATCGGCCAGGACCAGGGGCTGGGGCCGGACGCCGCGGGGAAGCAGCCCACGGGCTTGACCACGCTGGATACCGCGGCTTCCTGCCAGAGTTCCTGCTCCCAATCTCCATGCATCTCGATCAGGATGTACCTGGCCCCGTAGTTGCGCAGGATGGGGGCAAAATCCGGTTCCCAGAAGGGGTGCTCGTGCGTCGCCAGCCACGTGTTCAGCTCGTCGGTATACCGGGGCAAGACGCTGGTTGCGCCCGAGATGTTCGGCTGCCGCGTGTAAAGGGCCGCCAGCAGGGTGACGCCGCGTATGGAGAGGATAAGGTCCGCGGGGTGCGCGGCGAACAGGGTTACGATCCCGTCGCTGGCCGGAACGTGCTGGTTGAGCCACAGAAACGCCGGATGAGGGGCCGGCGGATAAGGCACTGAGGAGAGCGGAGGCGGCACAATCTCGAACACCAGCAGGGCGCCGAGCAAAAGCTGTCGCCAGGTGCGACGCAGTGCCGCCACGGCCAGGCCCGCCAACATGCAGAGCGCCAGGCTGGCCGGCAGCGCGTAGCGCACGAACATGCGCCCACGCTCTACCAGGGGCACGGCGGCCGCCAACACCCATCCGGGCAAAGGCACCGCCGCGGCAAACGGTGGGACGGGCTGATCGGCCACGAAGAATGAGGGCTTCAGCGCGTGGCCGAAGTGCCACAACAGGCGATCCAATGGGCTGAAGAGGCCTGATTGCACCGAAGCCCCGTCCCACAGCAACGTCAGGCCCAGGGCCAGGCCCAGGCAGACACCGGCAGTCACGATAGCGGGCCGTCTGGCAGGGCTGCGACGCCCCAGGACGATGCCCCCGAGGGCAGCGAACGTGCCGACGATGCCGAGGTTGGCGGTCCCCTGTTCCCAGGGCGGGCCGTGGTAGAGCCGCGCGGCCAGCCCGGCGAGCCATGGGTGGAACAGGTAGGGCGCGACCAGGCTGTTGATGCTCGCCGCCGATATGTTGACCTGCTCGATCGAGAAATAGAGCGGATCGATCTTCGCCAGTCTCGCGGGCATTGAAGACAAGCCATGGCGAGCTGAAAACCAGGGCCAGGCCGAAGACCACGACAAAAACCAGGCCACGCGTGGCCCAGCGGCGCCGGCCAGGAGCTCCGCCACACAGCAACCAGAGCCCAAGCAACGCTCCGGCGATGAAGACGAAGTATGGGCTGAGCACGATGGCAAAGGCCCACAGGGCACCGCCCAGTGCGAGCCAGCCGAAGGAACCGGCAACGGGTAACCAGGAAGAGGCTGCGCCCCGCACGTCGCGCTCCCCTGGCCCCGAGATCGCGCTGCACGCGGCCTCGGCCGCCCACACGATCCAGGGCAGGAGAGCCGAGGCCAGCACGATGTTCAGGTCGCCACGCGACGCCAGGTTCCACCGCAGGGCGCCAAAGGTGTAGCCCAGCGCCACGATGGTCGCAGGCAGGCGCGGCACATAGAGGCTCGCCAGCCACAAAGCGCCGGCGAAAGCCACCACAAAGGATGCGATCAGGACGATGTTGAAAGCAAACGCGGGACCGCCCAGGCGGAATAGCGGCCAGACCAGGACGTAGAGGATGGGCCCGCCTGAATGGCTGCCGATGTGCCAGACGCCGGGATAAAAGATGCCGGGGAAAAGCCACGGGCTCTTCCCTTGCCGGATAGCCTGGTCAACCCAGGTGCTGCCCGTGACCAGCTCGCACGCGTCGTCGTAGAGCGGCAGCGTGTGGATCAGGTCACGCGGCCCGAGCGCCCAGTACATCAAAGACACGAAGGGCAGCCAGGGCAACGCCCGGCAGACAAACCGTTTCCAGGACACAAGGCCCGGCCCGGCGCTTCTCGGGCGGGCGTGCCGGGCAAGAAAAGCTTTGAGCAGCTGCCCCAGGCGCTGAGAGGGCGCGGCAGCGCTCCTGATCACCAGAACCAGCGCTTCTCGCGTGGCATGGCCAGGATCTCACGGACCTCCGGACGCTCGGCCGGGTCGCCTGAGAAGATATCGATCGAGAAGGCGGTCTTGAGCACGATCGCTGTATCCAGCCCGTTGCCTGTGCCGGCCACGCCGATCACGTCCCGTCCGGCGGGCACGACGCCGGCGTTCGTGGCCATCAGGGCCACCTCGATCGCCACCTTGAGGCCATTGCCGCCGACCATGCGAAAGGCATCGAAGACGACCACTAGCAGGTCAAGGCCCTCGTACACGTTGTTGGAGGCGCCCGTGGAATAGGCCCGGGAGGCATAAGGCATCATGTCAACGACCACAGCGCCCGCCGCGGCCAGCTTGGCCTTGTTATCCGGAGAGATGCGCCCGGCCTTCGGGATCTTGCCGATGGCCCACGGCGGATCACGCACGGCCACGACCTGCGCCTGGACGGCGTTATCGCTCAGGTACTGACAGAGCTTGAGCGCCATCTCGCCGGTCAACGAAGCCACGACCACCGTGTCCACGTCATGCTCGCGCAGGCGCTCCACGACGGATTCCATGACCTCAGCGGTATTCTCAGGTCCATAGTGCGGAAAGAAACGGATGGTGCGCTTCATGGGCTAGCCTTGCAGGAGAGAGGAATGCCACGAATCCCCCTTCACTGGCCCAGAGCCTGCCCCGCGCCGGGCGAAAGTGCAGGCTCCGCGGGAAGTTCGTGGTTGAACTTCAATACGCTCGGGCGAAGATTGCCACCTGATCCGTCCGCTTGCCAGTGAAAAAGCAGACGCCTTCACCTTCCGGTTTTTCCAACGGAAAGCAACGAATGGTGGCCTTCGTTTCGTCCTTGATATGGTCCTCATCCTCAGGGCTGCCGGCCCAGTACGCCTGGATAAAGCCGCCCTCGGAAGCCAGCACCTCCTTGAATTCCGCGTAGCTGGTCACCGTATGCGTGTCGGCCACGCGGAACTCGGCCGCCCGCTGCAGCATGCCCGCCTGGATTCCCGCCAGCATATCCGTCACCGCCGCGCCGATGCCGGCGACGGGCACGCCGAAGGTCTTGCCGGCCTTGCCGGGCATATCGCGCCGCGCCAGCACGACTGCGTGCTGGGCCACATCCCGCGGGCCGATCTCGATTCGCAAGGGCACGCCGCGCATTTCCCAATCGTTGAACTTGAAGCCCGAGCTGACCTCATCACGCAGATCCAGCCTCGTGCGAACCCCCACCGCCTTGAGCGAGCCGGCGACTTCTTGCACCAGCGCCGTGACCGCGCCGCGCTCTTCCGCCGTGTGATAGATCGGCACGATGACGGCCTGGAAAGGCGCCAGGCGGGGCGGCAGCATCAGGCCCTGATCGTCGCCATGAGCCATGATGATGGCGCCGATCATACGCGTGCTCACGCCCCAGCTTGTGGTCCAGGCATATTGCATCTCATTGCTCTGGTCCAGGAACTTGATGTCGAACGACCTGGCAAAGTTCTGGCCCAGGAAATGGCTGGTGCCGGCCTGCCACGCCCAGCCGTTGCCCATCATGGCCTCTATCGCATAGCTGTCAACCCCGCCTGCGAATTTCTCCCGCTCGCTCTTCTTGCCCCGGATCACCGGGATGGCGGCCTCGTTGATCGCAAAGTCGGCGTAGACGTCCAGCATACGCAGCGTCTCTTCCAGTGCCTCCTCGGCGGTCGCGTGCGCCGTGTGCCCTTCCTGCCAGAGGAACTCGGCGGTCCGGAGGAAGAGGCGCGTGCGCAGCTCCCAGCGCACGACGTTGGCCCATTGGTTGATCAGAAGCGGCAGATCGCGGTACGAGCGCACCCATTGGCTGTACATGTACCCGATGATGGTTTCCGATGTCGGGCGCACCACCAGCGGCTCTTCCAGCTCTTTGCCGCCCCCGTGCGTCACCACGGCCAGTTCCGGGGCGAAGCCTTCGATGTGCTCGGCTTCCTTCTCAAAAAAGCTCATGGGGATGAGCAGAGGGAAATAGGCGTTTACGTGGCCGGTATCCTTGAAGCGGCGGTCGAGAGCGGCCTGGATATTCTCCCAGAGCGTGTAGCCATAGGGCCGGATGACCATGCTGCCCTTGACCGGCGAATAGTCTGCCAGTTCGGCTTTCAGGACCACGTCCGTGTACCAGCGCAGTAGTCTTCGCTCGCGGCGTAACGCCTTTTTCGGCCATAAATCCTCCCTGCGATCACTATGCAGCTCTGAAGCTGAAGCCTGTCCATGCCGGGCGCGGAGCTATGCGGATCACGCTTCGGCGTCGGGCCAAAAGATCTTGCCGGGATTCAGGATGCCCAGCGGATCGAAGGCCTGTTTGATGCGCTTCTGCAGCGCGATCTGGGCCGCGCCCTGAACGAGCGGCAAATACGCGGCCAGCTTGCTGCCGATGCCGTGCTCGGCGCTGATCGTGCCACCCAATTCCGCCACCCGGCGGTACAGGTCCTGGGCGCGTGCCTGCGCCCCCGCCTGCCAATCGGCCGGCGCCATGCCCGCCCCCTTGACGATACGCAGATGCAGGTTGCCGTCGCCGGCATGGCCAAACGCCACGACTTCCACCTGGTGGAGCCGCGTGGTAGTCGTCCATCTGAGCCAGGAGGTCCGGGATGCGGGCCGGCGGGACCACGATATCTTCCGCGGCCTGGACGGGGTAGGCCGCCGTCAACCCTTCCGACAGTCGTTCCCGCAGGCGCCACATCTTCTTGAAGCTGGACGGGGTGTTTGCCAGGTAAGCGTCGAGCGCGCCGGCGGGCAGGCAAAGGTCGATGAGCGCGTTGTACTGGTTCTCAGCCTCGGCTTCACTGCTGCCGTCTACCTCGAAGAGCAACATCGCGCCGATGCCCGGGAGCGGCAGATGTTCGCCGGCATACTCGTAGGCGCGCCGCACGGAGGTGCCGTCCATGAACTCGATGGCCGAAGGCACCAGGCGACCTTCCCGGATCACCCGCGGGACGGCCTCGATGGCCGCGTGGACGTCGCCGAAGGGCACCAGGATGGCCACCCGCACGGCGGGCATGGGGAGAAGGCGCAGGATGATGCGGGTGAAGACACACAGCGTGCCTTCTGACCCGACCAATAAGTGGACGAGGTCGTAACCGGCCACGTCTTTCAGCCGCTTGCCGCCCAGCTCGACGATCTCGCCGGTCGGCAGCACGGCCTGCAGCCCCAGCACGTAGCGGCCGGTAGTGCCGTACTTGATGGCCCGCCCACCCCCGGCATTTTCGGCCACATTGCCGCCAATGGAGCACATCTCGACGCTCATCGGGTAGCCGGCGTAAAACAGGCCTTCAGCCCGCGCCTCTGCCGATCTCGTTGGTGATCGCACCAGGCTCGACCACGGCCACCAGGTTGGCCAGGTCGATCTCCAAGATGCGATTCAGGCGCTCCATCGACAGCAGAATGCCACCTTGCACCGGTACGGCGCCACCCGACATGCCCGATCCGGCCCCGCGTGGCGTGACGGGCACGCGTTCACGGTTCGCCAGGCACAGGATCGCGCCGATTTCCGCTGCGCTGCCTGGCCTGACCACGACCTCCGGCAGGTGCCTGTCTCCGGCCTTCCCTACCGTTTCGTCGTGGCCATAGTCATCCATGCGCTCGGGCTCGCCGAAAATCAGGCGCTCGCCGCCCACGATCGTGCGGAGCGCCTCCACAATGGCCGGGGTGACAGGATTGAAGGGCATCGCCAGATTCTTCCACAAATCATGAAGAAGGCGCGGGTACACCCGTGCCCAACCTCAGGAGCCTATCGGTCCTCCGCATTGCGGAGACATGTTACAGGCTTAGCAAGTGTTTGTCAAACGGCTCAGGGTTTCGCCACGAACCACACACCGCCCACCCCCTGGCCGCTCGTATCCCCCGGGCCCGTATCGCTGGCGAAATGATACAGCGGCCGGCCGTTGTACGTGACCTGAGACGCGCCGTTATCGCTGCGCGTGATCGTGCCGAGGGTGCCCGTGATGCCGGCCCCCGCCGCCGGCGCCGCGCCGGATGGCGCGGTCAACGCGGGCCAGGCTATGATACATTGCCCCGTGCAAGCGCTGACGCCTGGCGTGTCCGATGCAAAAGTGTACAGCGTCAGCCCATTGCTGTCGGTCAGGAACTGGCCCAGCGTGGCGTTGGTGGTCACTTCTATCGTGGCCGTGATCATCGGTGTCGCCATAGCGGCCAGGGTGGTGGTCTGCATGGCGGTGGTCGTCATCATGGCGGTGGCGGACACGGAGGCCGCAGCAGCGCCGGGAGGCATGACCGGGTTGCCGCCCGGGCTGACCGCGTACCAGACGCCGGCCACGCCCTCGCCGCTGATGTCGCCGGCGGCCGTGTCACTGCCGAAATGGTAGAGCGGCTTATTGTCGTAGGTCACCTGCAGCTGTCCGTTGTCGCTGCGGGTGATCGTTCCAAGCGTGCCGGCAGCGCCTGATCCTGCGGTCGGGGCCGTCCCGACCTGGACCGTCAGCGCGGGCCAGGCCGCCAGGCAGCCGCCGGTGCAGTTGCTCACCCCGGGAGCATCCTTAGCGAAGACGTAGAGGGTCATCCCGTTGCCGTCGGTCAAAATCTGGCCCAGGGTGGCATTGGTGGCCACCTGGACGGTCGAGGAATCCGCATACTGTGCGAAGGTCGCGGTGGTTGCGAGCAGGGACAACACGAGCGCCACGACAAGCGAGCCCTTCCATACCTTGAGCATATCACCCCCTGTGATCGATTCGACTTTCGCTGCACGGCAGCCGCACATATTGTACAGCTCTAACTCTCTACTTGTATGTGTCTGTTCTACCGGTTGAGCAGAGGATTGCCGGGCAAGGGCAGGCGGAACTGCTGGCTGCCGGGGCCGTGAAGGGGCGTGGGCGGGGACACCCACCAGCTGCAATGGGTTCGAGGACCATTCATCAGGCACGGGCACGCGGGACCATCCCGCGTCCGGTCAATAAGCGCCGATCTCGCGCAGGCGCTCGTCGCTGATGCCGAAGAAGTGGGCGATCTCGTGCGAGAGCGTTAGATTCCCATAATGGAATCATCGACGCACGACTAGCCCATGAGCTGGCGCTCTTCCTCAGTCACAACAATCTTCTTGCTGTCAGTACGCCCCAAGTTGATGCAGACGATCATCGCTTATCCCGAAAAAATGAGCAAGCTCATGAAGAATGACCCGTTTGACAAGGGTCTTGCAGCTCGCCCTGTGTCGTGCACTGGGCCTGGATAGGCTCCCGGTAAATGCTTATCTTGTCTGGCGGCACCAGGCCATAGTGAGTGGTCCGCTGAGTCAAGGGCACACCATGGTAGAAACCGAGCAGTCCCCACGGCGACTGGACACCCGCGAGCTGCAGGGTGTGCCGATCCGGCCAGTCTTCTACAACGATCTCGACGTTGTCCAGGCGATTACGAAATGCATCTGGCAACGAATCCAGGGCGCTTTCGACAAAGACTTCAAACAAGTCGTCATCCATGCGCTGATTATAGCACCGAGAGGCCCTCCTTCAGATACGAGGTGGCGAGAGCGTCACGGGCTGGGGACACGAGGGCTCTCCGTGGGCCAGATGATGCTGCGGCCGGAGCAGAGAGTCGCCATCGGCAAGTGGCTGATGTCGTAGCCCGCCAGTTGCAGGGGCGCCTTGCCGTGGACGCCAGGCTGGGCGTCCTGCGAGAAGGGCGTGAAGCGGTAAACCTTCTCGAAGACGGCCAGGTAGCGTTGGGCATCCGCCAGGGACTCGAAACCGCAGAAATTTTGGTAGTGTTGGTCAAAACGACCGATGGTCCGTTCTACGGTGTTGTTGGTGGTGGGAATCAGATCGCTGCCGATGGCATTCACCAGCTTGGGCCAGTGCCGCTCCAGGAAGTCAAAGAGGGTCTGCGCGGCCGGCTGCGCCTGGACATAGGCTGCTTGGAGCGCCAGCACGGCGGCGTAGCGCTCTTGGGCCTGGGCCGGGGTCTGGACGTCGAAGATGGCGTAGATGAGGCCCTTGAGGTGCAGGGCTTCGGGATGGGCCGTCTGGTAGTCCAGACCATAGGCATCCTTGATATGCTTCTGCACATTTTGTAAGGCGTGGAAGATGCATTCGTG
>CAWEHT010000245.1:0-18936 GCA_963808455.1 uncultured Chloroflexia bacterium | reverse complement strand
ATTCGAGGCCCTGGCAGCGCTTCTGGCGGGAGCCATCTCCCTGGCCAGCGCCTTGGAGCTGTGGAGATCGTCCCTGACCGAGCCCGTCAGCGTCGCGGGGCGGTCTGTCTGGGTCGGCGAGCCCTTCGCCTGGCAAGACCTGACCCTAACCATCACGCCGGCGGCACGCGCGCTTCTCGTGTTCTTGCTGATGGTCGCGGGGGTCACCGTCCTCCTGGCCTGGCGCATGCACCAGGGCCGCACGTTCTTTCCGTTCGCGCTGGCACTGGTGGCCCTCTGGGCCATGGCCGCCCTGCTGCATCCCCTAACCCTGGCACCGTTGGCGCTGGTGCTGGCGTCCATCCTGTCGGTGTTCTTGATCCAGGCCGGCCGCGCCGGCGACACGCGAGGGGCCTGGCGGCAGATGCTGTTCCCATCGCTGGCCGTGCCGCTATTCCTCATGGCGGCCTGGTATGTGGATCAGGCACCGCTCAACCCTGGCGATCAGGCCCCTTACCGCATCGCGGGGTGGCTCCTGGTGGCGGGCTTCGTATTTCTGCTGCAGCCTGCGCCGCTGCACGTGGCAATGCCCGCGGTGGCACGCAAGGCGCCCCCCGTGGTGGCCGCCTTCTTGTGGATCGGCAGCCAGTCCACAACGCTCTACCTGCTCCAGCGCTTCATGGTGACCTACCCCTGGCTCGCCACAACGGTTGACAGCGCCCGCTGGCTGTTGTGGCTGGGCATCTTTACGGCGATCACCGGCGGCATCATGGCGGCCGTCCAAGACAGCCTGGGCTCATTCGCGGGCTACGCCGCCGTGTATGACTACGGCATCTTGCTGGTGGCGATGGCGCTGAGGGCCACGGCAGGCGTGCCCATCCTGATCTGGTTGCTCATCACGCGGACGATCGCGATGCTGACGCTGGCGACGGGCATCGCCATGCTCCGCCACCATATGGAAAGCGACCGCTTCGAGCACCTGGCGGGAGCGGCCTCGCGCCTGCCCTGGGCCACAGCGGCGCTCATCATGGGGGGCTTTGCGCTGGCCGGGCTGCCGCTGACGGCGCAGTTTGCCTCGCGTTGGGCCCTCCTCCAGGCCGTGGCCAGCACAGACGAACGCTGGGTGATCGTGCTGGCGCTCGGCGCTTTGGGCGTGATGGCCGGCACGCTGCGAGCGGGCCGGGCCTGCTTCGGCACGCTGCGCAACTCTCCTGTCCAGCGGGAACCTCTGCTGCTGGCAGCCCTGGTCTTTGTCCTTCTGGCTGCCGGCGTCATGCTGGGCCTGTTCCCCCAACTGCTGGCGGGCGTCGTCGCTCTCGCCATCGTGCCCCTATCATCGATTGAACCCTGAGATGCCCATTCCTGGTAGCTTTTGGCAGCCGCACCATGCTAAAACGTGCAACGCACGTGTCGAGTGCGGGACTTTTCTGGCTTCCACGTGGGCCCGTTTCGGTCGTGGGGCCGGGCCCTACCTAGAACAGTGAGCCTGCCATGAAAACCCATTCTCGGTTGAGCGGCTTCTATAAGCTGGCCCCTTTGGAGCGCCGGCGGATCGTCGTCGATGCGGCGTCGCTCTCGAGCGACCAGGCGGCGGCTTTGGACGCGCAGGCGGCCCTGGCGCTGGCCGAAGCGGACAAGATGGTGGAGAACGCCATCGGCACCTATGCGCTCCCGCTCGGGATCGCCACCAATTTCTTGATCAACGGGCGCGACGTGCTGGTACCGATGGTCATCGAAGAGCCGTCCGTGATCGCAGGCGCCAGCTTACGCGGCACCCTCGCGCCGCGACGGCGGAGGCTTTCACGCCGAAGCCGACGAGCCCTTGATGATCGGGCAAATCCAGGTGTTGGACCTCCCGGCGCAAGATATCGAGGCGGCAGGCCGCAAGCTGCTGGAGCAGAAGCAGGCCTTGCTGGCTTTTGCCGACAGCGTCGATCCGGTGATCGTGAGCCTGCACGGCGGCGCTGCGATCTGGAGGTGCGGGCACTGAACGACGCGCCGGCCGGCGCGATGTTGGTGGTCCACCTGATCTACGATTGCCGTGACACGATGGGCGCCAATATGGTCAATACGGCCTGCGAGGCCCTGGCGCCGCGGGTGGAGCAAATTACGGGCGGCCGCGTCAACCTGCGGATCCTGTCCAACCTGGCCGACCGGCGGCTGGCCCGAGCCAGCTGCGTTGTGCCGGCCAGCTCGCTGGCGACCGCCCAGTTCGACGGCAGGGTGGTGGCCCGGCGCATCGTGGAGGCATATGCCCTGGCTGCGATCGACCCTTACCGGGCCGCGACCCACAACAAGGGCATCATGAACGGCATCGACGCCCTGGCGCTCGCGACCGGCCAGGACTGGCGGGCCATCGAAGCCGGCGCGCACGCTTATGCGGCTCGCTCGGGGCAATACACGTCGCTATCGACCTGGTCGGCAGGCCGGGACGGGGATCTGTGCGGCCGGTTGGAGCTGCCGTTGGCCGTGGGTGTGGTCGGCGGTGCCACGCGGGTGCACCCGGCCGCGGCAGGCAGCACTGCGCATCCTGGGCATCACTACTGCGCTAGATCTGGCGCAGGTCATGGCGGCCCTCGGCCTGGCCCAGAACCTGTCCGCCTTGCGCGCCCTGGCAACCGAGGGCATCCAGCAGGGCCATATGGCCCTGCACGCTCGCCAGGTGGCCATCGCCGCCGGGGCACGCGGCGACGAAGTGGACCAGGTAGCAGAGGCCATGGTGGCCGAGGGCCAGGTTCGGGGCGACCGCGCCGAGGCAATCCTGGCGCGGCTTGCGGTCCTGACCAGACCGGGCCGGAACCCCCGTCTATCTTGTGTGAGGAGAGCTGGGAGATCATGCTACGACCGGATCGTGACGTTGGCATTGTGGGATATGGGGCCTATGTGCCGCGCTATCGCCTGCCGGCGCGCGAGGTGGCGCGCATCTGGGGAGATACTTCCGGGCTGCCGATCCAGGAAAAGGCGGTGGCAGGGCTGGACGAAGATACTGTCTCGATGTCGATCGAGGCAGCTCGCAATGCCTTGCGGCGCGCGGCGCGTCGATGCGAGCGAAATCCGGGCGGTCTGGGTGGGCAGCGAGTCGCATCCGTACGCCGTGAAACCATCCGCGACGATCGTAGCGGAAGCAATCGGCGCCACGCCGGCCGTGCAGGCAGCCGACCTCGAATTCGCGTGCAAGGCGGGCAGCGAGGCGCTCGTCATGGGCATCGGCATCGTCGGCTCGGGCATGGGCCGCTACGCGCTGGCCATCGGCATGGATACGGCGCAGGGCCGGCCGGGCGACGCCCTCGAATACACGGCGGCATCGGGCGGGGCCGCCATCCTCGTCGGCGCGGCGAACGAGAGCGTAGCCATCTTCGAAGGGATGCTTTCGCACGTCACCGATACCCCGGATTTCTGGCGGCGTGCCCACATGCGCTATCCAAGCCACGGCCAGCGCTTCACAGGCGAACCGGCCTATTTCGAACATATCGAGCAGGCTGCCAGCCGCCTGATGGCAGGAGCTGGGGACCGGGCCTTGTGACTATGCCCACCTCGCGCTTCCACCAGCCAAACACGAAATTCCCGCAGCGCGCCGCGGCCGAGCTTGGCTTCAAGCCCGAGCAAGTCGAGGCAGGGCTGCTCGTCCCCGTGATCGGCAATACGTACGCCGGCTCATGCCTGATCGGTCTGACCGCCGTCTTGGACGAAGCTAAGCCCGGCGACCGCATCCTGGTGGTCTCGTTCGGCTCGGGCGCAGGTTCCGATGCCTTCTCCTTGAGAGTTACGGAGCGTGTCCTGGAATGCCGCAGCCTGGCGCCAAGGACGCGGGACTATATCGCGCGCCGTAAGGAAATCGACTACGCCACCTACTCCCGCTTCCGCCACAAGCTGACCATGAAGTAGACTCATCGAGGCCATTATGCGTGACGTGGTTATCATCGGAACTGGACAAACGCCCGTCGGAGAACACTGGACCCGCTCCTTGCGCCATCTGGCGCATGACGCCATCATGCCGGCCATGCTGGACGCCGGCGTGGAAACGGTGGGCGCGTTATACGTGGGCAACATGCTCTCGGGTCAGCTGGTCGAGCAGGAACACCTGGGGGCGCTGATCGCCGACTTCGTCGGGCTGCGCGGCATCGAAGCGATGAAGATCGAGGCGGCTTGCGCCTCGGGCGCGGCGGCCCTTAGGGCCGGCTACATGGCGGTGGGCAGCGGGCTGCACGACCTGGTGCTGGTCTGCGGTGTGGAGAAAATGACCGACACGCCCGGCTCGGATACGACCACCGTGTTGGCCACGGCGGCCGATCAGGAGTACGAGATCGCCGAAGGCGTCAGTTTCGTGGCCCTGAATGCGCTCCTGATGCGCCGCTACATGCACGAATACAAGCTTGCCAAGGATGCTTTTGCCCCTTTTACCATCAATGCCCACAAGAATGCTGTCAACAATGCTAACGCCATGTTCCGCAGCCCGGTCTCAGCGGCGGCCTACGCCAAGGCCGGGATGATCGCCGATCCGATCAACCTGCTGGACTCCAGCCCGGTTTGCGACGGGGCGGCCTGCCTGGTCCTGGCACCGGCTGGCGGTTACAAAGGCCACGCCCAGGCCAGAATCGTGGCCTCGAGCGTTGCCACCGACAGCCTGGCCCTGCACGACCGTCGCGACCCGCTGGCGCTCGATGCCGTGGCGACCTCGAGCCACCAGGCGTACGCTCAGGCCCGGCTGACTCCCAGCGATATCGACGTCTTCGAGGTTCACGACGCGTTCAGCATCATGGCGGTGTTATCGTTGGAAGCGGCAGGTTTCGCGCCGTGCGGGGGCGGCGTGAGGTTGGGACAGGACGGGGAGATCGCCATCGACGGCCGGATCCCCATCAGCACGATGGGCGGGCTGAAGGCACGCGGCCACCCGGTGGGCGCTACCGGCGTCTACCAGGTGGTGGAGGTCGTCCAACAGCTGACGGGACGAGGTGGCGCCAACCAGGTGCGCGATGCCAGGCTAGGCATGGCCCAGAATATCGGTGGCAGCGGGGCGACAGCCATCACGCACATCCTCGCCGGAATGTGAAGGGCGTCTCAAGACTGTCAAAACCTATCAAGTGCGGGCAGGCCGCTCCGTCACCCGGCAAGCTGGTAGGTTTTGAAGGTTAAGACTGGTTAGAATTCACCAGGTTGGCAAGGCTTGAAGCCTACTCTGCAGGGAGGGATACAAGGTTATGACGGTCCCTGGCAATTGGCGCACGCGCCAGCAGCGGTACAGCTTGCATGCCGAAGTCTGCGGCAACTGCGGCAAGGTCATTTTTCCGCCGCGCGATGTCTGCCCGCACTGCGCCCACGAAAGACAATCCTGGACCACTTTGAGCGGACGCGGGAAGTCTACTCCTATACGACAATGCACAGCGTGCCGACGAAGTTCGAGGAATACGCGCCCTACACGGTGGCGTTGGTGAAACTGGCCGAAGGGCCGATGGTCACAGCCCAACTCACCGACGTGGAGTCCGACGACGTCTTCATCGGCATGCCGGTGGAAATGGTGACCCGAAAAGTGAGCGAAGAAGGCGAGGAAGGGCAGATCTTGTATAGCTACAAGTTTCGCCCGCTGCTGACGCAGGCCGTCGCCTGAAGTCAGGCCGCGGGGCGCTTGTAAACGACCCGATCCCGAGAAGACAGCGCCGCATGACCGGCATCTCTTGAACGATGCCGGTCATGCGCATTAATATGCCATGCATCAATATGCTATAATTACAGCCGTATGCCTGAGCCGAAGACACCGCGTGGCAGAAACCGGAACGGGGAGCGTATGATGGGAGCCAAGAGCGACAAGGGGCCGGTGATCGGAATGGACCTCGGCGGCACGAAGATCCTGGTCGGGATCGTGGATGAAGACGGCAAGGTCCTGGGGACGGCCAAGCGCCCGACCAAGCCGGAGTCGGGAGCTACCGCGATCGCCGACCGCATGGCGCGGGTGGCGCGCGAGGCCGTCGAGGACGCGGGGCTGAAGATCAGCGATCTGGCCGCGATCGGCGCCGGCGTGCCCGGCCCGCTGGACCCGAATGAAGGGATGGTCATCACCGCGCCGAACCTGCCGGGCTGGCACGATGTGCCGTTGGCAGCGATGCTCACCGAGCGCCTGGCACTGCCGGCATTCATCAACAACGACGTCAGGTTGGGCACGCTCGGCGAATTCACGCTGGGCGCCGGGCATGGGGCCTGCGAAATGGTGGGCATCTTTATCGGCACCGGCATCGGCGGCGGGTTGATCCTCGATGGAAAGCTGCGCGAGGGCTGGCGCAAGACCGCTGGCGAGCTGGGCCATATGACGATGTTGCCCGACGGCCCGGTTTGCGGCTGCGGCAATCGAGGCTGCCTGGAGGCGCTGGCGAGCCGTACGGCGATCGAGCGCGACATCACGGCGGGCATCAAGGCGGGACGGAGCAGCATGGTGCCCAAGCTGATGGAGAAGGATGGCCGTGAACGCCTCACCAGCAGCGTGCTGGCCGAAGCCCTGAACAAAGATGACACGCTGGTGTGCGAGGTGATCGTGCGCGCGACAGCACTATTTGGGGCTGGCGGTAGCCTCTATTGTCAACCTGCTCGATGTAGAGCGGGTGATCCTCGGGGGGGCGTGGTGCAGGCCCTGGGCGAGCCTTTCCTTCGAGCCGATCCGCGAGGTGGCCTACCAGAACTTCATCAACAAGCGGCGGGCGCGGGACGTACAGATCCTGCCCGCCGAGCTGGGCGATTCCGCCGGGCTTCTAGGGGCGGCGACCTACGCCCGCCAGCGGCTGGCGGCCCAAGCTGCGAACAATCAAAACCGCTCGGCATAGACTGGCCTCAGGCCAGGAATCGGTCTCCGTTGAAATGGATCATGTGTTCCGGGATCTCTGCCAACCACACCTCCGTTTCCCATGCGATCTGCGTGAGAAAGCTCTTGAATGTGGCGAAGTCGGGGAATGCGCTGACGTAGACCCGTTTGACGGGGCAGCCCCTCAGCATCTCCTCGAGCTCAAAGAGCCGCTTCGGCGACACCGGACCGTGTGACGTAACGGCCTCGACGAGAAATAGGCGGCCGCGCTCCCTCTGGTACAGAACCACGTCGGGCAGCTTGTCATGCACGGACACCGGGATGCCCAGCCCCTCCAAAGTGACGGCGTCCAGGTGCAGCGTCTTGTTTTCGGTGTCCCCGACGTAGAGAACCGCCGCGGCTGGCGCGAAGCGCGGACCGAATTCGCCAATGACCTGAACGACGACTTCATTGTGCTTTCCTGGGGACATTACATAGTGTTGGCCGCTCTCAAGCACCAGTGGCAGTCTCTGTTGATCCCGGCTGCGGCGGTAAATCTCCAGCAGCGCCCCCTTGTCGTGGCCAAAAGCCCGCGCTGCTTCTTCCCAGGCGTCTGTACCATAGGTGCGGATAGCCAGGAGGGCCTCGGCGGTCAGCGAGTACCGTGTCCGCGGGCTGTTCGTTGGAAGGGAGGGGTCGTCCTGGTTCTGAACGACCAGCCCTGCCTGCATGAACTGGTGGACCACCTGGCGCCGCACGGTCTCTCTCGTGTTCTCTGCGTACTCCCGGCCGTATCGAGCATTCATGTCATATAGCATGTCGTGGATGCGCAGGGCCGCCGACTCAGCCTCCCCCCATGAAGTATCCTCCGATAAGCGCCCCAATATCAGCAGCGTCAAGGCTGACATCTCGTTCTGCTGGGCCGGTGGCAGACCCAGAGCCCGCAGGATCTCTTGTGCTTGCTGTATCTTGCCCATGGTGATTCGTGTCTCCCGGATGGTTGGAAAGTCAG
Organism: uncultured Chloroflexia bacterium; assembly: GCA_963808455.1. Lineage (GTDB taxonomy): Bacteria > Chloroflexota > Anaerolineae > CG2-30-64-16 > CG2-30-64-16 > CAWEHT01. Next base: position 11,179 of record CAWEHT010000245.1, on the reverse strand, counting down.
GATGGAGGTAGCCGGCCGCGTGTAGCGCTGCGAAGACCACGGCGTCGATATCCAGTGAGGCATTGCGCTGATCGGCGTCAGACAGCGTCCGCCCGATCTCCCGGATGATTTCTAACGGTGGCAGCGGTAGGGCGCGCAGCTCCGCGGCGTTGACCTGGGTGTTGCCATTCGTGATCCGAAAATAGCGATCCGCTACGGCGCTATTATACAGCGCCGAAAGTCCGACCGCTTCGTCAACTGAAAGCGCCCCCTTCCTCCTGTGAACGAAGTTGAGATGATTCTCCAGCCCGACGCCGGCATGACCGAACCAGCCCTGGAGCAGTGGCGCCGCCACCAATCGGCGGGCATCCTCCTTGGCGCTGAATCGACGCAGCAGCACGCAGTTGTCGGTGCGAACCAGGAGCGGCTCGGCTTCCCGCTCGTTGGAGATCCCCTGCGGCTTGTCACCGTTGGGAGCCGGCCACTGCACGGACTGCGGCCTGATATTTTGCAGCCAGAGCAGAGGTACCGCCTTCCCTGCTTCGACCTCTTCGGCGGGACGCAATAGGGAGCGCGGCTCGGAAAGCCACCACGGGGCCGGTGGACACTTGCAGCATGTAATTGTCCAGGGTCCCAGGCCAACGATCCATCATCTCTACGATCAGCTCGTCCAATTCACCGACCGGGATCCTGAAATACAGGTCGCCGTTGTGCCTCCCCAAGAAGTGCGGCATTGCGACCTGGCGTGCGATGGGGTTGCCCAGATCGGACGAGCCCTTTGATGCAGAAACCTCCAGAGAGTGCGGCCGCGCCGGGCCGGCCGGGGCCTGGAAGGTGATTATGACGTTCTCTTGGAGGACCGAGTCCTTCTTGAAGGCGTCCTCCCTTGATTCGAACAGGTGAATGGCCAGGGGGTTCACCCGCTCCACGAAGTCCCGGCGAAATGCTGAGAAGTAGGCCCCCGAACAGAAGCTGGCGCGGCACGATAAAGCAGGCCACCGCATGTTGCGCCAGCATGTGCGTGGCCAGCGCCATGAACAAGGTATAGATGTTCGTGTGGCCCTTGAGGTGGCCCAACACCGCCTTGACGTGCCCGTCTTCCGTGTTGAGCTTAAAGTACGGAGGGTTGGCTATGATGCAGTCGTAGGCGATGGGGGCGCCGGCGGGCTCATTCAGGCTGAACAGCGAGGGCGGCGTCAAGCCGGGCGTGCATTCAAACAGGAAATCCTTCTGCTCGAGGCAGGTGTGGACTGCCACGCCGCGAGTCGCCGCCCATTGTGCCGCTGTTGCCAGGCTCTCGCGGGCAGCTCGATATAACTCCCCGTCGGGCTCATAGCCGTGGATGGAAAGCTCGTGAGGGCGGCCGTCCCGGACCGCGTGTTCGATGACTGCGCAGGCAAGGACGCCCGATCCGATGGCCGGATCGAGCACATGCGCCCCCTCCCGCAGCCCGCCCAGGCACCGCGCCATGTAGCGGGCAATTGGTGCGGGGGTCAGAAACTGCCCCTTGTCCTTACGTTGGGCCTCGGCTCGCTCCGCCAGCACCGCTTGTCCGCGTCGCAAGCTGTAAGCGAGCGCATCAAATTCCTCTTTGCTCATATCGCGTGCTCAAGGAGAGTATAGCACAAGTCAGCGCCAACCGGAGGGTCATTCCCTCGCCGACGCCCCTATCGGGCTGCGGGCCGACCCGCGTCTGCCAGCTCGGCGACGCGCTCCGGTTGGCTCTCAAACTCCGCCCGGCCGAGGCGGCCTTCCGTGAGATTCCGTCAGCAGGCGGGCGTACGTGCTGTTCACCGGCGTGGGCACGCCCAGCTCTGCCCCACGGCGCGCAACGGCCCCGTTGAGCCAGTTCACCTCGGAGCGGCGGCCGGCCTCCAGGGCCATCTGAAGGGAAGGCATCTTGCTCCCTCGCCCGCCGGACACGAAACCGCGCAGGCCCAGAGCCAGCCCGGCCGGCGGCAGCCGGCGCGGGAGCGGCACCAGGAAGGGAAACGGGTAGCCGGCGAGGGCAACCGGCCTGGATCCGGCCCCGCGCCATCACCGAGAGAGCCCTTCCTGCCAGGCGCGCCTGCTTCAAGGTGAGCGCTGGCACGGTCCTCCATCACCTGCGCCGGGCTCCAACGCAGGATTGCGCAGAGCGCGTTCGCGGGCAGGTTCATGAGCAGCTTCGTCCATTTCAGGCTACGATGATCGCCGAAGCAGGTGACGACCAGCCCGGAATCGCTCAGGGCCCGCCCGGCCACCGTCGCCGGAGCCTGGCTGCCCACCGGAGCGAGCCCAACCTGATAGCGGGCGCGATGGATTTGTACGGTCCCGGGGGCCGGCACGGATACCGGGGTCTCGATGGCGCCTGCCACGACCGAGCCTACGCCCAACGCCTCGGCCAACACTTCCTCATTGCCGATGCCGTTCTGCAACGTGAGGACCGGGCCGGCCAGGCCCGCGGCCCGCAGCTGCTCCGCGGCCTCCCCGGTGTCGTAGGCCTTCACTGCCACGATGGCCAGGTCGGGCTGCCCGTGATCGCCCAGGGCCACGGCGATGCTCGTGGCTGCCGTCAGGCCCATGGCGAAGATGCGGTCGCCGGCCGGGCCAAGCAGGTTCAAGCCGCCGGCATCCTGTATGGCTGCCACCAGCGTAGGCCGGCCCACCAGCACCGCTTCATGCCCGGCGAGGGCCAGCCGGGCGCCGATGAAGCAACCGACGGCGCCGGCCCCCACAATCAGCACCTTCACTTGAGCAGGTCATTGGATGCGGCACGCACGGCCGCCGCATCGGGCAACTGCAGCGCACGCCGCGCCAACGCCTGCGACTCGGGCAGGGTAAGGCGCGCCAACGTTGCCTTGGCGCCCGGGATGCTGCCGGCGGCCATGCTGAACTCGTCCAGCCCCAGGCCCAGCAGCACCGGGATCGCGGCGACCTGGCCGGCCAGTTCGCCGCACAGCCCGACCCACTTGCCCGCCGAGTGGGCAGCTTCGATCACCCGCCCGATCGGGCGCAGCACGGCAGGATGGAGGGGATCGCCCAGCCGGGCCACGCGCGCGTTGCCGCGATCGGCCGCGAAGATATACTGCGTGAGGTCATTGGTGCCGATGCTGAAAAAGTTGACCACCGGCGCCAACAGGTCGGGTGTTCGGCAGCGGCCGGCACTTCGACCATCATGCCGACCGGCACCTGGCCCGCATGCGGGAGGCCGGCCCTGGCCAGCTCGCCGCCGGCCTCGTCCAGCAACGCGCGCGCCTGCTCCACCTCAGAGCGCAAGGCGATCATCGGGAACATGATCGCCACGTTTTGCCCGAAGGCCGCCCGCAGGATCGCCCGCAGTTGCGTCTTGAAGACCTCCGGCATGGCCAGCGACACACGGATGGCCCGCCAGCCGAGGAAGGGGTTGGCCTCCGCAGGCAGGCGCAGGTAAGGCGCCGGTTTGTCACCGCCGATATCCAGCGTGCGCACGATCACCCGGTGCGGCGCCATCGTCTCCAACACTTCCCGATAAGCCGCAAGCTGTTCGTCCTCGGTCGGCGGCTCACTCCGGTCCTGAAACAGGAACTCGGTGCGCAGCAAGCCCACGCCTTCGGCGCCCGCCGCAACCGCGGTCCGCGCATCGGCAGCCGCGGCGAGGTTGGCCACGACCTCTACATAGTGGCCGTCGCGCGTGTGGGCTCTGACCTGCGCCGCCGCCCTGGCCTCCTGGCGGGCCTGGCGTTCGGCAGCCTGCCGCGCACGGTATTCCTCGGCAGTGGCAGCATCCGGCTCAACCACCACGATGCCGGCCGCGCCATCGACGGCCAGGACGTCGCCCGCCCGGATCTCGCGCAGCAGCGCGCCCGTCAAACCCACGACCGCTGGGATGTCCATACTGCGGGCCAGGATCGCGGAATGCGACGTCGGCCCACCCAGCGCCGTGCAGAACGCGATCACGTGCTCGCGATCGAGGGTGGCCGTCTGCGACGGGGCCAGGTCATCGGCAAGCAGGATCGTGGATTCGGGCAATGAGCTGCAAGGGCTTCCCCCAGGGGCGCCGGCCTCCGAGGCTCCCTCTCCGCGGGAGCCCCCCCATCGACCAGGCGCGCTCGAAGCGCCCACGACCCGTGCGCCCAGGTCGCGGACGTCGGCCGCCCGGGCCTGAAACCGCTCACCCCTCATGGCGGCGTAGCGCCCGGCCACTTCCGCGGCGGCCGCCAGCGTAGCGGCCTCTGCCGTGAGGCCCCCGGCGATACCGGTCTGCACCTCAGCCAGCCAATCCGGATCTTCCAGCAGCATGCGGTGAGCCTCGAAGATACGTCCCTCGGCAGGCCCCAGTTCGTTGGTCACCTTACGGGCGACCTCGGCCAGATCGGCTTCAGCCGCGGCCGCGGCGGCCTGATAGCGTTCCGTTTCCGCCGCGGGCCCCAGCTCGGAGCGGGTGGGCTGGTCCGGCGCCAAGGTGCCCACCGTTGCAGCGATTTGTCCGCCGAGGAAACAGGCAACCCCGATAGCGATGCCGGGTGACGCCGGGATGCCACGCAGGACGAACCGGCCCTGACCGACCAGCCCCTCGGTCGCGGGGATAATCGGCTGGCGTGCCTCTGCGCGGCCCGGCGCTGCTGCGCCGCGGCCTTCGCGGGCCGCCCCGTTGCCGGCGCCCGCCCCTTCGCCAAATCCGGACCGAGCCAGCGCTAGCAGGGAGGCCAGGGCTGCATCCGCATCCGCCCCCTGGGCCTCGATCTCGAGCTGGTGCCCTTGCTCGGCGCCCAACCCCAGGACCTGGTTGAAGCGTCGCGCATCGGCGGGACCGGCCCCTGTCGTCACGTTGCGCACAGAGATGGTCGCCTGATGCGCGGACGCGGCCTGCACGAACTGGACCGCCGGCCCGAAGTGCAGGCCCGCAGGGTTGACCAGGGTCACGGTACCCATCGCTCCGCCGGCAAGCTGTTCCGTCCCCGCGGGCGGTTCAGGCGGCAAGGGCTGGCCGGCCCCGGTCGGGCTGACACCTGCCGGCGCCGGGGCGCCGCTCAGGGCCGCTATCTTAGGAGCCAGGGCGCCGGCCGCCTCGTGTTCCACCGCGTCCAGGTCCATGCCGATGGAAGCCTGAACAGCAGCGGCCATGGCGCCTTCCACGAAAGGCGCCCGGCTCATCCGCACAGGTGGCCGCCCGGGCTCGTCCATGAACTCGATGGCCATCTCCGTGCTCATCAAGGCGCTGCCCAGGTCCATCAACACCAGGACGCCGTCAGGGCTCTCGACGGAGCGGATAGCTTCGAGGATCGCCATAGCATCGGTGCCAAAAGGCTGGTCAGGGTTGCCGGTGCCGCCCACGGCGGCGATCGCCGCGCGGCCCTGTGTCTGCTGCTCGGCCAGCGCTTTGACTGCGGCCGCCAACTCGGCGCTGTGCGATACCAGTACGATGCCAACCATGCTTCTCCCCCTTCGTTGCTCACTTGAAGCGACATCCAGTCACGGCGCAATCCAGCCAGGGCCTGGGATCGCGCTGTGCCTTGAAAAAGGTATGCACCCTCCCGCAAACGCTAATTGATGTTCATAGGCCCAAGGCCATAGGCTTCCGCCAGCGCCTGCTTGAACACATTATAGAGCCGCATGCCCGGCACGCAAGGCGGAAGGGTCGGGATGCCGACTCGGGATCTGTCATGGCGTACCGCCCTCCGGAGTGCAGCAACCCGTGGTAGCGGCCCGAGGTTGCCCGCGGTCAGGTCGTGCCGTTCGGCGAGGGTCACCCTGGGGCCACGCAAAGCCAGGTCAGGCGCCACGCCCGCGCCAGTTGCGCCCTCCCCCGACCACCAGAACGTCACATTCCGCGTTCATATGACTCTCACATCAGAAACTTGGCTTCAATTACCATATATAGTATATCATCTAACAGAGCAATATCAAGCCACCCCGCAAAAAAAGAGGCATGGCAAGCCTCAATTGCCTGCCATGCCTCGCTTGCGGTTATATCCAGTGCAAGGACACGCTAACTCGCGGCCACATCACACCAAGCCGCCAACGACCCGGTAGCTCCGGCCTAGCCCAACGCCCAGTTCTGCCCACAGCGACGGCCCTAACGGCCCGAACTGCGGCTTCCCGGCGCGGCGAGCCGGCCAAGAACTCCGGAAGAACGTGTCACCGATCATCCCATGTGTCGGCTGCGCACTTGAGCATCAGGTAGGAGGAAGTTGAGCCCGGGTCCTGATGGCCAATGCTGCGCTCACCCAGGTAGCTGGCCCGGCCCTTGGTAGCCAGCATGGGAATCGTGGCCTGCATGCCCTTCTCGGCCGCCGCGGCGGACGCACGGAGGGCATCGCCCTGGCTGCTGCCGCTCTCCAGAGCAGCACGCAGCGCGGCACTGGCCGGCACCAGTGCGTCCAACATCGTCTTCTCGCCGGTGGTGGCCTTGCCCCGTTGTTGCACCCCGGCGATCGCGGCATCGAGCGCGACCAACCAATCGGCAGCCGAAACCTCGGTCTTGTTGCCGAGCGCAGCGCCGGCCTTCATAAAGAACGTGCCGTAGAGCGGCCCACCGGCCCCGCCGACGGTTGACACCAGGGTCATGCCGGCCGTGTTCAGAATCTTGCCGATATCCGACCCGGCTACAGAAGGCAGCTTCCCAAGCACCGCGCCGAACCCGCGATCCATGTTAATGCCATGGTCGGCATCGCCGATAGCCGAGTCGAGCTCTGTCAAATACTCACGATTCTCGCCTATCACCGCGCCGAAATTCGGTCAGCCAGGCCACGACACTTTCCCGTGTAATCATACTACCTCTCCGGTTCCACCGTTGAATGCCGGACGGTTGCAAACCAAACCAGGACGCAAGCCCTTACGCTCCCCAGCGCAGGCCCGGCGTCTTCACCGGAGCATCCCACAGCCGGAGCAATTCATCGTCGGCCTTGAGCAGTGTGACCGAGCAGCCGGCCATATCCAAGGAGGTGATGTAGTTGCCCACCAGGTTGCGGGCGATGGTGATCCCGTGGCCCTCGCAGAATCTGATGCAGCTTGCGGAAGATGATGTAGAGCTCGACCAACGGGGTGCCACCCATGCCATTCACCATGGCGATCACATGATCGCCTTTCTTCAACGGCAGGTCGGAGATCACGGGTTCCGCCAACATCTCGGTGATCTCGTCGGCCGTCTTCAGCGGCATGCGGGTGCGTCCTGGCTCGCCATGGATGCCGATGCCGATCTCCATCTGGTCCTCGGGAAGATCGAAGGTGGGCTTGCCGGCCTGCGGCACCGTGCAGGATGTCAACGCCATGCCCATGCTGCGGCCCCACCCATTGACCTTGCGGCATAGTTCCGCGACCTCTTCGAGGCTGCGGCCGCCCTCGGCGGCGGCGCCGCAGATCTTCTCGGCCAGCACGGTCGTGCCCACGCCGCGCCGACCGGCGGTGTACAGGCTATCCTGCACCGCGACGTCATCGTCGATCACCACGGCGGTGACCGAGATGCCTTGCTCGCGGGCCATGTCGGCAGCCATCTCGAAGTTCATGATATCGCCGGTGTAATTCTTGACGATATGCAGCACGCCCTTGCCGCCGTCGACCGCCTTCGTGGCCTCCAACATCTGATCTGGCGTGGGCGAAGTGAATACCGCGCCCGGGCAGGCCGCATCCAACATGCCGACCCCGACGTAGCCACCGTGCATCGGCTCATGCCCGCTGCCACCACCCGAGATCACGGCAGCCTTGCCCCGGATCGGCGCGCCCACGCGCACCACAAAGTTTGGATCGAAATGGACCGTCACGAGATCGGGATGGGCGACGGCCATGCCCTGCAGCTCTTCGACGACGACGTTTTCGGCTTGGTTGATCAGTTTCTTCATGTCCAATACCTCCGGCAAAGTGGAATTAGTGGAAAGAGACTTAGCGTTCCGTACCGGATCCTTCCTTCCGTCGCTTCAGAATGGGCCAACCAGAGCGCGCCATCGAGCGCGATCCAGAATCCGATCCAGGCAATGGGGAACAGGATCATGCTGCCGGTCTTGCCCACCGCGCCAAACATGTATTCGCTGAGAACGAGGGGCGCGCAAAAAGCCACCGCCCAGCCCCAGAGCGGAAAGCGGTCGGCACGCCGCAGCTTCGCGGCCGGGGCCGGAGCTTCTGGGCTCGGCTCCCCAGCCACAGCAGGCGAGCCCGCAGGCGTTTTCTTGGGTGGCAAACGGTCGCTACGCTTTCGCATACAATCCCTTCCCTAGGCCCGCGCCACCAGGAACCAGGCGAGATAAGCGCCCCAAACCACGAGGACGATCCCCACCAGGGTCAGGACGACGTTCACCGTGCCCTCCTGTTGTCGCGTCAAGCCCAGGTCAGTGACGACAGCCCTGACCCCTAACATGGCATGGTACGCTACGACAACCAGGAACAGCACCTCGAGCACGAGGACCAGAGGATTGCGGATGTAGTTCAAGACATCCTGAAAGTTGCGCATGCCTTCAGCGGCAACGAAGTGCTGGGCAATGACGTGCAGCCCGAGCAAGAACAGCAGGGCAACGCCAGAGATCGCCTGCAATGGCCAGGTGCCACCGCGACTTCCTCCGCGTTCGACTCCGTTTTGCATCCTTGCCTCCACGAATCAAACGGTGGCCATGAGCCAGACGGCGAGGCCCCAGATCACGACGGCTGCCGCTGCCAGACCGTAGAATAGCGACTTTTGCTGGCGTCCGCCGAAGCCGAGCCCGATCAGGCTAACACGCACCCCATTCAACCCGTGGTAGAGGATAGCGGCGAACAGAGCCATATCGAACAAGAAGAAGAGCGGTGTGTGTGCCAGTCGCAAAAACCCTTCCCAGGCCGGCTCGCCACGGGTGAGGGTGCTGAGCACAATGAGATGCAAGACCAAATAGAGAACCAGCGCCAGGCCAGAGATCCGGTTCAAGGCAAAAGCAATCAGGCCGGCATCGCGCCCTCGCGGGTCAAACCAGCCCCGAAGGGCACGCTGCCACCGAGATGTGGATGTTGTCATGGATCACTCCCCTCAGCCACCGATTCCGAACAGGCGACGGACCTTCTGCAGCAGAATGCGCCGTCGAAGCGCAGTCAGCAGCCCGGCCGGGTCAACATCGGATGGGCAAACCGACGTACACTCCCAGCCGGTATGACAGCGCCAGGCACCATGTTCGCAATCGGCCAGCGCGTAGAGGTTCTCTGGCAGCGTATCCCCCTTCAGCAAGGCCCGGTACATGGCCGCAAGGGCTGCCGGCCCCGTGAAAGACGAGTCCGTGTTCGTGATCGGGCAGGCCGACACACAGGCGCCGCATTCGATGCAGCTCTCGAAACGGTGATAGGTCCCGACGCCTTCGGGCGCAACGGCCTTTGGATTGTACTCGCTCACACGCACGCTCTTCAGGCCGGCTGGGGACATATTCTCGGCCAGGGGCGTCATGTTGACGACCAGGTCGGAGATGGGGGGCAGCACTCCCAGCGGCTCCACGGTAACCACTTCCGTGCCCAACTCCAACACGTTGGTCACACAAGTCAGCACATCCCGGTGGTTCACCCTCATGGCACAGGTGCCGCAAGAGGCATGATGGCACGAATGACGATAGAGCAGGGTCGGGTCTTGCCCCGTGCGGATGTCCTCGAGAGCATCCAACACGGTCATACGCGGATGAACATCGACCTGGAACGTATCGAACCGGGGTTCCGCGCCAGTGCCTTCTCTGCTGCGGTACACTCGGAAAGTCACCGGGCGCTTTGGCCCAGGACGGCCATTGCCCGATAGGGGCTTTTGGCTCTCTGTCATCCTCAACTCCTACTGCTTCGAGCGGTATTCGCTAAACTCGCCGGCAGCGCTTCACGGCCCCAAATTGGGCCGTCGTTTGGCGACCGACGCGCCAAAACCGGCCGCATCGCTCCACTGATTCAATTGCAATAGTACGCCCAATATGGCAGCAACACAACTTCACGCGTCTGGCACGGCGCATCCAGGCCCAGTTTCTGGACCACGATGTTGGCCGTCAGCTCGGCCATCCCGCGCATGGTGGTACCCTTGCCGCCCGAGATGGTCACGATACCGTCAACCCCATCGCGCACTTTGTGATCGTAGCACTTGAAGGTGCGGCTCAGCTCGCGGCCACCGCTAACCGTCTCGTCGCCAATAAGCGGCCTCGCTGCCGACCAGGCGGCACGGCAGGGAGCGGTGCGCACGGCCGGGACCAGCTCGGCACCCTTCTCGTACATCATCTGTACGTGATCTTCCGGCAGCCCGATGCGGTCAGGATCGTCGGTGTACCAGGAGGTCGTGCCGATCACCGATAGCTCACGCTGCGGGACGATGATGTCCCCGTCGCCGGATGGGGCCAGGCGGTTGAGAACCATGTTGCACCAACGTCCGCGCACGGCCAGCATCACGCCCGGGTTCGGGCGCACGGGCACGCGCACACCCGCCAGCTGGCTCATCTTTTCAGCCCAGGCGCCGGTAGCATTGACGACGATGTCGGCGCCGATCTCATAGACTTTATCGTTCGTGTGCGATTTTACGCGCACGCCGGTGATCGTGCTCCCCTCGCGGAGAAAGTTGACGACTTCGGTGTACGGGCGGATGTCGGCGCCGTTGTGCTTGGCGGTGGCAAAGAAGCGCATCGGCAGGCGCCAGCAATCCAGGGTGCCATCGGGCACCTGTACGGCAAGCTTGACCTCTGGGTTGATGTATGGTTCCAGGGCCTTGACCTGGCTTGCGGAAAGCTCACGGGTGGGGATATCACACTCGGCGCAGCCCTTTAGAAAAACCTCTTTGTAGGCCACGTCCCGGTCGGTGATCGCTACGAACAGGCCGTCATTCTCCTCAAAAGAACCCGGTGCAATGTGCCGGAGGATCCTATTCTCCTCGATGTATTTCGCGAGCCGATTCCTGGTCCTTGACAGCGTAACGCCCGCCGCTATGCAGCAGGCCATGGTGCCTGCCGGCCGTGCCAGAAGTCAGCTCGCCGCGCTCAACCAGCGTCACCCGCAAGCCCCGCAACGCAAAATCGTGCGCCAGCGCCGCGCCGGTAGAACCACCGCCAATTACCAGGACATGAAATTGTTTCGCCATCAGCTCTCTCCGGGGCGCCCGGCCGACGGCAATCAGGACCGTCGTAGGGGCGGGGTAACCCCGCCCCTACGACCACGCCCCAACTGCGACTGAGCCGTCGCCTTGGGTTTTACTGGCTTTCTTACCTCGCACCAACAGGTGACCCGATTCTACACCCTATCGGGTCTAGCCTGAAATCCGCACGCCCATGCC